>NZ_JBEYCQ010000002.1:0-371426 GCF_040632905.1 Streptomyces sp. NPDC016469
GGTGACGTAACCGGCGCCGACTTCCGCGGCGGCCCGTTCACGCGTATCCGGCGGTCAGTGGCCGCCCGGCGCCCCCGCCGTGGCCGGCGGCAGCTTCTCCTGGACACCCGGATCGCCCGCGTCCGCGGTGTAGTCGCCCGGGGACGTCTCGTCGGTCCCGACGGGCGCCTTCACGGCGTTCAGGACGAAGGTGAGGACGACGACGACCACGACGTTCAGCACGAAGGCGGTGAGGCCGATGTAGCCGATCTCGCCGAGGCCCGGGATCTCCTTGGAGGACCCGCCGAAGTGCTTCTGCGACGGGCTCGCGACCCCGTAGGCGGCAGCCGTTCCGTAGATCATGCCGACCGCCCAGCCGGCGATCAGCGCCCAGCGGTGGAACCACCGGGTGAACAGGCCGCCGACCAGGGCCGGCATCGTCTGGAGGATCCAGATCCCGCCCAGCAGCTGGAAGTTGATCGCGACGGTCTTGTCCATGGTGAGGACGAAGGCGAGCGCGCCGACCTTGACCAGCAGCGAGACCAGCTTGGAGACCTTGGTCTCCTGCTCGGGCGTCGCGTCCGGCTTCAGGAAGTCCTTGTAGATGTTGCGCGTGAACAGGTTCGCCGCGGCGATGGACATGATCGCGGCCGGCACCAGGGCGCCGATGCCGATGGCGGCGAAGGCCACGCCCGCGAACCAGTCGGGGAACATGTTCTCGAACAGCTGCGGGATGGCCAGCTGGCCGTTCTCCACCTTGACGCCGGCCGCGATCGCCATGAAGCCGAGCAGCGCGAGCAGCCCCAGCATCAGCGAGTAGAGCGGCAGGATGGTGGTGTTGCGGCGGATCACCTCACGGCTGCGGCTGGAGAGCGTCGCCGTGATCGAGTGCGGGTACATGAACAGCGCCAGCGCGGACCCGAGCGCCAGGGTGGCGTAACCCCAGTGGCCCGCCTCACCCGGTGCGAGCGCCCCGGTCGGCGGCTTCCCGGGCGGGTTGAACTTGTCCTGGGCGGCGGCGAAGATGTCGTCGAAGCCGCCCAGCTTGATCGGGATGTAGATGATCGCGACGGCGATGACCAGGTAGATCAGCCCGTCCTTGACGAACGCGATCAGCGCGGGTGCCCGCAGCCCCGAGGAGTAGGTGTACGCGGCGAGCACCGCGAACGCGATCAGCAGCGGCAGGTCCTTGACGAACCAGTTGGTGTTCTCGCCGCCGCCGACGCCCATCACGTCCAGCACCGCCTGGATGCCGACGAGCTGGAGCGCGATGTACGGCATGGTGGCGAGGATGCCGGTGACCGCGACGGCCAGCGACAGCCCCTTCGAGCCGAACCGGCCGCGGACGAAGTCCGAGGTGGTGACGTACCCGTGCTTGTGCGAGACCGACCACAGGCGCGGCAGGAAGGTGAAGATCAGCGGGTACACCAGGATGGTGTACGGCACCGCGAAGAAGCCGGACGCGCCCGCCGCGTAGATCGCCGCGGGCACGGCGACGAAGGTGTACGCGGTGTAGAGGTCGCCGCCGAGCAGGAACCAGGTGACCCAGGTGCCGAACGACCTTCCGCCCAGGCCCCATTCGTCGAGCGTGGCCTCGTTCTCGGCCCTGCGCCAGCGGGCGGCCAGGAAGCCCATGACCGTGACGGCCAGGAAGAAGAAGATGAAGACGCCGAGCGCGACGCCGTTCACGCCGTCCTTCATGCCGACGCACCCCCCTTGCGGGCGCGCTGGTCACGCTGCCACAGCTTGTAGGCGATCATGGTGAGCGCGGTGGAGATCAGCACCCAGAGCATCTGGTACCAGTAGAAGAACGGGATGCCGATGAAGGCCGGGTCGATCTTCGCGTACGAACTCACCCAGAGCATCGCCACGAACGGCGCGACGAGACACAGGGCGATGACCACCCGCAACGGTGTGACGGTGGGTGGCTTTCCTTCTGGTTCTTCCGGCATGGCGGCGACTCCGTCCCCTCGCTGATCACCTGTAATGCGCAGGAAATCTAGGCGAGGGATCCGGCCACCGTCACCCCCTGTCCGCATTGCGGTCCGGCAACGGTCGTCACGGACCGGCCGGATGGCCGGAATGGCGGCAAACGTCCAGGGGCTGGTCCAGGCCAAGCGGGGGCCCCGGCAACGACGAACGGCCCCCGGGAGCGGGTTCGGGGGCCGTTCGGGCGTACGTGCGTACGGGGGGTCAGTCCAGCGGCCGCTTCAGGCGGGCCACGAACTTGTAGCGGTCGCCGCGGTAGACCGAGCGCACCCACTCGACCGGTTCGCCCTGCTCGTCCAGCGAGTGCCGGGAGAGCATCAGCATCGGCAGGCCCACGTCGGTGCCGAGCAGCCCGGCCTCGCGCGGGGTGGCCAGGGAGGTCTCGATGGTCTCCTCGGCCTCGGCCAGCCGGACGTCGTACACCTCGGAGAGCGCGGTGTAGAGCGAGGTGTACTTGACCAGTGAACGGCGCAGCGCGGGAAAGCGCTTGGCCGAGAGGTGCGTGGTCTCGATGGCCATCGGTTCGCCGCTCGCCAGGCGCAGGCGCTCGATGCGCAGGACCCGGCCGCCGGCGCTGATGTCGAGCAGCCCGGCGAGGGTGTCGTCGGCGGTGACGTAGCCGATGTCCAGGAGCTGCGAGGTCGGTTCGAGCCCTTGGGCGCGCATGTCCTCGGTGTACGAGGTGAGTTGGAGGGCCTGGGAGACCTTCGGCTTGGCGACGAAGGTGCCCTTGCCCTGGATGCGTTCCAGCCGGCCCTCGACGACCAGTTCCTGGAGCGCCTGGCGCACGGTGGTGCGCGAGGTGTCGAACTCGGCGGCCAGGGTCCGTTCCGGGGGGACGGGGGTGCCCGGCGGCATGGTGTCGGTCATGTCGAGGAGATGTCGCTTCAGCCGGTAGTACTTCGGTACGCGCGCGGTGCGCGTCCCGGCGCCCGCACCCGTCTCGTTCTCCGAACTGCCCCCGTCGGCGCCCATGGCCCGCCTTCCCGACTGCTGCGTTGCTGCCGTCACCGGCTCCTCCGTCTGTCGCGGCTCACATGGTGGCACGGTCCGGTCACGGCTCGTCGCCCTCCCTCAGGTGTCGGTCCTATAACGGACGCGAGTGCACTTCTTATACACCCTTGACACCCCTAAAGGTCTAGGCCAAGCTCCCGGTACTGGTCTAAACCATTAAAGACCAGGTCCCAGCCCCAGAGGTACTCGTCGACGTTCTCGCGCGGTGGGGAGGGGGTTGCAGCATCCCTGAGGAGGGTGGCGTGAAGCGCAAGCTCATCGCGGCGATCGGCGTCGCGGGCATGTTGGTTTCCATCGCGGCGTGTGGTTCGGACGACGACAAGGCGTCGTCGAAGGACCCGAAGGACCGTAAGGAAACGCTCACTGTCTGGTTGATGTCGGACGCGCAGAGCACGTGGCCCGAACTGGTCAAGGACGTCAACAGCCAGTTCAAGGCGAAGTACCCCAAGGTCACGGTCAAGGTCCAGTACCAGCAGTGGGGCGACAAGGCCAAGAAGCTCGACGCCGCTCTGGCCGGCGACAAGTTCCCGGACGTGGTGGAGCTCGGCAACACCGAGACCATGACCTACATCCTCAACGGGGCGCTCGGCGAGATCGACCCGAAGAAGTATGAGAACTCGGACACCTGGATCAAGGGCCTCGCGGACACCTGCGCCTTCGAGGGCAAGCAGTACTGCGTTCCCTACTACGCGGGCGCCCGTGTCGCGATCTACAACAAGGACATGTTCAAGGCCGGCACCGGCAAGGACACCCTCCCCGCCACCCAGGACGAGCTGACCGCCGCGCTGGACAAGATCGGTAAGAAGTACGGCAAGGACAAGGCGTTCTCGCCGCTGTACCTGCCGGGCCGTTACTGGTACGCCGCGATGTCCTACGTCGCTGCCGAGGGCGGCCAGATCGCCAAGTACGACGAGGGCAAGAAGGAGTGGAAGTCCACTCTCTCGACCCCCGAGGCCCAGAAGGGCATCACGGACTTCGTCGAGCTCGTCAAGAAGTACAACCACGGCGACAAGACCAAGGACGAGGCGGACCACGCCAACGTCATGGCCAACGAGAAGACCGCGCTTCTCTACGGCAACGGCTGGGAGGCCGGCAGCGTCGTCGACTCGAAGGCGAACGGCAACCCGAAGCTTGAGGGCAAGATCGCCACGGCGGGTATGCCCGGCCCGAACGGCAAGGCGCTGCCTTCCTTCATCGGCGGCTCGGACCTGGCCACCATCTCCAAGTCGAAGATCCAGGATCTCGGCGAGGAGTGGATCTCGATGTTCACCTCCGAGAAGTCGGAGGAGGTTCTCGCGTCCAAGAACATCCTTCCGAACAACACCAAGCAGCTTGAGCCGCTGAAGGCCAAGCCGGAGACCGCGGCCGTCGCCAACGCCGTCCCGGACGCCTGGTTCACCCCGATCGCCCCCGGCTGGACCGCGATCGAGAAGAAGGAAACGCTCGAGATCATGCTGCTCGACATCCTCAAGGGCAAGTCGGTCGAGGAGGCCACCAAGGCGGCCGACGCGGAGATCGACTCGATGATCAACAAGGAGTCCTGAGCCCCTGGCTCACGGATTTCGAGCCGGTGAGCGCATGAGGCACCGACTCGACTGATCGTCCACGGGGGTGGCGGGCCCGCAAGGGTCCGCTGCCCCCGTCCTCCGGTATCCGGTCCGAAACGGAAGGCAAGCACAATGAGTGCCGCCGATATGAAAGCAGCCGACCCGCCGGTGTCCGTCCCGCGGGCCCCCGAGGGCGTGGATCCTCAGCCCGCGAGAAACGTGAACCGTAAACCGCGGAAGGCCGGCGCTCTGCTGCCGTACCTCCTGATAGCCCCGGCGTTCATCGCGATCGCCGCGGTCTTCGTCTGGCCCTTCATCAAGACGGTCATCATGTCCTTCCAGGACGTGGGCCGGCGCGAGCTGTGGTCCGGCTCGGACGCTCCCTGGGTCGGCTTCGACCAGTTCACCAACATCCTCGGGGACGGCGAGTTCTGGGACGTCGTCTGGCGGACTGTCATCTTCATGGCCGTCTGTGTGCTCGCCACCATGGCCGGCGGACTCGCCCTGGCCATGATCATGCAGCGGATGTCCACCTGGGTCCGGCTGCTGCTGACGGCCGCACTGGTCGCCGCCTGGTCGATGCCGCTGCTGGTCGCCACCTCCATCTTCCGGTGGTTCGCGGACTCCGACTACGGTGTCCTCAACATGGTGCTCACCAAGTACCTCGGGATCGACGCGCAGGGCCACAACTGGTTCCTCGACCCGAAGCAGGGCTTCGTCATCATCGGCGCGGTCGTCGTCTGGGGGGCCATCCCGTTCGTCACCGTGACCCTCTACGCCGCGCTCACCCAGGTCCCCCAGGAACTGGAGGAGGCCGCGTCCCTGGACGGGGCCGGAACGCTCGGGATCTTCCGTTACGTCACCTGGCCGGTCATCAAGCCCGTCTTCCAGATGGTCGCCACCCTCTCCGTGCTGTGGGACTTCAACGTCTTCGCCCAGATCTTCCTGATGCGCGGCAACAAGCCCGAGCCGGAGTACTCCGTCCTCGGCATCTACTCGTTCGAGAAGGCATTCGAGTCCAACTCGTTCAGTCAGGGCGCCGCCATCTCGCTCATCACGGTCCTGCTGCTGTCCGGCGTCGCCGTGTACTACCTGCGCCAGCTGCTCAAGATCGGAGAGGTCGAGTGAGCACCTCCACCCCCCAGGTCCTCCGCCCGGACCGCAAGAAGAGGCGGCTCGGCTACAACATCGCCGGCCTCGTCGCCTTCGTGCTCATGGCCTTCCCGGTCTACTGGCTGGTCATCAGCGCGCTGCGCCCCAACGCGGAGATCCGCAGCTACGACCAGACCCTCTGGCCGTCGTCGATCACGTTCGACAACTTCTCCCGCGCCATCAAGCAGCCGAACTTCGGCACCGCCATCGAGTCCAGCCTGATCGTCTGCGGCGTCGCCGTGCTGGGCGGGATGCTGCTCGCCACGATCGCGGCGTTCGCCATCGGCCGGTTCCAGTTCCGCGGCCGCAAGTTCTTCATGATCGTGCTGCTCGTCGTCCAGCTGCTGCCCCCGACGGCGATGCTGATCCCCATCTACATCCAGCTGAACGACCTCGGCGGGCTGAACGAGTACTGGGGCGTCATCGTCATCTACCTCGTCTCCACGCTGCCGTTCGCCACGTGGATGATCCGCGGCTTCGTCATCAACATCCCGCAGGAACTGGAGGAGTCGGCCATGGTCGACGGATGCAGCCGGATGGCCGCCTTCTGGCGGATCACCTTCCCGCTGCTGGCCCCCGGCCTCGCCGCCGCCTCGATCTTCTCGCTCATCACGGCCTGGAACGAGTACCTGCTTGCCTACGTCGTCCTCCAGGACAACGACAAGTACACCCTCAACGTGTGGTTGATGAACTTCACGACCTCGCGAGGCATCGACTACGGAGCGCTGATGGCCGCGTCCACGCTGATCGCCATTCCGGTCGTCGCCTTCTTCCTGCTGGTGCAGAAGCACATGGCGACCGGTCTCACCTCCGGCGCCGTGAAGGGATAACGCCGCCCCATGACCACCCTCACCTCCACCACGGACACCCTCACCCGTGACGCCCTCGCCGTGCTGCAGCCCGGCTTCACCGGCACCACGGCGCCCGAGTGGCTGCTGCGCCGGGTCGGCGAAGGGCTCTCCTCCGTCGGCCTGTTCGGCCGCAACATCGAGACGCCCGAGCAGCTCGCCGCGCTCACCGCCCAGCTCAGGGCCGAGCGGGACGACGTCCTCGTCGCCATCGACGAGGAGGGCGGCGACGTCACCCGCCTCGAGGTGCGGCACGGCTCGTCCTTCCCCGGCAACCTGGCGCTCGGCGCGGTGGACGACACCGAGCTGACCCGGGCCGTCGCCCACGAGCTGGGCCGCCGGCTCGCCGAGTGCGGGGTCAACCTCAACTGGGCCCCGTCCGCGGACGTCAACTCCAACCCGGGCAACCCCGTCATCGGTGTCCGCTCCTTCGGCGCCGACCCGCACCTGGTCGCCCGGCACACCGCCGCGTACGTCGAGGGCCTCCAGGCCGCCGGAGTCGCCGCCTGCACCAAGCACTTCCCCGGGCACGGCGACACCGCGGTCGACTCGCACCACGCGCTGCCCCGCATCGACGTCGACCTGGAGACCCTGCACGCCAGGGAGCTCGTCCCCTTCCGGGCGGCCATCGCGGCCGGTTCCAAGTCGGTGATGAGCGCGCACATCCTGCTGCCCGCTCTCGACCCGCACCGCCCGGCCACCCTCAGCCCCCAGATCCTCACCGGTCTGCTGCGCGAGGAACTGGGGTACCAGGGCCTCATCGTGACCGACGCCGTGGAGATGCAGGCCATCGCCTCGACGTACGGGATCGAACGCGGCTCCGTCCTCGCCGTCGCGGCCGGTGCCGACGCCCTGTGCGTGGGCGGCGGGCTCGACGACGACAGCACCGTCCTGCGGCTGCGCGACGCGCTCGTCGCGGCGGTGCGCTCCGGCGAACTTCCCGAGGAGCGGCTCGCCGACGCCGCCGCACGGGTGCGGGCCCTCGCGTCCTGGACGCGGGAGGCCAGGGGGGCCGTACGGGAGCCGGGCGCGGCAGCACAGGAGGGGACCGCGCCCGGCACCGCACGGAGCACCGGCATCGCCTCGGACGTCGGCCTGGTCGCCGCCCGCCGCGCGGTGAAGGTGACCGGCGAGGCCGCACCGCTCACCGGGCCGGCGTACGTGGCCGCCTTCACCCCGGTCGCGAACATCGCGGTCGGCGACGAGACCCCCTGGGGCGTCGCGGCCGAGCTGGCCCGGCTCGTCCCCGGCACGGAGACCGACACGTACGACGGCGACTCCGCGGCCCCGGCCGAGGCCGCGCTGCGGGCGGCGGGGGAGCGGCGCATCGTCGCCGTGGTCCGCGACGCGCACCGTCACGCGTGGATGAGCGAGGCCCTGGACGCGCTGCTCGCGGCGCGCCCGGACACGATCGTGGTCGAGATGGGCGTCCCCCAGGCCGGGCCCCGGGGAGCGCTGCACATCGCGACGCACGGCGCCGCCCGCGTCTGCGGCCAGGCGGCTGCGGAGATCATCACGGCCTCCGCGTAACCCGCGCACGCGAGAGGGCCGGGACACCACCACGGTGTCCCGGCCCTCTCGCGTGCGGACTACAGCCCCTGCCAGGCCGGCTTCGCCGCGTACGTCGCGCGGAAGTAGTCCGCCAGCTTCAGCTTCGACGCCGCCGCCTCGTCCACCACCACGGTCGCGTGCGGGTGCAGCTGGAGCGCCGATGCGGGCACGATCGAGGCGACCGGCCCCTCGACCGTCGCGGCCACCGCGTCCGCCTTGCCCTCGCCCGTCGCGAGCAGGATCGGATGGCGGGCCTCCAGGATCGTGCCGATGCCCTGGGTGATGACGTGGTGCGGCACCTGGTCGATGTCGTTGTCGAAGAAGCGCGCGTTGTCGACCCGGGTCTGCTCGGTGAGCGTCTTGATCCGGGTGCGGGAGGCGAGCGAGGAGCAGGGCTCGTTGAAGCCGATGTGTCCGTCGGTGCCGATGCCCAGCAGCTGGAGGTCGACGCCGCCGGCCTCGGCCAGCGCCCTGTCGTACGCCTCGCAGGCCGCCTGGACGTCCTCGGCGGAGCCGTCGGGGCCCATGAACGCGGCCTCGGAGAGCCCGAGCGGTTCGACCACCTCGCGGAGCACCACGGAGCGGTACGACTCCGGGTGGCCCGCCGGCAGCCCGACGTACTCGTCCAGCTGGCAGACGCGGGCGCGCGAGGCGTCCACGGCCCCGGAGCGGACCATGTCCGCGAGGGCCTGGTAGATGGGCAGCGGGGTAGAGCCGGTGGCAACGCCGAGAAGGGCGTCGGGCTTGCGGCCGAGCAGGGCGCCGATGGCCCCCGCGATCAGTTCGCCGCCTGCCTTGGCGTCCGGGACGATGACAACTTCCACGCGGGGCCTGCCGATCCGATCGAGAGTGACGATATGTGGTATAGACCAATCAAGGTTCCAATCTAGCAGACTCGGTCCGCCTCCGAGGGGCCCGTACCGGTACGCGGGCGCCCCACCGGCCGCCGCCCGCTGGCGGCCTCCACGGGCCCCGTGTTCGACTTGGGCGAGGCATCGCGAGACCCGGGAGGCACCAGACATGTCCGCCACGTACCCGGCCGGTGACGGCGAGCGGCCCGGCCGCATCATGTCCGGCGAGATGGCCGAGCAGCCCGCGATGCTCCGCCGCATCCTGGAACGCGGCGCACCCGCCGTCCGCGAGACCGCGGGGCGGATCGCGGCGAGGAATCCGCGCTTCGTCCTGCTCACCGCCCGCGGCACCTCCGACAACGCCGCGCTCTACGCGAAGTACCTGCTGGAGATCACGCTGGGGCTGCCCTGCGGGCTGGCCTCCATGTCCACCACCACGGCGTACGGCGCGAAGCCGGACCTCCGCGACGTCCTGGTGATCACCGTCAGCCAGTCCGGCGGCTCGCCCGACCTGGTGGCGTCGACCAAGGCGGCCCGGGAGGCCGGCGCGGTGACGCTGGCGGTGACCAACAATCCGGACTCACCGCTCGCGGCCGTCTCCGAGTACCACATCGACATCCTGGCCGGGCCGGAGAAGGCGCTGCCGGCCACCAAGACGTACACCGCGTCCCTGCTCTCGCTGTACCTGTTCGTGGAGGGGCTGCGCGGCGGCGACGGGGCGGCGGCCCGGGTCCTGCCGGAGCTCGCGGAGGAGGTGCTCGCCCGCAAGGACGAGGTGAGGGCCCTGGCCTCGCGCTACCGGTTCGCCGAGCGCATGGTCATCACCTCGCGGGGATACGGCTACCCCACGGCCAAGGAAGCCGCCCTGAAGCTCATGGAGACGAGCTACATCCCCGCCCTCTCGTACTCGGGCGCCGACCTGCTGCACGGTCCCCTCGCGATGGTCGACAACATCTCGCCGGTCATCGCCGTGGTGACCGACGGCCGGGGCGGCGAGGCCCTCCAGCCCGTCCTGGACCGGCTGCGCGGCCGGGGCGCCGACCTCTTCGTCGTCGGGCCCGAGGCCCAGGTGGCGGCGGCGTCCGCGGGGTTCGTGCTGCCGACGGCCGGGGTCCCCGAGGAACTTCAGCCGGTCCTGGAGATCCTGCCGCTCCAGATGCTGGCGTACGAGGTGACGATCGCCCGCGGTCAGGACCCGGACGCGCCGCGTGCGCTCGCGAAGGTCACCGAGACCCGCTGAGGTCCGGAGAAACCCGCGGGCCGCGGCGCCGGGCCGGGACCCTCAGCCCGACCAGCACCGCAGCCCGGAGCAGGGCCGCCCTCGCGGGCGGCCGGTCCGGCCGACGGTGTGCGGTGCCCCCGGCCGGGGGAGAGGCACCGGCGCAGTCAGGGCAGAGAGCGCGGGTACCTCGGTCCGCTCTCCTGTGCGGGGAGAGCGGAGGTTCTACAGCAGACATTGTGGACTAGACCACTGGGCCGTGTCCATCCATGCGCGGTGCCGATGTCGGCCCCGGTTCACCGCACGTACGGGCGGCGCTTCCGGTTCGGACCGCCGCGCATCCACGGGTACGCTCGCACATGTGCCCTCCATGAACGACCTCGTACGCCAGCACACCGCTCTGAGCGACACCGACCTCGAGTGGCTCCACCTGCTGGTCTCGGAGTGGCAGTTGCTCTCCGACCTCTCCTTCGCCGACCTCGTCCTGTGGGTCCCCACCCGCGACGGCACGCGGTACGTCTCCGTCGCGCAGATGCGGCCCAACACCGGCCCGACCTCCTACCAGGACGACATGGTCGGCCACCTGGTTCCGCGCGGCCGCCGCCCGCTCCTGGACGCCGCGCTGGACGAGGGCCGGATCGTGCGCGAGGGCGACCCGGAGTGGCGCGAGGAGGTGCCCGTACGGGTCGAGTCGATCCCCGTGCGCCGGGAGGGCCGGGTGCTCGGAGTGATCGCGCGCAACACCAACCTCCTCACCGTCCGCACGCCGTCCCGGCTGGAGCTGACCTACCTCCAGTCCGCGTCGGACCTGGCCCAGATGATCGCCGCCGGGTCCTTCCCCTTCCCGGGCCAGCAGGTCGACATGGACGCGTCCCCGCGCGTCGGCGACGGCCTCGTCCGGCTGGACGCCGACGGGGTCGTCCAGTACGCCAGCCCCAACGGCCTCTCCGCGTACCACCGCCTCGGCCTCGCCTCCGACCTGGTCGGCCAGCACCTCGGCCAGATCACCGCCGAACTCGCCCCGTCCCGGGGCCCGGTGGACGAGGCCCTGGTCAAGATGGCCAGCGGTTACGCGCCCCGCGAGTTCGAGGTGGAGTGCGCCGGCGGGGTGATCCAGCTCCGCGCGATCCCGCTCAAACCCAAGGGGGTCCGCATCGGCTCCCTCGTCCTCCTGCGTGACGTGACGGAACTGCGCCGCCGCGAGCGCGAGTTGATCACCAAGGACGCCACCATCCGGGAGATCCACCACCGGGTGAAGAACAACCTCCAGACGGTCGCCGCCCTGTTGCGCCTCCAGGCCCGCCGGATGGACTCCGCGCAGGGCCGCGAGGCGCTCAACGAGGCGGTGCGGCGCGTCGGTTCGATCGCCATCGTGCACGAGACGCTGTCCCAGAATTTGGACGAGCGGGTGGAGTTCGACGACATCGCCGACCGGGTGATCGCCATGGTCGCGGAGATCTCGCCGGGCAAGGTGACCTGCCGCCGCACGGGACGCTTCGGCATACTCGACGCCGAGGTGGCGACGCCGCTCTCGATGGTCCTCACCGAGGTCCTGCAGAACGCCCTGGAGCACGCCTTCTCCGTCGCGGAGTCCGGCACCGTCGAGGTGTCGGCGGTCCGGGGCGGCTCGCCCGCCGAGGGGCGGCTGCTCATCACCGTCCAGGACGACGGCTGCGGTCTGCCCGAGGGGTTCGACCCGCAGAAGGCCGGCAACCTCGGCCTCCAGATCGTCCGCACCCTGGTCGAGGGCGAGCTCGGCGGCACGTTCGGCATGGTGCCGGCACCGGAGCGCGGGACGCAGGTCGTGCTCGACCTCCCGGTCAGCAACGAGAAGTAGCGGCACCGTACACGCCGAAGAGCCCGGACCGTTGGTGAACGGTCCGGGCTCTTCGGTCAAGCATGCGCTTCGGGGGTACTGCGCGCTGCGACTCGGGGGGCGGGGTGGTGCGTACGCGCTGTACGCGCCGCCTGCGCTGAGGTTCGTAGCGGTGGCGTCGGTCAGGCGCTGGCGTTGCGCGCCCGGTTGCGAGCGGCGCGGCGCTTCATTGCGCGGCGCTCGTCCTCGCTGAGGCCACCCCAGACGCCGGAGTCCTGGCCGGACTCGAGCGCCCACTGCAGGCACTGCTCCATGACGGGGCAG
Organism: Streptomyces sp. NPDC016469; assembly: GCF_040632905.1. NCBI lineage: Bacteria > Bacillati > Actinomycetota > Actinomycetes > Kitasatosporales > Streptomycetaceae > Streptomyces > Streptomyces sp. NPDC016469. Next base: position 12,291 of record NZ_JBEYCQ010000002.1, read on the forward strand.
CGACGGCAGACGGCCTTGGCTTCCTCGATCTGCAGCAGCGCAGGACCGGTGTTGCCGATGGGGAAGAACAGCTCCGGGTCTTCCTCACGACAAACGGCGTTGTGACGCCAGTCCATGGCTGCTACCTCTCCTTGGTGTACGTACTGTGGCTTGTGAATGTGAACGCTTTCACGAATCCCCCCACAGGTGGAGGCCCGACGCCCAGATGAACTGGTTGTGGTCCTGTGAAGTGAGGAGGGGTTCTGGCTCTCAGTGGAGGCCGTTGTTGCGGGCCGTCCCGATCGCCATGTAGAGATTCGCAAACCTCGGCGACGGATACAACCCCTTCAGGAAAGTTTTTTTTGATTCCTCGGTGTCGGCTAGGTCACAGCCGTACTTCTAGAGGGTGGAAGCCAGTCCAAACGTTCGAGTTAAAGGACTTTGGTCCCTTCCACTCACACAATCACACGCAGTGCACGGCGTACGCCTGTGAACGTCACACTCGTACGCACTCCGAGGTGGTCACCGTCCATCTGGAAGGGCAGTGGCACCTTTGAATGCAAGGTGAAGTCCGTGAGGTCGTGCCGTGAAACCGCGTGCTTGCCCCGGGGGCCCTTCTCCGGGCTCGACGTGAGCAGCTGGGTGGCGTAGCGGCTGACCGCCGCCGTGGACAGTTTCCGCAGGCCCAGCACGTCCAGGGCGGTGTCGAAGGACGCCTTCGGGGCCGCGTACACCGGCCGGTTCCCCAGATACGTCCAGGGTGACGTGTTGCAGATTATGGAAAGCGCGAGATCGGTGACCGGCTCCTCGCCGGGCACGTCGAGCGTTATCACGCCCTGTCTCCGGTGCGGCTCCTCCAGGAATTGCCGGACCACCTGACGCACGTACAGGGCATGGGTCGAACGCTTGCCGCGCTCCCGCTGCTGTTCGACCCGGCCCACCACCCCGGCGTCGAATCCGAGGCCGGCGCAGAAGGTGAACCAGCGCTCCGGAACGGATTCGTCCTCCGTGCCCGGCGTACCCGCGGCGAGGCCGAGGCCGACCGTGCGTTCGGTCCGGTCCGCCAGCGCGTCCAGGATGGCGCCGGTCGCCTCCACCGCGTCGTTGGGCAGTCCGAGGGCCCGCGCGAAGACGTTGGTGGAGCCGCCGGGCACCACGGCCAGCTTCGGCAGGTTGTCCAGATCGGGGCCCCGGTGCAGCAGGCCGTTCACGACCTCGTTGACCGTGCCGTCGCCGCCGAGCGCCACCACGAGGTCGATGTCGTCGCTGTCGGCGGCCCGCCGCCCCAGGTCGCGGGCGTGCCCGCGGTACTCCGTGGAGACGGCCTCCAGCTTCATCTCGCTCGCCAGCGCGTGGATCAGCACGTCACGGGTCCGCGCACTGGTGGTGGTGGCGGCTGGATTGACCACAAGAAGTGCGCGCATGACAGCCAGCCTACCTACCGCGAGGTACACCCCCGAAGTCCTGCCCGCCGGACCTCACGCTCGGTGACGGCGCGGGGGCGCGGCGGTGGCGCGCGCCACCCCGGCTTTCCTTCGCCGGGGCCGGGATGCCAACCTGCAAGGGTGAGTACTCAGCAGAACGCGCCCTCGCCCCTGGCCGAGCCGGCGAAGCCGGCCAGGATCACGCTGGTGGCCGCGATCAGCGGCCTCGAAGGCGCGGCCCTCGTCATCGGCGGGATCTACATGCTGGTGATGGGCCTGCTGGGCCGGCCCGACAGCCCCGAGCAGGCCGAGATGGGCGGGCTGACCGTCATCGCGCTCGGCCTGATCCCGCTGTTCGCCGCCCGCGGCCTGCTGCGCCGCCGCAGCTGGAGCCGGGGCCCCGCGCTCATCACGCAGATCATCGCGCTGCCGGTGGCCTGGACGCTGCTGCGCTCCCACGGCGGGCTGATCCCCGCCGGCATCGTGCTCGCGGCGGTCGCCCTGACCGCGCTCTACCAGCTGGTCAGGCCCGCCACCATCGAGGCCCTCGGCATCCGCAGGCCGGGCGCGACGCCCGACGCGGACACCGAGGACGCCTGACGGCTCCCGGAGACACGAGGAGGCCGCCGGGGACGACCCGGCGGCCTCTTCCGCGTCACCGCGCCCGCTACTCCTCCACGAGCAGCCGCTCGCGCAGCTGCGCCAGCGTGCGGGCCAGCAGCCGCGAGACGTGCATCTGCGAGATGCCGACCTCCTGCGCGATCTGCGACTGGGTCATGTTGCCGAAGAACCGCAGCAGCAGGATCCGCTTCTCGCGCGGCGGCAGGTCCTCCAGGAGCGGCTTCAGCGACTCCCGGTACTCCACACCCTCCAGCGCCTCGTCCTCCGAGCCCAGCGTGTCCGCCACGGCCGGCGACTCGTCGTCCGTGTCCGGCACGTCCAGCGAGAGCGTGCTGTACGCGTTGGCCGACTCCAGGCCCTCCAGGACCTCCTCCTCGGAGATCCCCAGCCGCTCCGCCAGCTCGTGCACCGTGGGGGAACGGCCGTGCAGCTGGGACAGCTCGGCGGTCGCCGACGTCAGCGAGAGCCGCAGCTCCTGGAGGCGGCGCGGCACCCGCACCGCCCAGCCCTTGTCGCGGAAGTGGCGCTTGATCTCCCCGACGACCGTCGGCGTCGCGTACGTCGAGAACTCGACGCCCCGCTCCGGGTCGAACCGGTCGACGGACTTGATCAGCCCGATCGTGGCGACCTGGGTCAGGTCGTCCAGCGGCTCCCCGCGGTTGCGGAAGCGGCGGGCCAGGTGCTCCACCAGCGGCAGATGCATCCGCACCAGCCGGTTGCGCAGCTCGGCCCGCTCCGGCGAACCGTCGGGGAGCTTGCCCAGCTCGATGAACAACGCCCGCGCCCCGCTGCGGTCGTTTGGATCGTGGTGCCCGTGCTCGCTCATCTGGCCTGCCCGCTCCGCCTGCGACTGCTCCACCGCGACCGTAATGCCGGCGGGCCCGTCCGCCCCGTCCACCGCACGGGGCAGGTCCGCCCCGTCCACCGGATGAGGCAGGGCCTGCTGATCCGGGATGCCTGCCGCACGCACCACCCCTGGTCGGATCGTCTCGTCCCGCACAGGACCGTCCCCGTTCCCGTTGCTCACGCCGGCCCGGGTCCCGCGCCGCGCTGTTTGTACAGGCTGATGCTGACCGTACGGTCGTCGGCGACCGAGGAGTCGACCTTCCCGGCCAGCGCGGAGAGCACCGTCCAGGCGAAGGTGTCGCGCTCCGGGGCCCGGCCGTCCGTGGTCGGGGCCGCGACCGTCACCTCGAGTGAATCGTCGATGAGACGGAATACGCAGCTCAGGACGGAGCCGGGCACGGCCTGCTGGAGCAGGATCGCGCACGCCTCGTCGACCGCGATGCGAAGGTCCTCGATCTCGTCGAGAGTGAAGTCCAAGCGTGCTGCGAGACCGGCCGTGGCCGTGCGCAGCACCGACAGGTAGGCACCCGCAGCGGGCAGCCGGACCTCTACGAAGTCCTGATTCCCGGGCTCGCCTGCGATCTGGGACACCCTCACCTCCAAGGTGGCACAAACTCATTCGAGGTTCCGGGAAGGGCGCCCGGAGCCATGCGGTACGTCTTCGGTTCTCGGTCCGGCGACGCTATCGCGATCCATGATGCCGTGTCGCCGGAACCCCCACCCGCGGCTGTCACTCATGGTAGGTCCATGAGTACACACAGTGGCTAGGGGTCTGCGTCGCTCAATTACGAACAACGCGCGCCGGTTTGACGTACCCGGACGTCAGACGATCGAACCGTCGACAAAGCACCAACGCCAGTTCTCGCCCGGTTCGAAGCTCCGCATGACCGGATGGCCGGTCTGCTCGAAGTGCCCCGTCGCGTGCCGCCCGGGCGAGGAGTCGCAGCAGCCGACGTGGCCGCAGCTCAGGCACAGCCGCAGCTGCACGGGGTGGGTGCCGGCCGCCAGGCACTCGGGACAGGTGTCACCCAGCGGCGCGGGCTCGGGGCACGGCAGGTCCGGTACATGCGGGCAACCACTCATGGTGGCCAGGTTACGACGGATGCGAGGATCATGAGATGGACGCATTGCCCCTGGTGGCGCTGGTCGCGGGCAGCGCCGCGACCGCGGGCCTCGCACGCCGCACCCCGGTGCCGGCCCCCCTTCTCCTGGTCGCCGTCGGCCTGATCGCCTCGTACGTGCCGGGGGTGCCGTCGTACACCCTGGACGCGCACATCGTGCTCCCCCTGCTGCTGCCGCCCCTGCTCTACACGGCCGCCGTGGACAGCTCCTACCTGGACCTGCGGGCCAACCTGCGGCCCGTGGCGCTGCTGTCGGTCGGCTACGTGCTGTTCGCGACGGTCGCGGTCGGCTGGCTGGCGTATCTGCTGGTGCCCGATCTGCCACTGACCGCCGCGCTGGTGCTGGGGGCCGTGATCGCCCCGCCGGACGCCGTCACCGCCGCGGCCATCGCCCGCCGGGTGGGGCTGCCCGCGCGCGTCACGACGGTCCTCCAGGGCGAGTCCCTGGTGAACGACGCCACCGCGATCACCGCCTACAAGGTGGCGCTCGCCGCCGCCGTGGGCGAGGGCGTGAGCTGGAGCGGCGGGATCGGCGAATTCCTCCTGGCCTCGGTCGGCGGCGTCGGGGCCGGCCTGCTGCTCATGGTCCCGCTGCACTGGCTGCGCACCCACCTGAGGGAGCCGCTGCTCCAGAACACCCTGTCGCTCCTGATCCCGTTCGTGGCGTACGCGGCGGCCGAGCGGGTGCACGCCTCCGGGGTGCTCGCGGTGGTCGTCGTCGCGCTGTACCTGGGCCACCGCTCCTGGCAGGTCGACTTCGCCACCCGGCTCCAGGAGGCCGCCGTCTGGAAGATGGTCGCCTTCGTCCTGGAGTCCGCCGTGTTCGCGCTGATCGGCCTCCAGCTGCCGTTCGTGCTCAAGGGGCTCGGCACGTACTCCGTGACGGACGCCTTCGGATACGCGGTGCTGGTCTTCCTGGCCGTGGTGGTCGTCCGCTTCGTCTGGGTCTACCCGGCGACGTACCTGCCCCGGTGGCTGTCGCGGCGTGTCAGGGAGCGGGAACCCGGCACGAACTGGACCTCACCGCTGATCGTCGGCTGGGCCGGTATGCGCGGGGTCGTCTCGCTCGCCATCGCCTTCTCCGTCCCACTCGTCACGGCCGACGGCTCGGCCTTCCCGGCCCGCAACCTGGTGCTGTTCCTGACGTTCACCACCGTCATCGGCACGCTGGTGATCCAGGGGCTCACGCTGCCGCTCCTGGTGCGGGTGCTGAAGCTTCCGGGCCGCGACCGGCAGGCCGACACGCTGGCCGAGGCGCAGGCCCAGAACGAGGCGTCCACGGCCGCCGAAGCCCGCCTGGACGAGCTGCTCACCGACGAGCGCAATCGGCTGCCCGAGCCCCTGGCGGACCGCCTGCGGACCGTCCTGGAGCGCCGCCGCAACGCCGTGTGGGAACGCCTGGGCGCGGCCAACCCGGTCACCGGTGAATCGGCGGACGACACCTACCGGCGGCTGGCCGGCGAGATGATCGAGACCGAGCGTGAGGTCTTCGTACGGCTGCGGGACGAGCGCAGGATCGACGACGAGATGATGCGGACCCTGCTGCGCCGCCTGGACCTGGAGGAGGCGGCGGCCTACCGGGAGGACGGCTGAGCGTCCTCGTCCGGGCGGCCGGTGATCACCGCCGCGACGGTGGTCCCGGCGGGGAAGGCGCCCTCCTCGGCCAGCACGGTGAGCGCGTGCAGCATTTTGGCCACATACAGTCGCTCCACGGGCAGCCCGTGCCGGTCCTCGAAATCGTTTGCGAAGGCGTGCAGGGCGGGTGTCGTACGGGCGTAGCCGCCGAAGTGGAACCGTTCGTCCAGCCACCAGTCGCCCGCCGGACCGCCGAACGCGTCCCGCTGGAGCTCCCGCACCGCCTCGCCCAGGAAGCCGCCGCGCAGGACCGGGACGCCGAGCGCGCGCTGCCCCGGCGCGAGTCCGGCGGCGAGCCCGGCCAGGGTGCCGCCGGTGCCGCAGGCCACCGCCGCCACGTCGGCCACGCCCCGCAGTTCGCGCCCGAGCGCGGCGCAGCCCCGGGCCGCGAGGGCGTTGCTGCCCCCCTCCGGGACGACCTCGCAGTCCCCGTACGCGTCCAGCAGCCCGGCCAGGACCGCCGGGTCGGACTTGGCGCGGTAGGTCGCCCGGTCCACGAAGTGCAGCCGCATGCCGTCGGCGGCGCACCGGGCGAGCGAGGGGTTCAGGGGGCGGTGGGCCAGCTCGTCACCGCGTACGACTCCGACGGTGCGGAATCCGAGGAGCCGGCCGGCGGCGGCGGTGGCCCGCAGGTGGTTGGAGTACGCGCCGCCGAACGTGAGCACGGGCCGTCCGGCGGCGGCAGCCAGATTGGGCGCGAGTTTCCGCCATTTGTTGCCCGGCAGGTCGGGGTGGATCAGGTCGTCGCGCTTGAGCAGCAGCGTCACACCGTGCCGGGCGAAGCGCTCGTCCTCGGCCGGCTGCACGGGCGAGGGCAGCCGCGGGCGCAGCCGGGATTCGGGAGACGGGGAGGACATGTGCTCCATTGTGGCGGCGGGCGCCGCCCGGGGCTCACTTCAGGCGGTCGTGGACGCGGTCGCGCATGTCGTCCATCGCGAAGCCCTTCGGGTCCACCTTGCCGGGCTGCCACTCGCGGTGGCCGATGACCGAGCGGGCGGTCCAGCCGTGGTGGCGGCAGATGGCCGCGGAGACCTTCTCGATCGCTTCGAGCTGGACGTCGGGCCAGGGGTCCTTGCCGTCGCCCAGGTTCTCGCACTCGAAGCCGTAGAAGTGCCGGTTCCCGTCGGTGTCGGTCTCGTTGTCGCGGGGAAGGCGCTTCTTCTCCGCGACGACGGCGCGCAGGACGTCGCCGTCGCCCATCCCCGCGTGGTTGGTCCTGCCGTAGCCGACCAGGTGGACCCGGCCGTCCTTGGCGATGACGCCGTGGCAGAGCGGCCCCGGCAGGTCGGGGTGGCCGTCGCGGCACACCCGTACGGTGGCTTCGGTCCCCTCGGTGACGGAGTGGTGGATCATCACACCGTTCACGGGGCCCCAGGGGCCCTTGTGGTCGCGGTTGTGGCTGCGCCAGTCGCCGACCTCGACGACGGTGAGCCCTTCCTTCTTGAGGGCGGCGAGAAAAGCGCTCGCGGACATGGGTGAGGACATGGCCGGCTCCTTCGGTGCGTTCTGGAGCGGTTCTACCCGGCCGGAAGGGCCCCGACCGGTCGCGGGGCGACGGCGGGGCCCTGTTCGGATCCTGTGCGATCCGATCCGGACATCTCCCGGATCAGGAGGCGAGCCACAGGTCGGGGCCGAACACCTCGTAGTGGATGTCGGAGGCCGGGACGCCCTTGGCGAGCAACTGGGTGCGGACCGACCGCATGAAGGGCAGCGGGCCGCAGAGGTAGGCGTGCGTGCCCGAGGGGACGACGAGGCCGCTCAGGTCCACGAGCCCGGTGCGGTCGGCGGGGTGGCCGGCCTCCGGGTTCTCGTACCAGAAGTGGGCGGCGGCGTCGTGCAGCTTGGCCGTGAGCGCGGTGTGGTCGGTGCGCAGCGCGTGGTCGGCGGGGGAGCGGTCGCCGTGCACGACGGTGACCGGGGCGCGGTGCGACGACTCCGCGAGGTGCTCCAGCATCGACAGGATCGGGGTGCAGCCGATGCCCGCGGAGGCGAGCAGCAGCGGTGCCTCGTCGGACTTCAGTACGAGGTCGCCGTACGGGGCGGAGACCCGGAGCCGGTCACCGGCGCGGACCCGGTCGTGCAGGTGGCGGGAGACCTCGCCGTCCGGGGCGTCGTTGCCGTGCACCCGCTTGACCGTGATCGAGCGGAGCGCCGAGCCGGGGGCGCCGGTCAGGCTGTACTGGCGTATCTGGCGGGCGCCGTCCGGGAGTTCGACCTGGACGGAGACGTACTGGCCGGGGCGGAAGGCGGGGGCCGGCGAGCCGTCGGCGGGGCGGATGCGGAACCGGGCGACGTCGTCGGTCTCCTCGGTGCGCGAGACGACCTCCCACTCCAGCCAGACGTTCCCGGCGACGACGCCCTGCTCCGCGTACAGCCGCTCCTCGATGGCGATCAGGGCGTTGGCCATCAGCCAGTAGACCTCGTCCCAGGCGGCGGCGACCTCGGGGGTCACCGCCTCGCCCAGGACCTCGGCTATCGCGGCGAAGAGGTGGGTGTGGACGACGTCGTACTGGGCCGGGGTGACACCGAGCGAGGCGTGCTTGTGCGCGATCCGGCTGAGCATCACGTCCGGGCGGGTGTCGGGCTGCTCGACCAGCTGGGCCGCGAACGCGGCGATGGAGCCGGCGAGCGCCTGGCGCTGGGCGCCGGACGCCTGGTTGCCCCGGTTGAACAGGTCGCGCAGGAGCTCCGGGTGGGCGTCGAACAGCTTGCGGTAGAAGAGATCGGCGATGTCCCCGATGGCCGCGCCGACGGCGGGCAGAGTGGCGCGGACGGTGGCGGTGGACGACTCGGAGAGCATCGGTGACTCCTCGGATGTTGAATTGGCATCTTGGATGCGCATTTAACGGCAGTGTAGGCACCGGGCCGGCGGCCCGGTGCGGCGGGGGTCAGTCCCCGGGCGGCGGCCCGGCGCCGAGGCTGATCAGCAGGGGGCCGGTGGGCGCGGCGGTCAACTCCGCGACGGTGAGCGGGTCCAGGGAGGCGTAGAAGGCGTTCTGCGCCTCGCGCAGGGCGCCCCGCAGCCGGCAGGCCGCCCGCAGCGGACACGGGGTGGAGCCCTCGCAGTCGACCACGTCGCCGGGCTCCTCCAGCGCGCGGACGAGGGCGCCGACCGACGCCGTCCTGCCCGCCTCGGTCAGGGTGAGCCCGCCGCCCCGGCCCCGCCGCGCCTCGACCAGGCCGAGGTGCTGGAGGCGGGCCACGACCTTCGCGGCGTGCGAGTACGGCACCTGCATGGTCGCCGCCACCTCGCGGGTGGTCGGCGGCTCCTCGTGCTTCACGACGGCGAGGCGCATCAGGACGCGCAGGGCGACGTCGGTGAACTTGGTCAGCCGCATGGTGGCCAGATTAGGTAATCGGCATTCCGGATACAAATTTAAGCCGGCGGGGAGCATGGCATGGGCGCCGCGTGGGCATCGCGCAGCGTTGTGCCCCGCCCAAAGCCCGATTAGTCACACTCTTTTGTGTAATGGCGTGCCCCGTCCTCGTGCTGGAAGTGTTCTTCCCGCAGGTCAGCCGATAGATCGAGAGGACGACACATGTCCGTTGGTGAAGAGGTTCAGAACGCGCAGGTGCCGCCGCAGCAGAGTCTCGGCACGGCGGCCGCGCGGAACCTCGCGACGACCACCAAGTCCGCTCCGCAGATGCAGGAGATCACCTCCCGGTGGCTGCTGAAGATGCTGCCGTGGGTCCAGGTGCAGGGCGGCACGTACCGGGTGAACCGCCGGCTGAGCTACTCGGTCGGGGACGGCCGTGTCACGTTCGTGCAGACCGGGGACCGGGTCGCGGTCATCCCCGCCGAGCTGGGGGAGCTGCCGGCGCTGAGGGACTTCGGGGACGAGGAGGTGCTCGCCGAGCTGGCCCGGAGGTGCGAGCAGCGCGAGATCCCCGCCGGGCAGCTCCTGGCCACGGCGGGCGAGGCGGCGGACCGCGTCTACCTGCTGGCACACGGCAAGGTCGAGAAGGTCGGCACCGGCCTCTACGGGGACGAGACGGTGCTCGGGGTCCACGCGGACGGGGCCTATTTCGGGGACCACTCCCTCATCGAGGGCGACGCCGTCTGGGAGTACACCGCCCGCGCCGTCACCGCGTGCACGGTGCTCACGCTCCGGCGGGCGGACGTGCTCAACCTCGCGGAACGGGCCGATTCGCTGCGCAGCCACCTCGCCGGGCTGCTGTCCGTCCCGCAGCAGCGCACCAACAAGTACGGCGAGGCGGAGATCGACCTCTCCGCGGGCCACGTCGGCGAGGCCGTCGTCCCGCACACGTATGTGGACTACGACGCACAGCCGCGCGAGTACGAACTGAGCGTCGCCCAGACCGTCCTGAAGGTCCACAGCCGCGTCGCGGACCTCTACAACCAGCCGATGAACCAGACCGAGCAGCAGTTGCGGCTCACGGTCGAGGCGCTGCGCGAGCGCCAGGAGCACGAGCTCATCAACAACCGCGAGTTCGGCCTGCTCAACAACTGCGACTACGGCCAGCGGCTCCAGCCGCACGACGGGGTGCCGAGCCCCGACGACATGGACGAACTGCTCTCGCGCCGGCGCGGCTCCAAGCTCTTCCTCGCCCACCCGCGCGCCATCGCCGCCTTCGGCCGGGAGTGCAACAAGCGCGGCCTCGTCCCGGAGAGCGTGGACGTCGGCGGGCACCATGTGCCGGCCTGGCGCGGCGTCCCGATCTTCCCCTGCAACAAGATCCCGGTCAGCGACGCCCGCACCACGTCGATCATCTGCATGAGGACCGGCGAGTCCGAGCAGGGTGTCATCGGCCTCCAGCAGACGGGCATCCCGGACGAGATCGAGCCCAGCCTCTCGGTCCGCTTCATGGGCATCGACGAGCAGGCGATCATCTCCTATCTCGTGACGGCCTACTACTCCGCGGCGGTCCTCGTCCCGGATGCCCTCGGTGTCCTGGAGAACGTCGAGGTCAGCCGCTGGCGCTGAGCCGCGGGGCCCGGGCCTCGTCACGAGGTCCGGGCCCCCGGCCGCCCGCGCTCCCAGCAACCACCCACGTCCCCGACCCGCCGCGACAGCGGCCGGGGCCGGGGCGGCAACGACAGGGGTGACCGATTGACCATGACCCGAACAGACGCCGCGACCGAGGGAAACGAGGCCGCGGCGCTCCTTGAGTACACCCGGACCCTCGTGGACCCGCACCTGCGGGCGGCGGTCGCCTCCCTGCCCGGCTCGATCCGGCGGGTCGCGATGTACCACTTCGGCTGGCAGCACGCCGACGGCAGCCCGGCGGCGGGCGGCGCCGGCAAGGCGATCAGACCGGCGCTCGTCCTGGCGGCCACCCGCGCACTGGGCGGCGATCCCGAGCAGGCCGTCCGGGCCGCCGTCGCCGTCGAGCTGGTCCACAACTTCACCCTGCTCCACGACGACGTCATCGACGAGGACCACACCCGCCGCCACCGGGCCACCGCCTGGACGGTGTTCGGTGTCCCGGACGCGGTCATCGCCGGCGACGCGATGCTGGCCCTCGCCCAGCGGCTGCTCGCCGAGGACGGCAGAGCGATGTCGCCCGAGGCGTCGGCCCGGCTCTCGACCTGTGTCATCGAGCTCTGCGCGGGCCAGCAGGCCGACTGCGCCTTCGAGGACCGCGACCCGGACCAGGTGTCGCTGGACGAGTGCCTGACCATGGCGACGGCGAAGACCGGCGCGCTGCTCGGCTGCGCCTGCGCCCTGGGCGCGCTCTACGCGGGCGCCGACGAGCGGGCCGTCCGGGCCATGGACGGCTTCGGCCGGGAGGCGGGTCTGGCCTTCCAGCTGATCGACGACCTGATCGGCATCTGGGGCGACCCGGCCCAGACCGGGAAGCCGGTCGGCGCGGATCTCAGCGCCCACAAGAAGTCGCTGCCGGTGGTGGCGGCGCTCACCGCGGGCGGCCCGGCCGCGGCGGAGCTGGCCGAGCTGTACCGGGGCGCGATGAACACCCGCGCCGAGGTGAGCAGGGCCGCTGAGGCCGTGGACCGGGCGGGCGGCCGGGACTGGGCGCAGAGCTGCGCCGCGGACCGCATGGCGCGGGCCGTGCACCACCTGTCCAGGGCGGTCCCGGACCTCTCGGCGGCGGGCGATCTGCTGGCCCTGGCCGAGTTCGTGACCCGCCGGAAGCACTGACAAGCCGCCGGCCGAAAGGGGGTGCCGAGGGGCGGCGGCGGCCAAGCGGAGGGCGACAGGGGCGGTGTCGGAGGCAGGGGCTACAGTCCCTGCTCATGACAGATGAGTCGTGGGCAGGGTGGTACCGGGACCGGCAGGGATCGGACGCCGTCATCCTCACCACCGACGGGCAGCAACTCCGCCTCCGCGTCCGGGGCGTGGACTTCGAGGGCGGCAGCTTCGACGGCCTGCGCCCGGTGGCGGCCGGCCCGGCGGAGCAGGGGCTGTTCGCGCTGGCCGACGGGGTGCTGGGCGACTGCGTCCTGGAGTGGGACCTGCCGTTCCCCGTCGTGGCGGAGGGGGTGGAGCGGCAGGCGACCCTGAGCTGCCTGCTCTCGCTGCGCAAACCCGACCCGTATCTGTACCTGGAACTCCGGTTCGGCGGCGCGGCCTTCGGTTCGCAGCGGGCCGAGAGCGACTTCGGGTCCGCGCTGGCGACGATCCAGCGGGAGCTGCCGCCCGGGGTCCGTCTGCGGACCTGCATAGCCTGCGCGTTCTCCGACTACTTCCCGGCCCCGGGTCCGGCGCCCGGCCGCGGTCTCTCCGGCGGGCTCGCCTGTTTCCGGGGCGCCAAGGAGGCGTACCGGGGCACGGCCGGTGAGCAGGACGTGCTCGGGCTGTGGGAGCGGCGGACCGGCTTCGTCCAGGAGGTCTGGAGCTGCCGGGAGTTCGAACCCCGGCCGGCGGAGGGCGCCGGCACGGGCCACCGGGGAGCGTTCCCGCTCGAAACGGCCTGACCGGACGGGCGCCGGGCCGCCCACCGCGTCCCGCGTCCCCTGCCCACGTACCCCTACGGCATTGCCGTCACCTTCATTGTTCTACTAACATGCGAACAAGGGAGGTTTTGATGAACCTGAAATCCGTCGGCCGCGTGGTGCTCACCGCCCTGCCGTTCCTGCTCGCGCTCGCCGTCGACCTGCTGCTCTTCGCCACCCGCCGCGACCGGCTGCCCGCGCAGCTGGCCAGCCACTTCGTGAGCAACGGCCGGGTGGACGACTACGCCGGCCGGACCTCGTACCTGGTCGTCACCACACTCGTCCTGCTCGGCATCGGTCTCCTGTGGACGCTGATGGCGGGGTTCGGGAAGTTCGCCGGCACGGCACACCGCCTGCTGGTCGCCTCCGGGTACGCCGTCGCCGCCTTCCTCGGCTACCTCATGGGGGCTGTCCTCCTCATCAACGTGGACGCGGTCGAGGACGCGCAGGGCCGGGGGCAGGACGTCCACTTCCCCATGTGGCACATGGCCGCGGCCTTCGGGGCGGGCGTCGTCGCCTTCGGGCTCGGGTACCTCGTGGCGGCGCTGACGCCCGCCCCCGAACCGGTCGTGGACGACGGACCCGGGGCGGGCGGCGAGCGCGTCGCGCTGGGCGCCGGGGAGGTCGCCGGGTGGGCCAGGGGTGCCGGGTCCTGGTGGCTGCCGCTCACGGCGCTCCTGGTCATCGGGACCGGCATCGCCATGCTGTTCACGACCAGCTGGCCCTTCGCCGTGCTGCCCCTCGTCCTCGGACTGCTCATGGCGACCTTCGCCCGCCCGTACGTCACCGTGGACCGGCGCGGGATCACCGTCTCCGGGCTGCTGCCCTGGCCGCGCGTCCGGGTCCCGCTGGACCGGATAGAGGCGGCGGCCAGCCGTGACATCAGCCCGTTCACCGAGTACGGCGGCTGGGGGTACCGCATCCGGCCCGGACGCAGCGGTGTCATGATCCGGTCGGGGGAGGGCATCGTGGCCCGGCTGACGAACGGCCGCGACTTCGCGGTGACCGTGGACGACTCGGTGACCGGGGCCGCGCTCCTCAACACCCTGATCGACCAGCGCCGAACGGACCACTGACCATGCTCTTCCGGGTCGACCCCACCTCCACCGTGCCGCTCGGCGACCAGATCGCCGCCTGTGTGCGGCGCGCCGTGGCCGACGGCGCGGCGGCCCCCGGTGAACGGCTGCCCGCCGCCCGCGTCCTGGCCGAATCGCTCGGCGTCAACGTGCACACGGTGCTGCGGGGCTACCAGCGGCTGCGCGAGGAGGGCCTGATCGAGCTGCGCCGGGGCCGGGGCGCGGCCATCGCGGACGGCGCGTCCCCGCACCGCGCCCGCCTCCTCGAACGGGTCCGCGAGACCGTCGGCGAGGCCAGGGGCCTGGGCCTCACGATGGATGAACTGCTGACCCTGATCCGTACCGAATACGGCACCGGCTGACCCACGGCACCACGGAGACAGGCCGCCCCGTCCTGCGAGGCGGCCCGTCGGTGCGCGCGGGACCGGTCAGGAACCGGCCTTGGTGAGCGCGGCCGCGAAGCCGTACTGCCACAGGGAGTTCACCCGGCTGCGCTCATTGGCGTTCGGGTACGGGTTGGTGCAGGACGTGCCGGGACCGCCGCCCGACATCAGCTCGCTGCACGGCCCCGAGTAGTGGTCCGGCAGACCGAGGACGTGCCCGGTCTCGTGGGCGGTGACGCGGGTCGAGTTGTACTGCCGGTTCTGCGCGTAGTCCAGGAAGATGTAGCCGTTGCCGTGGCCGTCGGTGCTCGCGTACGAGCCGCGGGAGTCGTTGCCCTCGTAGTACGCGAAGTCGGGGTTCGAGCCCTCCTGGAGCCGGACGTTGGAGACCGAGCTGTTCCAGATCGAGGCGCTGTTGGCTATCTGGGTACGGAAGCTGGGGGCGTTGGCGGCGCTGTAGACGATGGTGACGGACTGGACGCCGGGGTTGGCCGCCCGTTTCTCGGCCACCGACTTCGCGACCGCCTCGAAGAACGCCTTGTTGGCGGCGGCGTCCTCGTGCGAGGCGGACTTGGCCGAGTACGCCACGTGCGCGGCCGTGGCGGCCGCCTCCGGAGCGGCGATCGCCGGTCCCGCGCCCAGCGCGGCGAGGGTGAGGCCGAGTCCGAGCACGGCCGACATGACGGTCCTGGGGTGTCTCATGTGGGGGGTCTCCTACCAGTTACCTGTCAGAGGAACCCCGTCCGATGATCGGACTCGGACGGGGGTGGTACGCAGCGAGTGTCGGGGAAGCGGAGCCCGCGCGGATGATGTCAGCCGGCGATAACACGGCCCTATCACCGGTGTGTGGACATCCCGTGCACACCTGCGGTTCGCATGCCCAACGCCCGGTGAATCGCCCGCCTTTGACAGGGTTACGGCCCATGGTGCGGCCCGGCCGGCCGCCCTAATCTCGGCACCATGGAGCTTGAGGTGAGACACCTCAGGGCGCTGTGCGCCATCGCCGACGCCGGCAGCCTGCACCGGGCCGCCCGCACCCTGGGCGTGAGCCAGCCCGCGCTCACCACCCAGCTGCGCCGGATCGAGAACGCGCTCGGCGCCGAACTCTTCAGCCGGGAGCGCACCGGCTGCCGCCCCACCCTCCTCGGCCGCGCCGTCCTCAGCCGCGCCCGCCCCCTGGTCGACGGCCTGAGCGCCCTGGTCAGCGACGCGAAGGCGGAGGCCGCGGCCGCCGAGGGGCCCCGGCTGCGCATCGGCTGCACCGCCAGCCGGGTCATCGGCGGCTGGCTGCGCCGGCTGCGGTTGAGCCTGCCCGGGACCGACATCTCGCTGAGGGTGGACGTTTCCGCCCGCGCCCTGCTCCGCGCGGTCGACGCGGGCCGGCTCGACGTGGCCTTCGTGCACGAGGTGGAGGGCTGCCCGCTCACCGTCCCGGACGGGCTGGAACAGCGGGTCCTGGTGGACCGCGAACCGCAGTTCGTCTCCATGGCCCGCGACCACCCGGCCGCCGCGCTGCCCGTGGTCGACCTGGCGGACCTGGCCGCCGACCGGTGGATGGTCGACCCCACGGTGGACGGCGAATGGGACGGCCTGCGCCGGATGTTCAGCCAGGCCGGGCTGGCCCCCGTCGTGCTGCACGGCGACTACCTCACCGCCGCCTCCCTCGTCGTCCTCGGCGAGGCCGTGGCCCCCTGCCAGCCGACCTCGGGCCCCCGCGACGACATGGCGATCCGCCCGCTCCGCGACGACCCGCTCGCGGTCCGGCTGCTCCTGGTCTCCCGGCCCGGCGCGGACATGACGGCGGTCTACGCGGAACTGGAGGCCGCCTACCGGGACGCGGCGCGGCGGGTGGCCGGATACCACCAGTGGCTGCTGCGCCACCGCAGCCCGCTCGCCCGCTCCTGAGGCCGGGGCGGGAGGCCGGACCGGCGGCCTGCCCGGGGAGTTCCCGCCTCCGGGTAATTCAGCCGAGAGCGTGGGCCGTTCCGGACCGGGCAGCGACAGGGCAGAGTCGGAGGCATGAGGCTTCTGATGCTGGGCGGTACGCAGTTCGTCGGCCGGGCCGTGACCGAGGCGGCCCTCGCGCGCGGCTGGCAGGTCACGGTCTTCCACCGGGGCCACCACGCGCCCCCGCCCGGGACCGCCGAGATCCTCGGTGACCGCACCGCCGGCAACGGCCTGGCCGCGCTCGCCGCCGCCGGGGCGCCGGACGGCGGGGACCCCACCTGGGACCTGGTCGTGGACACCTGGAGCGGCGCGCCCTCGGCGGTGCGCGACGCCGCCCGCCTGCTCTCCACCCGGGCCGCCCGCTACACATACATATCCAGCCGTTCCGTCTACGACTACCCGGCCCCGGCCGGCCTCACCGAGGACGGCCCCGTGGTGACGGGCGCCTCGCCGGACGCCGGTGCCGACCAGTCGTACGCCCTGGCCAAGCGCGGCGGCGAACTGGCCGCCCAGGACGCCTTCGGCGACCGCGCCCTCCTCGCCCGGGCGGGCCTGATCCTCGGCCCCTGGGAGAACATCGGCCGGCTGCCCTGGTGGCTGAACCGGATCGCCCGCGGCGGCCCGGTCCTGGCCCCCGGCACCCCCGACACGGACATCCAGTACATCGACGTGCGCGACCTCGCCGACTGGGTGCTCGACGCGGCGGAGCGCGGGCTGCACGGTCCGTACAACCTGGTCAGCCGGCCGGGGCACACCACCATGGGCGGTCTGCTCGACGCCTGTGTGCGCACCACCGGTTCGGACGCCCGACTGCGCTGGACCCCGGCGGAGAAGATCCTCGCGGCGGGCGTCGAGCCGTGGACGGAGCTGCCGGTGTGGCTGCCGCCGGGGGAGCTGTACGACACCCTCCACCAGGGCGACGTCGGGCGCGCCCTGGCGGAGGGGCTGCGCTGCCGTCCGGTCGAGGAAACGGTCGCGGACACCTGGGCCTGGCTGCGCGAGATCGGCGGCGAGGCACCCCAGCGGGCCGACCGTCCCGCCGCGGGCCTCGCCCCGGAGACGGAGGCGAAGCTGCTGGCGGACTGAGGAGGCGGCCGCCGCGCCGACGCGGCGAGGGGTTATCCACAGGCTCCGGCGCGTGGCCCGTCGCGGCGTTAGCCTCGGCCCATGGCCGAACTGCTGCACCTCACCGAAGGACCGCTCTGGGAGGCGGCCCGCGGGATCGGGACGTACGAGATGTCCACCCGCGGCCGCACCCTGCACGAAGAGGGCTTCATCCACTGCTCGCTGCCCCACCAGCTTCCCGGCGTGGCCGAGATGCTGTACGGCGCGGAGAGCCGGGCCGGGGCCGCCGACCAGGAGCTCGTGGTGCTCGTCATCGACCCCGGCCGGCTCACCGCGCCCCTGCGGTACGAGGCGGCCTCGCCCGGCGGCGAGGAGTTCCCCCACATCTACGGGCCGCTTCCCGTCGACGCGGTCGTCGAGGTGCGCCCTTGGCCGTCCGAGGAGGGCACCCCCGCATGAGCCCCGCCACCGACCCCGCGTCCGGGGCCGTCACCAGCGGTCCCCCCACCGCCGTCACGGGGGCGAGCGGCGCGCTCGGCGGTCGCGTCGCCGCCCGGCTGGCCCGGGCCGGCGTCCCCGTCCGGCTGCTCGGCCGCGACCCGTCCCGGCTGCCCGGCCTTCCCGGCGCCGACCTCGCACCACCCGCCTCCTACGGCGACGGCGAGGCCATGCGGCGCGCCCTGGCCGGGGCCCACACCCTGTTCCTCGTCTCGGCGCACGAGAGCCCCGACCGGGTCCGCGAGCACACGACGGCGGTGGACGCGGCGGTCGCGGCCGGCGTCGAACGCATCGTCTACGTCTCCTTCCTGGGCGCCGCCCCCGACGCGACCTTCACCTTCGCCCGGGACCACTGGCACACCGAGGCGCACATCCGGACCGCCGACGTCCGGTACACCTTCCTGCGCGACAGCTGGTATCTCGCCGGGCTCCCCGCCATGACCGGCGCCGACGGCGTGCTGCGCGGCCCCGCCGGGGACGGCCGGGTCGCCGCCGTCGCCCACGAGGACATCGCCGACGCGGCGACCGCCGTGCTCCTCGCGGACACCGACGCGACCGGCCTCTCGCACGACGGCCGCACCTACGACCTGACCGGCCCCGAGGCGTTCACGCTCGCCGAGGCGGCGGAGGAGCTGAGCCGGGTCACCGGACGGGCCGTCACCTACGTGCCGGAGACCCGCGAGGAGGCGTACGCCTCACGGGCGGGATACGGGGCCCAGGACTGGGAGGTGGCCGGCTGGGTCACCTCGTACGAGGCCATCGCGGCCGGGGAGATGGCAACCGTCTCGGACGCCGTGCCGACACTGACCGGCCGCCCCGCCATGGACCTGGCCACCTATCTGCGCGAACACCCCGACAGCTACCGCCACCTCCTGCGACAGGGCTGACCCGGCATGCGTACGGAGACCCCGTGGGGCCCCTGGAACCCGCCGCCGCTCGCCGAGGCCGTCCGCCTGCTCGCCCCGCTGCGCGCCCCGTGGTGGATCGCCGGTGGTTACGCGGTCGAGCTCGCGGTGGGCCGCGCGTACCGGGAGCACGGCGACATCGACGTGCTCCTGCTGCGCCGCGACCAGGCGGAGGCCCAGCGGGTCCTGTCCGGCTGGGAGTGGTGGGCCGCCGATCCGCCCGGCACGCTGCGGCCCTGGCGCCCCGGTGAGATCCTGCCCGCCGCTGTCCACGACATCTGGTGCCGGCCGGGCCCGGACGAGCCGTGGCGGTTGCAGTTCATGCTGGACGACACGGACGGCGACGACTGGGTGTTCCGCCGGGACCCCCGGGTCCGCCTCCCGCTGGGGCGGCTGGGCCGGGTCTCCCCGCACGGCGTCCCGTACCTCGCGCCCGAGATCCAGCTCCTCTACAAGTCCAAGTCCCGGAGGCCCAAGGACGAGCGGGACTTCGAGGCGGCGCTGCCGGTCCTGGACGACCACGGGCGCGCCTGGCTGGCCGAGACGATCACGCTGGCCGAGGGTGCGGACCACCCGTGGGCGGCCAGGCTGCGGGCGGCACTCACGGAGTGAGGGCGGGGCGGGCCGGCCCGGGGCCCCGAGCCCGCCTCCGCGCAGGCCGAGCCCGCCTCCGTGGGCCTTCCGCCGTGGAGCCCCCGCCGTCACCTCACGTACGCCCCCGCCTTCGCCGCCAGGACCGCCGCGTCGGCGGCGCGGTCGGCGGCGGCCTCGTCCAGCGGGTCGCCGCTCGCCAGCAGCCGGTAGTAGAGCGGCGCGGAGACGGCGCGTACGACCTCGTCCGGGTCCGTGCCGGACGGCAGTTCGCCCCGCTCGACGGCCTCGGTGACACAGCCGGCCCACTCCTCGACCCGGATCGCGTAGAAGCGGTGCAGCGCCTGGGCCGTACGCGGATCGCAGGTCGCCGCCGCGATCACCGAGCGGAACAGCGCGCCCTGGCGCGGATCGGTGAGCGTCTTCAGCACCAGCCGGGCGTTCGCCCTGAGGTCACCGGCCAGTGAGCCGGTCCGCGCGCGCGGCGACGACTGCTCGGCCATGTCGTCCAGCAGGTCCGCGATGAGACCGGTGGGCGAGGACCAGCGCCGGTAGACGGTCGTCTTGCCGACCTCCGCGCGGCGCGCCACATCAGCGAGGTCGAGGCGGTCGAAGCCGTGCTCGGCCAGCGCGTCGCCCGCCGCGCGCAGGACGGCTTCCCGCACGCGGGCGGTCCGGCCGCCGGGCCGTACGGTGCCGGGCTCCACACCCTCGGATGCCATAACGGGTCTCCAGTTCCATTAGAGAGCTCTCTTCTGCTACGGTCACTCCATCTTAACGGAACCACGGAACCGTTTAGCTTCCGTCCGAGGAGGGACGACCATGTCCGCGCCCAGCCGCACCCCGTCACGCCCCGCGCCCACTGTCTCCGTACCGCCGCCACCGACCCGGATGACCGGACGTCAGAAGCTCGTCCTGACCCTGCTTCTCGGCGCCCAGTTCATGATCGCCGTGGACTTCTCGATCCTGAACGTCGCGCTGCCCGTCGTCGGGGAAGGTCTCGGCTTCGCGCTCCAGGACCTCCAGTGGGTCGCCACCGCGTTCGCCCTCGCCGCCGCCGGATTCACGCTGCTGTTCGGCCGCGTCGCCGACCTCGTCGGCCGTAAGCGCCTGTTCATCGGGGGCATGGCGGTCCTGGGCCTCTCCTCGCTGCTGGGCGGTCTGGCCGCCTCGCCGGAGGTCCTGCTCACCGCCCGCGTGCTCCAGGGCCTCGCCACCGCCGCCGTCACGCCCGCCGGGCTCGCCCTGCTGACCACCGCGTTCAAGGAGGGCCCGCTGCGCGAACGCGCCCTGGGCCTCAACGGCGCCCTGATGTCCGCCGGGTTCACCGCGGGCGCCATCCTCGGCGGGCTCCTCACCGACCTGCTCTCCTGGCGGTGGGCCTTCCTGGTCAACGTCCCCGTCGCCGCCCTCGTCGTCGCCCTGGCCCCGGCCGTCATCGCCGACTCCCGCCCCGCCGTGCGCCCCCGGCTCGACGTTCCCGGCGCCGCGGCCGTCACCGGCGGACTGCTGCTCCTCGTCTACGGGCTGACCCAGGCCGGGGCGACCGGCTGGACCACGCCCGCCACCCTCGTAGCACTCCTCGCCGGTCTCGCCCTGCTCGTCGCCTTCTGGTTCGTGGAGAAGCGGGCGACCGCGCCGCTCGTCCCCGTACGCATCCTCAAGCGCCGCAGCGTCATCTGGGGCAACGCCACCGGGCTCATCGCCTTCGTCACCGAGACCTCCCTGGTCTTCCTGCTCACGCTCTACCTCCAGGAGGTCCTGGGCTACACGCCCCTCGCGACCGGACTGGCCTTCGGCGTCCTGGGCATCGGCACCGTGATCGGCGGCACGCTCGGCGGCCGGGCGGTGGGCCGCTTCGGCAACCGGAGAGCCATCGTCGCCGGGGGAGTCGTCCAGGCGCTCGCCACGCTCTCACTGGTCGCGCTCGGCACCTCGGGCGGCTGGATCTGGCTCCTGCTGGCCGCCACGTTCGTCGGGGGCGTCGGCAACATGCTGATGATCGTCGGCTTCATGGTCACCGCGACCTCGGGCCTCCCCGATGAGGAGCAGGGCCTCGCGACCGGCCTCGCCACGATGACCCAGCAGGTCGGCATCACCCTCGGCATCCCGGTCATGAGCGCGATCACCACCGCCCGGATGACCGCCCTCGGCGACACCGGCCCGTCCGGCGTGCTCTCCGGGGTCTCGGTCGCCGTCCTGGTCAACTCGGCGCTGGTCCTGGCCGGAGCCGCCCTCGCGGGCGTCTTCCTCAAGGAGCGCCGGGGCAGGTGAAGGGGTGCGGGAAGCCCCCGCCGCTCACAGTTTCAGCCAACCACGCGAAGCCGCCTGTACGCCGGCCTGGAAGCGGGTCTCCCCCTTCAGGTCCGGCATCAGGCGGCTCATGCGTGGCTGGACCGTGTGGAAGCGCACAAGCGTGCACGTACAGAAATCTGCAGGTGGAACGCCGACGCCCAGTCGGCCGATCGTGTCGACGACGTGATGTTCGAGGGCGAGATCACCGGCCTGCACCGGCTTCCACGAGGAGTACCACGCCGCCCCCGAGCTGCCGGGCCGGACCGGGGCAGTCGTGAGTTCGACTTCCCCGGGCACGTGCCGAACTCTGCGCCGAGTCTTGTTCACCGGCGCACGGTCTCCTATTGTCCCGCGTCAGCGGCCCGTGGGACCGCTCCCACCGGTCCTTTCCCCCCACCCGTTCCTCCAAGCAGTGGAGACGTGATGACCGACATGCCGCACATGCCGAGCCGCAGGCGCGTACTCGGTGCCGCCATGGCCGTGCCACCCGCACTGATGCTGGGCGCGCAGAGCGCACGGGCCGCCTCCTGGGGCGCGCCCGTGAACGTCAGGGCGTGGAACAAGATCAGCGGAAGGTGGACCCCCAACAACGAGCTGGAGACGTACACACCGAACTGCGTCTGGTACGAGGGCGACACGCTGATCATCAAGGCGTACAGCGCCGGCGGCGGCGTGTACTACTCGGGCCGCGTGGAGTCGTCGGCGCTGTACGGGTACGGCACGTACCGCTTCACCGCGAGCATGCCCAACGGCCGAGGCCTCCTGCCCGCCGTGTGGGCGGCGTACCTCAACCCCTGGTTGCCGGAGTTCGACGCGGCGGAGATCGTGGGGCAGAACCCGAACGTCGTCTACCAGACCAACCATGGCGCCGGAAACGCCCAGCAGCAGTTCTCCCGGACCAACCCCGCCGGCTGGACGAACGCGTTCCACACCTACTCGTTCAGCTGGTTCCCCGACCACATCGACTACGCGGTGGACGGCGTCATCACGGGCACCACCTGGTACACCGCACCCCCCGGGACCGGGATGCACTTCATCGCCAACATCGCGGTCGGCGGCGACTGGCCGGGCAACCCGGACGCCTCCACCTGGGCCACCGCCGACGGCGCCCGGTACCTCAAACTGTCGTCGGTGACGCACACGCCGTACTACCCGTAACAGGGCGGGGGCGGCCACGAGAACACCGCACCCGGCCCGCGACGACCGCCGAGTACGGCGGCCTGCGGACCGGGTGCGGACGGCTGCGAACCGGGAGATCAGGCCTTCTTGGTCTCCCAGAAGATCTTGTCGATCTCCGCGATCAGGTCCAGCGCCTTCTGGCCGGTGGCCGGGTCCGTCGAGCCCTTGGCGGCCGAGAGGGCCTTCAGGGTGTCGTTGACCAGCTGGTGCAGCTGCGGGTACTTCTCGAAGTGCGGGGCCTTGAAGTAGTCGCTCCACAGCACCGAAACGTGGTGCTTCGCGAGCTCGGCGCGCTGCTCCTTGATGACCACGGCGCGGGCCCGGAAGTGCGGGTCCTCGTTGGCCTGGTACTTCTCCTGGACGGCCTTGACGGACTCCGCCTCGATGCGGGCCTGGGCCGGGTCGTACACGCCGCAGGGCAGGTCGCAGTGGGCGCTGACCTTCACCTTGGGGGCAAACAGGCGGGAAAGCATTGAGCTGTCCTTCCTCGTGATCGTCTTCTCAGGTGGGACATTACTCCGTGAGAAGCGTGTTTTTGCGAGTGCCCCCAGGGGCTTAGGCCAAAAGTCCGGGATGAGTGTGGGACCAGTGGCCGAATGTACGAAATCCTGTGAGGGACGGTGTACCGGACGGACCGGGGAGGAGATGAGGGAGGTGCCGGAGGTGCCGGAGCTGGCCGACGAGCAGCCCGCGCGGGGGCTCGCGGGGCGGGTGCCGTTCCAGGTGGTGGAGGTGACGGGGCCCTCGATGGTGCCCACGCTCCATCACGGGGACTGGCTGCTCGTGCAGTACGGGGCGGAGGTGCGCCCCGGTGACGTGGTGATTCTGCGCCACCCGTTCCAGCAGGACCTGCTGGTGGTGAAGCGGGCCGTGGAGCGGAGGGCCGGGGGCTGGTGGGTGCTGGGGGACAACAGTTACGCGGGCGGGGACAGCACGGACTACGGGACGGTGCCCGAGGAGCTGGTGCTGGCCCGGGTCCGGGCGCGCTACCGGCCACTGACGAAGGATCAGCGCTCGGTGCGCGGGGTGGTGGCCTGGGCGGTCTCCGCGCTGCGGCCGGTCTCGGCGGCGCGCTCGGTCTCCAGGCGCTTGCGGGCCCGGTAGGCGGCCACGTTGGCACGGGTCGCGCAGCGGTCCGAGCAGTAGCGGCGGGAGCGGTTGGTCGAGGTGTCGAGGTACGCGTTGCGGCACGGCGCGGCCTCGCACAGGCCGAGCCGGTCCACGCCGTACGAGGTGAGGTGGAAGGCCACGCCCATGGAGGCGATCGCGGCGTAGCCCGCGGTGGCGTTGGACGGGTGGTCCGCCAGGTGCATGTGCCAGTCCGGCCTGCCGTCCGCGTCGCGCTCCTCGTGCCCGGAGATCTGCGGGCTGACCGGGAACTCCATCAGCAGCGAGTTCAGCCGGTCCACCGCGAGCCGCTCGTCCCCGGCGTCGGCCGCCTCGAAGACCGCGCGCAGCCGGGCCCGTACGGAACGGAACCGGGTCACGTCCGCCTCCGTCGCCCGCCGGGCCGCCTGGCCGCTGGGGCCGAACAGGTCCCGGACCGCCTCGACCGAGGTGAGGGCGTCCTTGTTCCGGGCCGGCTGCTCGGTGTTGACCAGGCGCACGGCGTAGTCCGCGTAATAGGCCAGTTCCACGAAATGTCCTTACGGCGTCGGGCCAGGGGCGGTGCGAAGCAGGCGTAATGGGTCGCTTAGCGTACAGGGTATTACGGGGGAGGTCGCCCTCCGCATTCCCGTGCGTTCGCCGCAACCCGCCGTGCCGCCCACCGCACTGGAAGGGTGAGACGGTCCGCACCCGCGGGCCGGGGGAGGGACAACCGGATGCGGAGCGATGATCACGCCGCGCTGCACGCCTTCGTCGAGGGCCGGCGTACCGCCCTGTTCCGCAGCGCGTTCCTGCTCTGCGGCGACCGGCACGAGGCCGAGGACCTGGTCCAGACGACCCTGGTCAAGGTCGTGCTGGGCGGACGGCGGCACGGGCGGCTCGACAATATCGAGGCGTTCGCGCGCAAGACCCTGGTCAACACCTTCATCGCGAGCCGCCGTCGCTTCTGGCGCCGCGAGCAGGCGTACGGGGAACTGCCCGAGCGGGCCGCCGAGACACCCGACACCGACACCGGCCTGGCGGTACGGGCGGCGCTCGCCCGGCTCACGCCCAGGCAGCGGGCGGTCCTGGTGCTGCGCTACTGGGAGGACCTGAGCGTCGAGGCCACGGCCGCGACGCTCGGGATGCGGGAGAACACGGTCAAGAGCCACACGGCTCGGGGGTTGGCGGCGCTGCGCGCCGAGATGGCGGAGGTATTGGTATGAGCGACGACGTGCGTGAGCTGCTGGGGCGGGCTGCCGAGGACGCGGGGCGGCCGGTGGTCAGCACGGAGGCGGTCTACGCGAAGGCCGCCCGGGTGCGGTGGCGGCGCCGGACCGCGGCCTCGGTGACGGCGGTGTGCGCGGTGGCGGCCGGGGCGTTCCTCGTGCCCCAGCTCTCCTCGGCGCCGGACTCCCCGCAGACCTCGTCCGTGGCGTCCCTGGCACAGGAGCCCGGTGAGTCGCCGCGGGACGTGCGGCTGCTCAAGCTGCTGCCGCATCTGACCGGCACGGTCGAAGAGGTGTCGTTCGCCGACATCATCAAGCATGTCTCCCCACCGCCGCCCGAACCCTCCACGACCGGGCCGCTCGACGGGCAGTACGAGATCCGCCAGGACGGCGGCGTCGGGTATCTGACCATCGACGTCAGGGACGCGGAGGCCGTGCGGAAGAAGCTGGGCGGCGCGCCCGCCGAGGACCTGTGCAAGGCGGACAAGGGGGCGCCGGCCCGTACCGACTGCGTCCGCGAGGAGCTGTCCGACGGACGGGTGCTCACCATCTGGAGCGACGACATGGACTACGGCGACGGCACCCCGCAGTGGGGGCCGGAGCTGGTCGCCCGGCTCACCCTGGCGGACGGCACCCTGCTGGGCGTACGCGACAGCACCGGCTTCGAGGCCGACGTCGTCCAGGGCCCGATGCTGAAGTCCCCGCCGCTCACCCGCGCGCAGCTGCGCGAGCTGATGCTGCGTCCGGAGCTGCTGCCGGCGAAGTGACCCCGGGAAGGCGGAAGGGCGGTACGGACCAGACGGGTCCGTACCGCCCTTCGCCGTACCGCCTAGAGCACCTTCGACAGGAACGACTTCGTCCGGTCGTGGTGCGGGTTGGTCAGGACGTCGCGCGGGTGGCCCGACTCGACCACCACACCGTCGTCCATGAAGACCAGCGCGTCGCCGACCTCGCGGGCGAAACCCATCTCGTGCGTGACGACGATCATCGTCATGCCGTCCTCGGCCAGACCCCGCATCACGTCGAGCACATCACCGACCAGCTCCGGGTCGAGCGCCGACGTGGGCTCGTCGAAGAGCATCAGCTTCGGCTCCATGGCCAGCGCCCGGGCGATGGCCACCCGCTGCTGCTGCCCGCCGGAGAGCTGTGAGGGGTAGTTCCCGGCCTTGTCGCGGAGGCCCACCCGGTCGAGCAGCCGCTCGGCACGGGCCCGGGCGACCGCCTTGGACTCGCGCCGCACCTGGACGGGCGCCTCCATGACGTTCTCCAGCGCGGTCATGTGCGGGAACAGGTTGAAGCGCTGGAAGACCATGCCGATGTCCCGGCGCTTCAGGGCGACTTCGCTGTCCTTGAGCTCGTAGAGCTTGTCGCCCTTCTGGCGGTAGCCCACCAGCTCGCCGTCGACGTACAGCCGTCCGGCGCTGATCTGCTCCAGGTGGTTGATGCACCGCAGGAACGTCGACTTGCCGGAACCGGACGGGCCGATCAGGCAGAAGACCTCCTGCGGGGCGACCTCCAGGTCGATGCCCTTGAGGATGTGCGCGGTGCCGAAGGACTTGTGGACGCCCTCGGCCTTCACCATCGCGGTCATGCGATGCCTCCCTTCGGGCGGCCCACCGAGAGCACGGTGGCCCTCAGCTTCTGGAACGGGGTCGGCGGCAGGCTGCGGCTCGATCCACGCGCGTAGTACCGCTCCAGGTAGTACTGCCCGACGCTCAGCACCGAGGTCATGATCAGGTACCAGGCGGCGGCGAGGAAGTACATCTCCACCGGTGCCCCGGACGCCTGTCCGATGTCCTGGGCGTTCTTGAAGAGTTCGTAGAACTGCACCGCGGCCACCAGCGAGGTCGTCTTCAGCATGTTGATGACCTCGTTGCCCGTGGGCGGCACGATCACCCGCATGGCCTGCGGGATCACGACGCGCCTGAGGGTCTTGGCGTGGCTCATGCCCAGCGCGTGCGACGCCTCGGTCTGGCCCTCGTCCACCGAGAGCAGGCCGGCCCGGCAGATCTCCGCCATGTACGCGGCCTCGTTGAGGCCGAGCCCGAGGAGCGCCGTGAGCAGCGGCGTCATGAAGCTGGACCAGTAGTCCTTGTAGATCGGCCCGAGGTTGATGTACTCGAAGACCAGACCCAGGTTGAACCACACGAACAGCTGCACCAGGACGGGTGTGCCCCGGAAGAACCAGATGTAGAACCACGCGATGGACGAGGTCACCGGGTTCTTCGACAGGCGCATGACGGCGAGCAGGACGCCGCCGGCCACGCCGATCAGCATCGACAGAGCGGTGAGCAGCAGGGTCTGCCCCACGCCGTCGATGATGCGGCCGTCGAAGAAGTAGTCCGGGATCGCGCCCCAGTTGATCTTGCCCTGGCTGAAGGCGTAGACGATGGAGGCGAGCAGGGCGATGGCGACCAGCGCCGAGACGTACCGGCCGTAGTGCCGGACCGGGATGGCCCGGATGGCCTCCGGTGCGGGTGCCGCCGCCGTGGCGGAGGATGCGGGCGGCTCGTCGGCCGGTCCCGTCTTCTTGATGTCAGTCACGGCTGATGCCTTTCAGTGCCGGATCGGGTCAGGACCCGCCGTTCACCTTGGCCTCGGTGACCGCACCGGCCTCGACGCCCCACTTGGCGATGATCTTGTCGTACTCGCCGCTCTTGATGATCTCGTCCATGGCCGCCTTGATGGCCTGGGTGAGCTTGTCGTTGCCCTTGGCGATCGCGATGCCGTACGGGGCCGCCTCGACCTGGTCACCGACGATCTGGAAGTCCTTGCCGCCGCCCGAAATCTTCACCGCGTACGCGGTGACCGGGAAGTCGGACGAGCCGGCGTCGGCGCCGCCCGAACGGATGCGGGTCTGGGCCTCCAGGTCGGTGTCGTACGCCTCGATGGCGATCTTCTTCCCGCCGGCGCACTTCTTGGACTCGTCCTTGGCCAGGTCGTGCGAGACGGTGTTGCGCTGGACGGCGATCTTCTTGCCGCAGAGGTCGGCCCAGGTCTTGATCCCCTGGTCGTCGCCCTTCTTGGTGTAGATCGAGACACCGGCGGTGAAGTAGTCGACGAAGTCGACGCCCTCGCCGACCTTCTTCTTCGTCTCCGGGTCGATGCCCTCCTGGCGCTCCTTGCTGTCCGTCATCGCCGACATCGCGATGTCGTACCGCTTGGCGCGCAGGCCGGTGACGAGGGTGTCGAAGGTGCCGTTCTCGAACTTGAACTCGACGCCCAGCACCTTGCCGAGCGCGGCGCCGAGGTCGGGGTCGATACCCGCGGTCTTGCCGGACTTGTCCTTGAACTCGACCGGCGGGTAGGCGATGTCGGAGCCGACGCGGATGACGCCCTTGGACTTGATGTCCGCGGGGAGCAGGTCGGCGGGGGAGGCCGTGCCGGTGCTCGCCTTGGTCGACCCGGAGTCGTTGTTCTTCGTCTGGTCGCCACAGGCGGTCAGCAGCATGGTGCCGGCGACCGCGATGGCGCCGACCGCGGCGATGCGGGTCGTCGCGGCCGTACGACGGGTGGAGCGTGCGGTCATGTTCGAATTCCTCCGGCAGGTGGGGACGGTTCGCCAGGCGGTAATGGCACACGGCGTCGAGTGTCGCCGCCTTGTGTGATTACGGCATGTTGCCATGCGGATTAGCCCGAACAGGGGGCCCGGCATGTCAAAATCGGGTAACGGGCGATCCCCGAACCTCTTGAGGCCGGTACACCAAGGCCGGACCTTTTATGGGGTTTGCTTCTCGCGACCGGAGGATCTGCGGCGCGTCTCGCGTGCCGGACTCTGCTCCGGCACAAGGCTGACCTGTTGAAATGGCAGCCCACTATGAGTCATGTCACGGAGCGCATATGGACTCGTCCGTGACCAGGTCCGTCCGGTAAGAAAGACCTTTACACCCCTCATCCGGGGCTCAGGGCGCGTGTGCGGCGCGCCCGCGCGTACGTAACACCCCCTGCCGGGGCGGGCCAACCGCCAGGCGCAGGGCGCGTACGCGGGTCCGCCCACCCCTCCTCAACCAGGAGTGGCCACCCTCAAACGATGAAGACTTAAGGGGTCAACACCATGGCAGCGGAGATCGTCAATCCTCGCAGCGACAGCAGTACCGACAGCACCACCGACGAGCCGTTCGATCCGGCCTTCGCGCTCCACCGGGGCGGGAAGATGGCCGTCCAGTCAACCGTCCCGATCCGGGACCGGGACGACCTGTCCCTCGCGTACACGCCGGGCGTGGCGAAGGTGTGCAGCGCGATCGCGGAGCAGCCTGAGCTCGTCCACGACTACACCTGGAAGTCGCAGGTCGTCGCCGTCGTCACGGACGGCACGGCGGTGCTCGGCCTCGGCGACATCGGTCCCGAGGCGTCCCTCCCCGTGATGGAGGGCAAGGCCATCCTCTTCAAGCAGTTCGGCGGGGTGGACGCGGTGCCGATCGCGCTCGCGACCACCGACGCGGACGAGATCGTGGAGACCGTCGTCCGGCTCGCCCCCTCCTTCGGCGGGGTGAACCTGGAGGACATCTCGGCGCCGCGCTGCTTCGAGATCGAGCGCAAGCTCCAGGAGCGGCTGGACATCCCGGTCTTCCACGACGACCAGCACGGCACGGCCGTCGTCACGCTGGCCGCCCTGCGCAACGCCGCGAAGCTGTCCGGGCGCGGCCTGGGCGAGCTGCGCGCCGTCATCTCGGGCGCGGGCGCGGCGGGCGTGGCCATCGCCAAGTTCCTGCTGGAGGCGGGCCTCGGCGACGTGGCCGTCGCGGACCGCAAGGGCATCGTCAGCCGGGACCGCGAGGACCTGACCGACGTCAAGCGGGAGCTGGCGGAGCTCACCAACCGGGCGGGCATCTCGGGCCCCCTGGAGGTGGCGCTCGCCGGCGCGGACGTCTTCATCGGGGTCTCCGGCGGTACGGTGCCGGAGGCGGCCGTCGCCTCGATGGCACCGGGCGCCTTCGTCTTCGCGATGGCCAACCCGAACCCGGAGGTCCACCCGGACGTCGCCCACAAGTACGCGTCCGTCGTGGCGACGGGCCGGTCGGACTACCCGAACCAGATCAACAACGTGCTGGCGTTCCCGGGGATCTTCGCCGGGGCGCTCCAGGTGCGGGCGTCCCGGATCACGGAGGGCATGAAGATCGCGGCGGCCAACGCGCTGGCCGACGTGGTCGGCGATGAGCTGGCGGCGGATTACGTGATCCCCTCACCGTTCGACGAGCGGGTCGCTCCGGCGGTCACGGCGGCCGTGGCGGCGGCGGCCCGGGCGGAGGGCGTGGCCCGGCGCTGAGGCGTTGCGGGGGCACTGCCCCCGTACCCCCGTTCCTCAATCGCCGGAGAGGCTTGATCGTCGCTCCTGTCGCCGCAGATGTGCGGCGGCGAGGGGCAAAAACCAGCTTCGCCGGCGTTTGAGGCGCGGGGTCCGGGGCAGAGCCCCGAAACCCACCCCTGCGCGAAACCAAGCCCCTCCGGCGCTTGAGGAGCGGGGCCCGGGGCAGCGCCCCGGTTTCGGGTAGGGGCGGGTAGGGGACAGGGCCTGCCGCGGGCGCCCCGGTGCGCGGCGCGTCACACTCTCAGCCGGTTACGCGTCAGTACGGCGCCCCCTATCGTCGGCGGCATGTTCGCCGCCTACGCAGCCAGCCTGGACCCCGCCCACCCCCTCAACGGTCTGGAACTGGGCGACCGCCCAGCCCCGCAGGACCGTCCCGGGTGGACCACCGTCGACGTCCGGGCCGCCTCCCTCAACCACCACGACCTCTGGTCCCTGCGCGGCGTCGGCCTCGCGGAGGACAAGCTGCCGATGATCCTCGGGTGCGACGCCGCCGGGATCGACCAGGACGGCAACGAGGTCGTCCTGCACTCCGTCATCGGCCAGACCGGGCACGGGGTCGGGCCCGACGAGCCCCGGTCCATCCTCACCGAGCGCTACCAGGGCACCTTCGCGGAGCGGGTCACCGTTCCCACGTACAACGTGCTGCCGAAGCCCAGGGAGCTGAGCTTCGAGCAGGCCGCCTGCCTGCCGACCGCCTGGCTGACCGCGTACCGGATGCTCTTCACCAACGCCGGGGTGCGCCCCGGGGACTCCGTGCTCGTGCAGGGCGCCGGCGGCGGGGTCGCGACCGCCGCGATCGTGCTCGGCCGGGCCGCCGGGCTGCGGGTCTACGCCACCAGCCGCGACGAGGCCAGGCGCAGGCGGGCCGTCGAGCTGGGCGCCGTCGAGGCGTTCGAGGCGGGCGCGCGGCTGCCGCACCGGGTGGACGCCGTCATCGAGACGGTCGGTGCCGCCACCTGGTCCCACTCCGTCAAGTCGCTGCGCCCCGGCGGCACCCTGGTCATCTCCGGCGCCACCAGCGGCGACCGCCCCTCGCACGCCGAGCTGACCCGGATCTTCTTCCTGGAGCTGAAGGTCGTCGGCTCGACCATGGGCTCCAAGGACGAACTGGAGGACCTGCTCGCCTTCTGCGCCACCACCGGCGTGCGCCCCGTGATCGACGAGGTGCTGCCCCTGGACCGTGCCCGGGAGGGCTTCGAACGTCTCGCGGCGGGCGACCAGTTCGGGAAGATCGTGCTCACTGTCAACAACGGTTGACATGGGCGGAGTGTCAACGTAAGTTGACATCATGACCGAAGCAACGGATCTCGCCGAGCGGGCGGGCGACCGCGACCCCCGGGTGGGGCTGCGGTCGGTCGCCGCGCTGCGGCGGCTGCTGGAGCAGCTGGAAGCCGTACAAGTGAGAAGCGCCCGGGCCAAGGGCTGGTCGTGGCAGGAGATCGCGGCCGAACTGGGCGTCAGCAGGCAGGCCGTGCACAAGAAGTACGGGAGGCATTGATGTTCGAGCGATTCACCAAGGACGCCCGCGCCGCGGTGACCGGCGCCGTGCAGCACGCCGAGCGCGCCGGGGCCGGCCGGGTCACCGGGGAACATCTGCTGCTCGCCCTGCTGGACCAGGACGGCGGCCGGGCCTCCTTCGCGATCACCGCGCTCGGCCTCACGGACCGCAGGGAGTCCGTGGACGCCGCGCTCGCCGAGGCCCGCAGGCGCGGCGGCATGAGCAGGGCCGACGCCGACGCCCTCGCGGACATCGGCATCGACCTCACCGCCGTCGTCTCGCGCATCGAGGAGGCGCACGGCGAAGGGGCCCTGCGGGGCGACCGGGGAGGCCGGCGGCGGTGGTCGAACGGCCCGTCCTTCTCCCGGGAGGGCAAGAAGATCCTGGAGAAGTCGCTGCGCGTCGCCCTCGGGCGCGGCGACCGGTTCATCGGCGGGGAACACCTGCTGCTGGCCCTGACCGCCATGCCCGGCCCGGTCGCCGACGTGCTCGCCGAGCACGGGGCGACGTACGGCAGCGTGGAGCGCGCGCTCTACGGGAACGGCGGCGCGGGCCAGGACCGCAGGGCGGGCTGACGTACGGGGCCGGAGTGCGGGCAGTCCGCACCCCGGCCCGCGTCTACTTCACCCCGTCCCCCCGCAGCACCGCACCCACATGCGCCGCCGCCGTCGCCAAGTGGCCGCGGACCTGCGTGAGCTGGGCCTCCGTCACTCCGTGGTCCCGCGCCGCGTCACGGATCTCGTCGCGGAAGCGGTCGAGCAGCCGGTCCAGATCGCGGGCCGGGTCACCCGTGCCCCCCGTCTCCCGGCCCCACTCGGGGTCGGTCCCGGCGGCGTCCGGCTTGATGGACGGCCCCCAGCTCCCCGTACGGGCGAAGCCGCCGAGCTGGCCGGTGATCTCGGCCAGGCCCTCGCGGACCCCGGCCGGCCAGTCGCCCCGGGCGAAGTGCTCCTGGACCTGGCGGGCGGCGTTCTGCATCTGCTCGCGCGCCCGGTCCTGGGCCTCCTTCGCCTGGCGGCGGGCCTGCTGGGCGTCCTGGCGGGCGCGCCGGGACTCGTCCTTCGCGCGGCGGGCCTGCTCCTTCCACTCCTGCCTGGCCTTGCGCAGCTCCTCCTTCGCGGAGCGCCACGCCTCCCCGTCGCGCAGATCGGTGAAGTCGCCCAGGTCCCCGAACCCGCCGAACGGCTCCTTGCCGCCCGGAGCGGCGCCCGGAGTGTGGCGCGACTCGTCGGCCGCCGCCCGCATCTCGCTGCGCAGCTTGCCCGCCGCCCCGCGCACGTCGTCACGCATCTCGGCGGCGAGTTCCGAGACGGACTCACGGATCTCCAGCTCCAGGTCGGCGAGCTCCCCGGTGCGGTCGGCCAGTTCGGCGCGGCCGGCGTCGGTGATCGAGTAGACCTTGCGGCCGCCCTCGGTGGCGTGCGTGACCAGGCCCTCGGCCTCCAGTTTGGCCAGCCGGGGGTAGACCGTGCCGGCCGAGGGGGCGTACAGGCCCTGGAAGCGCTCCTCCAGCAGACGGATCACCTCGTAGCCGTGCCGGGGAGCCTCGTCCAGCAGCTTGAGGAGGTACAGCCGCAGTCGGCCGTGGGCGAAAACGGGGGGCATGTCAGAACACCTTTCCGGCCGGCGCCGACTCGTACGGTTCCTCCTCGGCCGGCGGGCGGCGCAGGAGCGCGATCGACCCCGATACGGTCGTCGCCCTGAGGGTGCCGGTGCCGGAGCCCAGCGTGCCGGTGATCTTCTTCGCGCCCCACTGGCCGCTGACCCGCAGGTCCTCGAAGCCGTTGGAGACCGAACCGCTCGCGGTGTTCGCCTCCACCCGCGCGTCGGCCGGGTGCGGCAGCCGGATGGCGATCTCGCCGGAGACCGTGGTCAGCCGGACGTCCGTGGGCTTCCCGGTCGGGTCCAGGTCGAGCACCATGCCGCCGCTGACCGACTCCGCCTTCACGGAGGCACCCGCGCCCTCGACCACCGTCAGCTCGCCGGAGACCGACTTGAAGTGCAGGTCGCCGGTGACGGACTGGGCCTCGACGCTTCCCGACACGGTCTCCGCGCCGACCGGCCCGGAGAGCTTGACGAGTGCGGTGTCACCGGTGACGCCGCGCACCTCCGTACGGCCCCGGATACCGGACACGAAGGCCCCGGCGCCGACCACGCCGACCTCCACCGAGGAGCCGGCCGGGACCGCGAGCGAGACGACCGCGGTGCGGCGCCACTCCTTCCGGTCGAGCCACTTCAGCAGGTTCTGCCAGGCCAGGTCCTCGTACGCCACGGTCAGGACGCCGTCCTCCTGCGTCACGACCAGCGGCGGACCGTCGATGGCGGAGACCTCCAGGCGTGCGGTCGGCTCGTCGGTGCCGACCACGTTGACCGTGCCGTTGACGATGCGCACCTTCAGCGCGGTCACGGGTTCCTCGAAGGCCAGTTTCCGAGGCTCGGCGACGGCCCACGTCGAGACAGGCATGGATCTGACCTCCCGATAGCACTGACGACGCAACATATCGCGTCTCTTGAAGAACACGATATATCGCGGCTTCGGGAAGTCAAGGAAAGGGGTCGAGGAGGGCAGGGTCAGGGCGCACAAAACGCCACGAAACGGCACAAGGTGGCCTACGGTGTGAGGCATGGACGCGACCTCACCCGTGGGTGCCCTGCTGCTGTGCCGGACCGTGCCGGACGCCGTGCGCCCGGTCGCGCAGCTGCTGCGCGAACCGCTGCTGCTCGCGCCGGCCGGACCGGGCTGGAGCGCGCTCGTACCGGAGGGGGAGCCCTGGCAGGGCGGCCGCCCGGCCCGGTCCGGCGAGGGCGAGCGGCCCGAGCCCGTCGACCGGGTGCTGGGCGGCTGGGCCACGGCGCTCGCCGTCGGCTCCACCTGGCCGGTGCTCGCGCTGTGGTGGGACGGCGACCGGGCCGGCTACACGCTCGCCTCGGGGTTCCGCCGCCCCGTGGGCTACGTCTGGCTGGCGGACGGCACCCCGGCCGGTGAGGACGAGGCGATGCGCACGTTCGCCGAACGGCTGGGGCTCGACCCCGTACTGGACGTGCAGTCGCTCGAAGCGCTCACCCGCCCCGACCCGGACGCCGACGCCCGGGCCCGGCTGCGCGGGCTGCTCGCCGTGCTCACCCGCACCGGCCTCGCGCTCCCGGCCGGACTCGCCCCGGGCGCGAAGGGGAGCGAGGCGTGGGAGGGGGCCGAGCACATCGAGTGGCCCGGGTGGCGCGACGCGGTCAGGGTCGACCTGGGCGCGGTGGACAGCAGCCGGCTCGGACCGTGGGTGCGGGGCCCGCGGGCGCGGGCGCTCGCGGGCGCCCAGCTCGCGGCCGGACTGCCGCTCGCCCTGTGGGGAGCGGCCCGGCGCAGCGGCGGCTGGGCCTTCGCCGGGGTGCTCCTGATGGCGCACGGGGCGCTGGGACTCGCGTACGACCGCGTACGCGAAGGCCGCCCCGGCGGGGAGTAGCCCTACTCGTCCTCGTCCTCGTCGTCCAGACGGGCCAGCCAGGTCGCGAGGCGCTCGACCGGCACCTCGAAGTCGGGATTCAGATCGACGAACGTACGAAGCTGCTCGGCGAGCCACTCGAAGGTGACCTCTTCCTCGCCTCGCCGCTTCTCCAGCTCCTCGATCCCGCGGTCGGTGAAGTACATGGCCCAAGTCTAGTGGTGGGGCGGGGCGCGGCTCCCGCGCGTGCTGTGTCCACGACCTCGTGCAGGCCGCCCACGCGCGCGTCCGTCGGTGCGGGTCCGGGTATGCCGGTGCTGTGCCGTTCCGGCGGCATGTCGCCCAGACCTTCTTCTGCGACGACCCCGGACGTCCGTCTTCTACGACGAACCACGGCGTCCGAAGCCGGATTTCGTTCCGTCCGCCGCACGATCGTTTCCCTTACCGCTGCTTTCCGGCGTGGATACAGTGCGTCGCACTCCGATGCCGAAAGGAGGGGACGAGGCATACGAGAACGGCTGCGGCCCCCTGCTGCGAACAGGAGGCCGCGTGCCTTGCCCAGCAGCTCCACCCGACGAAAGGAAAGAACCATGGGTTGCGCATCCGAGCCTACGGGCGATCCGGAAGGGGCGTCGATCCTTCCCGCGCGGCGGGAGGCGTCGTGCGGCGCCTTCCACCGCGCGGGGGCGTCCACCGGGCGCGGCGTCCCGGGGGGCCGCCGCGGGTCGCGGTCCCTCGCCCGTACCGCCGGCCATGGACTGGCCCGGGCACTGGCATCCGCGGTCGGCGGGGCCGTCGTCACCGGGCTCATCCGGTGGTGGAACCAGGGATGACCCGAGGGCCCGCCACCGGGTGGCGGGCCCTTGCCGCCACGCGCACGCGGCATGGCCGAAGTGCCTCGCCCCGGGCTGCTACGCCCGTTAATCTGCGGGTAGTTGGCGAAACGGGGGGTGTCATGGGTGACAGTGGGTCCCGTATTACGCGCATTGAGCTGCCGGACGGCACGCCGGTCTGGGCCAGGATCTCCGGGGCCGAGGAGCTGACCGGGCCGGTGCCCGGCGGCGGTCCGAGCTATACGGACACCGGATTCGGGGACATCGCGGACCAGGTGCAGGCCCGGGTCGAGAGCCTGCACTCCGTGGTGACCGGGGTCGCGCGCTCGCTCGCCGTGCCGCTGCGCGCGGTGCGGCCGGACGAGGTGAGCGTCGAGTTCGGCATCGAGCTGACCGCCAAATCCGGCAGGATCGTCGGGCTGCTCGCGGACGGCGAGGCCAAGGGCGCCATCACGGTCACGCTCACCTGGAACGGCGGCGGGCCGCCCATCGACGCGCCCCCGCCCGCTCCCGTACCGGCGCAGACGACCCCTCCCTTCGCGCCCCCCGCCACGCCCCCGGACGCCGGCGCACCTCCCGGATACCCGCCTGCCGGGGCACCCCCCGGCGCACCGGCACACCCCGGGGGTGCGGACGACACCGACGGCGGCGGGGCATGACGTTCGGGGAACAGGGGGGCGCAGAGGGGGGCCTCGGCCCCGCCCAGGCTGCCCTCATGGACCTCGTCCAGGACGCCACCGTACGCATCCATCGCCCGCCGTCCGGGTATGCCCAGGACGGGCCGGAAGGGGACTTCCTGGGCAGCGGCTTCTTCGTCGCACCCAGCTGGGTCCTCACGTGCGCGCACGTGGCGATGCGGGGGGAGGGGGGCGTGGTGGGCGTGTGGTTCAAGGAGGACCGCTACAGCGCGGAACTGACCGAGGTTCCGGGCCGGGTCGTCGCCGCCCTGCCCGGCACCCGGCCCGCGGGCCCGGGCGGCTGGCCGGCCCCCGACCTCGCGCTCATCCAGCTCCAGCGCCCCGTCGAGCACCCCTGTGTGTACGTCACCGAGCGGTCCGAGGCGATGCTCCGCAGCCGCGAGGTCCGCTGCGTGGGCTGGGCGCCCGTCCAGGGCGGCGGGCTCCGGAACCGCAGCGGTGTCTGCGTCGTCAAGGGCTCGTACGGGGGATCGGGCGACGCCGAGCAGGTCGTCAGGATCGACGGCGACTGGGTGGAGCTCGGCATGTCCGGCGGCCCGCTGGTCGACCTGGCCCGGGGCGAGGTCGTCGGCGTCATCAAGTCGCAGATCAACGGCCACCAGGGCGGCACCGCCGTCGGCGTCGAGCGGCTGCGCACCCTGGAGGTGCCGGCCGGGCCCGTCGAGACCGAGACCGACGACATATACCAGTCCGTCTTCCACGCCCACGACCGCTACCACGCCGACCGGCACACCAGCTCCGCCGGGACCGAGCGGACCTGGACCGACGCCCAGAGCGACCTGCCCGACCCGCCCGGCGGCATCCTCGGCCCCAAGCTGCGCGCCGAGCTCCTCGGCCGGCTCGCCGAGCTGCCGCCCCCGGCGAGCACCCGGTCGCTGCTGACGCTGCTCGACCGGCTGCCCGGGGTGTACGCCCGCGACCACCGCCCGGCCCCGCGCGGCTGGCGCGACGGACTCGGCGCGCTGTACGACGCCCGCGCCCGCGACCGCGAGGCCCGGTTCGAACTGATCGTCCGCTACTGCATGGGCGTCCTCGCGGCCGACCGGCCCTGCGGCCAGCTCTCCGTGCGCAACGCCAAGGCGCTCTGGGGCTGGGTCAAGCGCATCGCCGACACCGAACTGCCCCGCGACCTGCGGCGGCAGCTCGACGTGGAGTGGGCCGCGATCCGGCTGCGGCTGGAGCAGAACCGCCAGCAGGCCGCCCGCGCCCCGGCGGGCGACCCGGTCCTGTACGGCGAACGCGACTGCGTCGTGCTCCACGTGGACCTCCAGGGCTGGGCCCGCGACCAGTACGACTGGCGGGTCGCCGTGGACCGCCGGGCCGGGGAGGCGGAGCCGGTGGACGAGGACAGCCGGGGCGTCCCGCTCGGCACCGTCCCGGACCGGCTCGCCGCCGCGCTGACCGAGGCGTTCCGGCGGTGCGACGAACCGGACAGCCCCGCCATGCTCCAGGTCGTCGTCGCGCCGGCGCTTTTCGGCCTCCCGGTGGACGAGTGGGTGCTGCCGCCGTCCGGGCTGCGGCTCGGAGCCGTACGCCCGGTGGTGCTGCGCAGCCCGTATCAGGGCGCCGCCGGCGAGCGGCCGGTCCGGTGGGACGCGGGTCTCGCGGCCGCGATCCGGGCCGAGGTGGTCGACTGCGAGGACGAATTGCGGGTACGTGTACCGGAGTCGGCGCGGCTGCGCACCCTGGCCCACGAGACCGTGCCCGTCCTGTGCCGTTACGGAAGCCTGCCGGACCCCGACGTGACGGCCGGGGTGGTGCGGCTGCTCGACAGCGGCTTCGGCGTGGCGCTGTTCCAGCGGCGCACGGCGGAGGGCGACACGGTCTGCAAGGAATTCCACCGGCGCGTGGCCGAGGCGGTGTCGGACACCCGCACCCACGACCGGCTGCCGTGGAAGATCCATGAACTGAGACGAGGGGTGAGCGCGGGGCGGACGGAGATGTACTGGTCCGCCGGCGCCGCCCTCTACTACGACGATCCGCACCGTCCGATGCCGGGCTCCGACTTCCTGGAGGCGCCGTGAGCCACCGCGCAACGCATCAGTCGTGTAAGCGAACTGGGCTTCCTCTTACGGGTGTTGAGCCGGATCGATACGGTAGGGCACGTCCGACGCAGGCCGCCCCTGGCGGACGAGTGACAACGAGGGACACGCTATGAGCGAACCGAGCGAGTGGCTCATCTACCGGGGCATCGGCGAACCGCACGACGAGGTGCCCCAGCTGCCGCCCCCGCCGCCCTGGCGCGACTTCACCGGAGGCCGCGGGCCCGGCGAGGCGGACGGTGGCGAGTCCGCCGACCGCAGGCTCGGCATCCCCGGGCGCGTCGCCGAGGAGCACCGGCCCGGCGCCGAGGAACTGGAGATGATCAACGCGGCGCTCTACCTGCGGCGCCCGCTGCTCGTCACCGGGGACCCGGGCGCGGGCAAGAGCACCCTGGCCCACTCCGTGGCGCGGGAGCTCGAACTCGGCAAGGTGCTGCGCTGGCCCGTGGTCAGCCGCACCACGCTCCAGGACGGCCTCTACCACTATGACGCCATCGCCAGGCTCCAGGACGTCCAGATCGCCTCGCACGCGGCGGCCGGCGGCGCGGCCGGGGACGACGCGGCACAGAGCGTGGGCAGTTACATCCGGCTCGGGCCGCTCGGCACCGCGCTGCTGCCCTCGGACCGGCCGCGCGTCCTGCTCATCGACGAGCTGGACAAGAGCGACATCGACCTGCCGAACGACCTGCTGAACGTCCTGGAGGAAGGCGAGTTCGCCATCCCCGAACTGGAGCGGATCGCCGACCGGCTGCCCGACGGCGAGGCGGACGTGCTGGACCACGACGGCAACAAGGTCCGGATCAAGGGGGGCCGGGTGCAGTGCCGGGCCTTCCCCTTCGTCGTGCTCACGAGCAACGGCGAGCGGGACTTCCCGGCCCCGCTGATGCGCCGCTGCATCCACCTGGAACTCGGCCGCCCCGACCACAAGCGCCTCGCCTCCTTCGTCAAGGCCCACCTGGGCGAGGAGGCCGCCCGCGCCAGCGACGACCTGATCGCCCACTTCCTGGAACGGTCCCGCACCGAACTCCTCGCCACCGACCAGCTGCTGAACGCCATATACCTCACGCACGCCGCGTCACCGGCGGGCCGCGACCGGCTCGCCGACCTGCTCATCCAGCGACTCGACCGGCCGAGGTGAGGATCTGATGTCCGGTGCGGCGGACGAGAACGGTGGCGGCGGCGGGCCCGGCGCGCCCGAGCTCCACGACGACGGGTTACTGCCCGAGCTGGTCGCGCGGCTGCGCGGCGCCGGGCTCGACCCGGACGTCGAGCAGCTCTGCGACGCCCTCTGGCTGGCCCGGTGGACCCGCGGCGCGTCCGCGCCCGGCGAGGAGACCGGCCCGGACGCCGCGCGCCGCCCCGGCCACCGCCCCTCCGAGGAGCGCCCCGGCCCCGGCAGCACCACCACCCCGGACGTCCGCACCCCGGACCCGGACCGGGGTGCCCGGCACGAGGAGACACCCGCAGCGGGGGACGGCGAGCGGATCTCCCTGCACCCCCTCCCCGGCCGTACCCGGCCCGGCGACCCCGACGCGCCACCGGACCCGGAGGACATCCGGCCCGGCGCGGACGCCCGCGCCGCCGTGCTGCCCCTCGGCGTGCCGGCCGCGCCCGTGCTGCCCGCCCCCCTCGAACTGACGCGCGCCCTGCGCCCGTTGCAGCGCTACCGCCCGGTCTCCGCACCGCTGCGCCGGGTCCTGGACGAGACGGCGACCGCCGAACGCAGCGCCCGCGCCGGGGGCATGGTCATGCCGGTCTTCCGGGGAGTGCGGCGCGGCGACGCCGTCGTGCAGTGCGTGATGGACGCCTCCTCCTCGATGCTGGTCTGGGACCGGCTGTTCGAGGAGCTCCAGCAGATCTTCGCCCGGATCGGCGCGTTCCGGGACGTGCAGATGCGCTACCTGCACCCCGGCCCGGACGGCGGCTGCACGGTCAGCCGGAGCCCCGACCCGGCCGCCGCCCCACTGCACTCGGCGGACCGGCTCAGCGACCCCACCGGACGCCGGGTGACCGTCGTGGTCAGCGACTGCGCGGGCCCGCTCTGGCGCACCGGACACGCCCACCGGCTGCTGCACCAGCTCGCCCGGCTCGCCCCGGTCGCCGTGCTCCAGCCGCTGCCGCAGCGCATGTGGAACCGGACCCGGCTGCCGGTCACCTTCGGCTCGCTGACCCGGGGCGAGGGCCCCGCCGGGGCGACCCTCCTCAAGGTCACCGGCGACGCCGGGACGGGCCCCGCCCACCCCGGCGCCCTCGCCGTGCCCGTGCTGCCGCCGCTCGCGGACGCGCTCGCCGCGTGGGCCCGGCTGCTCTCCGGCACCGGGGCGGCCTCCGTCCCGGGCGCGGTCGGCTGGGTCCGGGCCGACCAGCCGGCGGCCCCCGCCCGCCGCCCGGGCGACCGGCCGTCCTCGCTGCAACTGGTCAGCCGGTTCCGCTCGACGGCCTCCCCGGCCGCCGGACAGCTCGCCGTCTACCTCGCGGCGGCCCCCCTCTACCTGCCCGTCATGCAACTCGTCCAGCGCACGATGCTGCCCCATTCCGGCCCCTCCGAACTCGCCGAGGTCCTGCTCAGCGGACTCCTCAGGCGCACCGGGGGCGGCACCGGACGCGGACAGTGGTACGCCTTCGAGCCCGACGTCCAGGAAGCACTGCTCGGGCCCCTCGGCCGCGACGAGGCTCTCCTCGTGCTCAAGCACTGTTCGCAGTACATAGAGCAGCGGTTCGGCAAGGGCGGCCCCAACTTCCCGGCCCTGGCCTACGCCCAGCTCGGCGACGGCACCACACGCGACGCCGCGCACGGCACCCCTTGGCCCGTCCCCGCCGCGGACACCGCGTCCCGGGAGACCGACGGGGACGCGGAGGACGCCGACGACAGTGAGGAGAACGAGGGGAACGGGGGGAACGAGAGACCCGGGGGTCCGCGCGTCCCCCATGCCTTTGCCGAAGTCGCAGCACGCGTACTGGAGCGATTCATGCCCGTACCCCCACGATTCGTCACCCGGGAGCCCAAGACTTCCGGAAACCCCCAGGCCGCCGGCCTCGCCGTGCGCCGCGCGCGGGAACTCGTGCGCCACTTCGAGGCCGACAAGATGGTGCAGCGCCTGATCGACGCCGTACAGCTGCTCAGGGGCGCCGCCGAGCACACCCCGGCCCCCGCCGACGACACCGAACTCTGGGCGGAGTACGCGCGCTGCGTGCTGCGCCTGTGGGAGGTCCAAGGCGGCGCCGACCTGCTCGACGAGGCCGAACGCGCCGCCGAACGGGCCGCCGCCCGCCCCGGCGCCGTACGCGAACGCGCGGTGCTCGCCAAGGTGCTGCACGCGGCCGCCGACGACCGGCGCAGGCGCGGTGACCGGCGCGGTGCGCTGGAGCTCCTGCGCCGCGCCGACCGCGAATACACCGCGGCCTGCGCCAGCCCCGGCCTGGAACCCGGCGAGGCCCTCCGCCTCACCCTGGAACGGGTGCGGGCCCTGGAGGCGCAGTGGCGGCTCGACGGCGACACCGCCCTGCTGCAGAGCGCCTGCGGGATGCTGGAGGCGTTCGCCGACGCCTGGCCCGACCAGGAGAACCGCCCCGCCGTCCTGCCCCTCCAGCACGGCCGCACCCTCCTGAAGCTGGCCCGCGCCACCCAGGACGGCGAACAGTCCCGCGAGTACGCCCGCCAG
Source organism: Streptomyces sp. NPDC016469 (assembly GCF_040632905.1). Classification (NCBI taxonomy): domain Bacteria; kingdom Bacillati; phylum Actinomycetota; class Actinomycetes; order Kitasatosporales; family Streptomycetaceae; genus Streptomyces; species Streptomyces sp. NPDC016469. Next base: position 54,565 of record NZ_JBEYCQ010000002.1, read on the forward strand.
TCGGCCCGGTCCCTGCGCACCGCGTTCGCCCAGAGCACCGGACAGACCATGGGCACCGAAGTCCGCATCGTCCTGGACCTGGTCGACGCGCTGCTCGCCTCGGGCGCCGAGCCGGAGGAGGCCGCCACTCTCACCGCCCAGTCGCTGGAGACCGTACGCGACCAGCGGCAGCGCGCCCAGCTCCAGACCCGGGCCGGCCGCGTCCGGGTCGCCCGCTACGAACACACCGGCGACCCGGCCGAACTCGTCGCCGCCACCGAGTGGTTCGCCCGCGCGGCCCGGGGCATCCCCCGCGACTCCCGCGCCTACACCGACCTGCTCGCCGAGTGGGGCGCCACGCTGCTGCGCCGCGCCGAACTCCCGGACGGCCGCGCCCACATCGGCGCGGCGGTCCGGGTCCTGCGCGACTGCCGCTCCGAGATGCCGGCCGGCGGCGCCCAGCAGTCCGAGCGGCTGCTGATGCTGGGCCGCGCCCTGATGCTGCGCCACCGCGCCACGGCGGACCGGGTCGACCTGCGGGAGGCCGAGTACCTCTTCAAGCTGGCGGCCGAGGAGGCGGTCGCCCCGCTCACCGCCGCCCGCTGCTGGCTGGAGCTGGGCCGGGCCCTCCTCCAGGCCGCCGGCGTCCTCGACCGCCCGGCCCGCCGCGACGAGGCGGCGGAGGCGTTCCGGTCGGCCGCCGACGCGGCCGGCGAGGCGCAAACGGAGCAGGAGAGTCCACAACATCTCCAGGAAGCCGTGGAGTTGGCCGCTACAGCCAACCACTGGCGGGGTATGACGTACGAGAGGGCGGGCCGGCCCCGGGCCGCGCGCGACGCGTACCGGGCAGCCCGCCAGGAGTGGCGCAAACTGCCGGACACCGGCGGCTCGGCGGGCGAAGCGACCGCCGAGCGGCTGGCGGAGCTGGAGCGGTGACAGCGGCGCGCTCGACGGCGAGCGGGCCCTGGCCCCGGCGCACACGTAAGGCAGAAGGCGACAGGACGGATCAGGGATGCGGGACCGGCGGGACGCGCTCGACGGCGAGCGGGTCACCCGCCGGCCCGGTGCTTCGGGACGGGGAGACGTGATGAGCGAGTCGACACGGAACGGCGGGACGGGCGCGGCCGGCGCGGGGGAACTGCCGGACCTGCTGGGCCTGGACCTGGCGACCCTTCGGACGATGGACCACCCGGTGCTGTCCGAGGTGGTGGCGGATCTGCGGGGGCGGGCGGAGCAGCCGAAGGAAATGCTCTGGGGGTTCACCAACGCCTTCTGACCGCCGTACCGCACGGTTTCGGCCGGGGGTGTGCCCCGATCAGGACATCATGACCCGGGTCGGGCCTGTCCCGGCCGTGCACCGGGGACACTCACCCCGGGCCGGCGGCGGACGCCGTCCCGGCCGGCGTACAGCACGGGGGTGCTCGATTGGCTGGACGGACGACGCTTCGGGGGGAGCGCGGCGCGGCGCCCGCGGCCCGCGTGAACACCCGCGCGCGCAGCCGGGTGGGCCCGGTGCCCTTCGGGCAGTTCATCGTGAAGGTGCACGGCCGCTGCAACCTGGCCTGTCGCTACTGCTACCTGTACGAGGGCCCCGACCGCACCTGGCGCGACCGCCCCTCCGCCGCGTCGCCCGCCGTCCTCGACCGCACCGCCGCCCGGATCGCCGAGCACGCGGCCGCCCACGGGCTCGGCGGCGTCGCCCTCGTCCTGCACGGCGGCGAACCCCTGCTCGCCGGACCGGGCAGGCTGGCGGCGCTCGCCGACGCGGTGCGCGAGCGGGTGCCGCCCGGCTGCTCCGTACGCACCACCGTGCAGACCAACGCCACGCTGCTCACGAACCCCGGCATCGCCACCCTCGCCCGGCACGGCATCCGCGTCGGCATCAGCCTCGACGGCGGCCTCGCCGCCCACAACACCTTGCGCACCGACCATGCGGGCCGCCCCTCCTGGCCCGCCGCCTCCCGGGGCGCCCGGCTCCTGGCCGACCACCACCCCGACGCGTACGCGGGCATCCTCACCGTCGTGGACCCGCGCACCGACCCGGTCGACATGTACGAATCCCTGCTCGCCCTGCGCCCTCCGGCCCTGGACCTCCTGCTGCCCCACGGCAACTGGTCCAGCCCGCCGCCGGGCCTGGCGGAACTTCCCGGCGGCCTCGGCCCCGGCCGGGCCACCCCGTACGGCGACTGGCTGTGCACCGTCTTCGACCGCTGGTGGGGGGCGCCCCGGCGGGAGACCCGGATCCGGCTGTTCGAGGAGTGCTGCGCGCTGCTCCTCGGGCTGCCAGCCGCGACCGAATCCCTCGGCCTGGACCCGCTCAACGCCGTCGTGATCGAGACGGACGGCTCCATCGAGCAGGTCGACTCGCTCAAGTCCGCGTACGACGGCGCGGCCGACACCGGCCTCGACGTCTTCCACCACACCTTCGACGAGGCGCTGCGCCACCCCGGCGTGGCCGCCCGCCAGGCGGGGGCCGGCGCGCTCGCCGCCGCCTGCCGGGCCTGCCCGCTGCTGACCGTGTGCGGGGGCGGCCACTACGCACACCGCTACCGCGCAGACAACGGCTTCCTCAATCCCTCCGTCTACTGCGCCGACCTCCAACGGCTGATCCGCCACATCGCGGACCGGCTCGCCGAAGCAACCGCCGGAGACCCCCCATGAGTTCTGCCGTCCCCGACCACGTCCTGCGCGAACTCGGCCGCACCGAGGGCGACGCCGCGTCGCTGGGCCTGCTCGTCCGCGACCAGGACACCCGCCGCCTCGTCCTCCTGCGGGCGGTGCTCGACGCGGCGGAGGCCGCCCCCGCGACGGTGTGCCCACCCGCGCTGCTGGACCGGCTGCGCGAGGACTGGGCCCTCCTCGAAGCCGCCGAACTCGCGGACCGGGGGGCGGTGCGGAGCGTTCTGTTCCACCCCTTGGCCGGCCCCTGGGCACAACGGCTGCTGGGCGGACTCACCTCCGATGCCCCGGCCGGGCCGGACCTCCTGGCCGACCTGGCCCACCTGACCGCGCTGGCGGCGGTGGCGGCGGTGCGGGCGGGGGTCGGGTTCCGGGTGCGGCTCGGTCCGCGTGACGGACTGCTGTCGCTGCCCACGCTGGGAGCCGTACGCGTGGACGCCGGGCCGGTCGAACTGCGTTGCGGCGCGGGTGAGCTGGCGGTGCGGACCGCCGACGGCGCGCCCTTCACCGTCCGGGTCCAGCAGGACGGGACCACGAGCTCGGCGGACCCCCGCTGGGTGCCCCTGGTCATGCTGCCCGCCGTGGTGCCCGGGGCGGGCCCCGTGGCGCTGGACGACCTCGACCCGTACCGGACGCGTGGCGGCGGGCTCCAGGAGCACGGGCTGAGCGGATCCACCCAGATCGACGACTGGGAGCGCAAGGCGTGGATCGAGTCCTGGTCCGGGGTCGAGCCGCTGCTGAGCCTGGGCGGTGAGCACCGGCTCACCGAGGCTTCCGTCCTGCTGCGCTGCATGGTCCCGCTCGGGCCGCCGCCCGGTTCCGGGCCCACCGGCCGGAGCGCGGCGCACTGCAGCGGCACCCGGCGCGAGGCGTTCGGCGCGGTCCTCAGCAGCAAGCCCGCCACCGCCGCGTACTTCGCCTCCACGCTCGTGCACGAACTCCAGCACACCAAGCTCGCCGCCCTCTCCGCCCTCGTCCCCCTGCACCACGAGGACGCGACGCCCCGGCACTTCGCGCCCTGGCGCCCCGACCCCCGGCCCTTCGACGGACTGCTCCAGGGCGCCTATTCGCACCTCGCGCTCGCCGACTACTGGCAGCGGTTCGCGCTGAGCGCCCGGCGCGTGACGCACCGGGACCTGGCCTGGGCCGAGCACGCGCGCTGCCGGGAACAGATCGGTGCCGTACTGCCCGTGCTGGCCGGCTCGGCGGCGCTCACTCCTGAAGGCCGGACGCTGGTCAACGAGATGATCGAGGTCTACCACCGTCTGGACGATTCTCCGCCTCCCTCGGGGCATCTCGCGCGCGCTCAGGCGTACGTGGGCACCGCCAAGGTGATATGGCAGCAGAGGAACGGCTCGCGAAGGCAGTGAACATCGCCCGGATTCCAGTCGGAGCGACCACGCTCCGGGGTATGTTGAGAAGGCTCGTATCGAGGCAGGGGAGACGGTTGAATGCCCGGAACGCGTAAGCCAGTTGGAGTAACCGGGGCGAACACCGTCACGATCAGTTTCGCCGGTTTCAACCGCGCCTGGGCGGCGTGGATCGCGGACCGTCTGGAGCGGCGTGGTGTGGAGGTCGTCCAGCAGCGGTGGGACCCGCCGGTCTCGATCCCGCTGGAGGAGTCGCTGCGGGACCTGACGCTCGCGCGCGGCCGCGTCCTGGTGGTCCTCAGCGACTGGTACTTCCAGCTCGGACCTCGTAGCCACGACGAGTGGAACCGCGCCCTGCGCTCCGAAGTCGCGTCCGACCCGGACCGGTTCGCGGCCGTGTCCGTCACCACGTCGGCGCTCCCCGGTGCCACCTCGGCCTTCGGCGCGGCCGACCTGACCAACGTCGGTGCCGAGGAGGCGGAGCGGCGGCTTCTCGTCCGGCTGGGACTGCCCACCGACCCGCTGCCCGACGGCACCCCGGCGGGCCCGCGATTCCCGTCCGACACCCCGCAGGTCTGGGGCGGGGTACCGCGCCGCAACATCCGGTTCACCGGACGCGAGCAGTTGCTCACCGATGCCTACCGGGCGCTCCAGGAATCCGGACCGGGCGCCGGGGTCGTGACCCTGCACGGCATGTCGGGCGTCGGCAAGACGCAGCTGGCGGCGGAGTACGTCTACCGCTTCGGCTCCGAGTACGACGTGGTGTGGTGGGTGCAGGCCGACCGGCGCGCACTCTACCGGCAGAAGCTCGCCGAACTCGCCCCCGAACTCGGCCTGTCCACCGGCCCCGAGTACGGCGAACGGCTCCGAGCCGTCCGCGACTCGCTGCGCCGGGGCGACCCGCACTCCCACTGGCTGCTGATCCTGGACGGCGCCGACGAACCCGACCAGATCTGGGACCTGGTGCCCACCGGCCCGGGGCACGTGCTCATCACCTCCCGCAACCCGGAGTGGAGCGAGCACAACAGCAACCTGGTCGAGGTGCCCGTCTACCGGCGCGACGAGTCCGTGGCCTTCATCCGCCGCCGCGCCCCGCGCCTGACCCCGGCCGAGGCCGACCAGCTCGCCGAGGCCCTCGAAGACCTGCCGCTGCTGCTCGACCAGACGGCCGGCTGGCTCAACGACTCGGACCTGTCCGTGGAGGAGTACATCGAACTCCTCGAAGGCGGCATCGACCAGGACGTCGTGAAGGTCTCCGCGGACTTCCCGCTCGCCTTCCAGACCGCCTGGTCGATACTGCTGAACAAGCTCCGGGACACCGTCCCCGAGTCCGTCGACCTGCTGCGCCTGTGCAGCTTCTTCGCGCCGGGCTCCATCCCCGTAAGGCTCCTGAAGGAGATGCCGCCCGGGGATCTGCCGGAGCAGGTCTCCGGGCTGATGAGTGATCCCCTGCTGTGGAACAAGGCGATCAACCAGCTCCGGCAGTACTCGGTCGTCCGGCTGGAGTCCCATGAATCGGGCGTCGACGCGGCGTCCTCCGGGGAATCCATCTACATGCACCGGATGGTTCACCAGATCATCGGGCACGACATGTCGGAGGAGAACCGCCAGGAGTTCATCGACGTCGTCCGGCGCGCACTCGCGGCGGCGGACCCCGGCCGCCCCACCGACACCCGGCTGTGGCCCGCGTACGCCGAGATCACTCCGCACCTCAAGTGGGCCGACGTGCTGAAGAGCACCGACCCCGCGGTGCAGACGCTGGTCCTCAACTGCCTGCGCTACATGTACCTGTCGGGGGAGTACCGGGCCGGCATCAAGCTGGGCGAACGCGCGATGGCCGCCTGGCGGGAGCTGTTCGGCGAGGACCACCCGAGGATCTGGGATCTCAGCTACCACTACGCCAACCTGCTCAGATCCGTCGGCGACTACGCGGCCACGGAGGCCATCGAACGCGCGGCGGTCGAGCACCTGCGGACCGAACGCGGCACCCAGGATCTCGAACACCTGCGCGCCGCCACCGGACTGGCCGCCGACCTGCGGGGCCTCGGGCGGTACGACGAGGCGCTTGAGATCTCCAGTTGGGTGCTGTCCGGTTACCAGGACCTGCTGGGCGACCAGGATTCGCGCACCCTCAATGCCCAGAACAACCTGGCCACGACCCTGCGGCTGCTGGGCAGGTACACCGAGTCTCTGGAACTGAACGGACGTACCCTCGACGCCCGTCGTCAACTCCTGCGCCAACGCCACGCATGGACCCTGTACTCCGAGATCAACTACGCCACCGACCTGCGGCTTCTCGGCCGTTACAACGAGGCGTACTCCCTCCAGAATCAGAGCGCCCAGGTCCACCGGCGGGTCCTGGGGCCGGACAACCCGCAGACCTTGCGTGCCGAGCACAACCTCGCCCTGTGCCACTACCGCAACGGTGACCGCCCCGCAGCCGCCGGTCTGTTCACCCGCGTCCTTGAGCGATGCGAGCGCGCTCTGGGGGAGAGCGACCCGCTCACGATGATGTTCGCCGCCAGCCAGAGCTTCTTCGCGCGGGAACACGGCGACATCGACCAGGCCAGGGCCATAAGCGAGAAGGTAGTCCAGGGCTACGTGGACATGCTGGGCGAGGAGCACCCGTACGTGGCGGGCACCCGTGCCAACCATGCCCTGATCCTCCGCAGCGTCGGGGAGCGTCAGCAGGCGTACCACCTGCTGGAGGAAGCGCTCGCCGACATGGGCCGCTCCGTCGGCGAGAATCATCCCTGGGCGCTGGGCTGCGCCATCAACGCCTCTGCCGTGCGCAACCTGATCGGTGATGTGGAAGGGGCCGTGGCCCTGACCGACTCCCTGGTCACACGCGCCATCGAGGTCCTGGGGCGCACTCACCCGCTGACGCTCTCCGCCCGCATCGCCCACGCCGCGGACCTGCGCGGAATCCGGGACAGGCGGCGCGCGGAGAAGGTCGAGACGGAGGCCCTGGACGACCTGGTGACCACGCTCGGTGCACAGCACGTCCACACCGTGTCGGCCCGTTCCCGGAACCGGCCGTACTGGGACTTCGAACCGCAGATGGTCTGACGACATGGCGGAGGTAATGCCAAGTCAGTAGCCTTGCCGCACAGCATAGTTGGGCGCACCGGGGGGCAATGATGGCCGTTGTAGTGGGTTCACCCGCACCGGGCGAGGACGCCCCCATCCCGGTGGTCGTGGACGCCGACGCGTTCGCCGCCGCCGGGGTGCCCGTCACCGACGCGGACTCGCTCTACGGGAGCGAGGACACCCGGGACGGTGCCGGGGCCGGACGCCGGGCCCTCGGGGCGGCGCACGATCTGTACGGGGACGGCCTCGACCTCGCCCGGCGCTGCGCCTCCCAGGCGATGCGCAGGCTGGGCGACCTCGGGGACGGGCTGCGGCCCGACGAGGTCGAGCTCCAGGTCGGCATCACCTTCGAGGCGGGGATGGCGGCCGTGGTGAAGGCCGGGGCGGAGGCGCAGATCCAGGTCACCTTCCGCTGGCAGCCGGGACGTGAGGAGCGGGTGTCCACGGTGGTGGACCCCACGTGAGCGACGCGGCGGCCGAGGCGTTACCCGCGCCGATCCTCCCGTACAGCCGCATCGTCGGGCAGGACGAGCTGAAGCTGGCCCTGGAGCTGAACTTCATCGCACCGTCCATCGGCGGCGTCCTCATCGCGGGCCGGCGCGGCACGGCCAAGTCCACCGTGGTGCGGGCCTTCGCGCTGATGACCGGCGGGTGCCTGCCCGTGACCCTGCCGATCAACGCGACCGACGACCGGGTGCTCGGCGGCTGGGAGCTGGATGCCCTGATGCACGGGGAGGCGCGACGGCAGCCCGGCCTCCTGGAGGAGGCGCACGAGAAGGGGCTGCTGTACGTCGACGAGGTCAACCTCCTGGACGACCACATCGTCAACATCATCCTCGACGTCGTCTCCACCGGTGTCCTGTCCGTGCAGCGGGAGGGCATCGACACCGAGGCCCATGTCTCGTTCGGGCTCGTCGGCACGATGAACCCCGAGGAGGGCAGCCTGCGGGCCCAGCTGCTCGACCGGTTCGGGCTGATGGTGACCGCCGCCGAGCTGGACATCGAGGAGCGGCACCGGATGATCACCACCGTGCTCGCCTTCGAGGAGGAACGCCTCGTCGCCGGCTCCGCCTGGTCACGGGCCGCCGAGGACGACAACAGAGGCCTGCGGGACGCCCTGACCGCCGCCCGGGAACGGCTGACCGCGGTCCGGCTGGATCCGGACACCAGCAGGCTCTGCGCCGAGGCCGCCGCCCGCATCGGGGCCGTCGGCCAGCGGGGCGACCTGCTGGTGGCCAAGGCGGCCCGCGCGCTCGCCGCGAGGGACGGCGCCCGGTCCGTGGAGCGTTCCCACGTACGCCGGGTGGTGCCGCTCGCCCTGCGCCACCGCAGGCCCGATTCGGTGCACGGACCCGAGCCGGCCTGGGGGCAGGAAGAGGAATCCGCGCTCGACGAGCTCTTCGGCTGACATGCGGATACCGGCGCGTACGACGTGGGACGAGGAGCCGGAGGAGCCGGACGGGGCCCTCCGGCGCCTGCTCACCGTGCTCGTCTCCGCCGCGCTCGAACCCTCGCTCGCCGGAGTCCTGCTGTTCGACCTCCCGCCGGAGCATCTGCCGGTCGTCGCCCGGGAGTTCGCGCAGCTGCTCGGCCGCTCGTGCGGGCGACCGCCGGGCCGCCCCGCGCCCCGGACCGTGCTGGACTCCGCCACGGTGGACGAGGACCTGTGGATACGCCCCCGAGTGCACCGGGGTCCGGAAGGCATCGGGTTCACCTTCGGCCCCGGGCCCCTGGCCGAGCCGGACGACGGGCCCCGGCTGGTCGTCGTCCCCGACCTCGCGCGGCTCAGCGTCCCCGGCCTGCGCGCCGCCGTCCAGCTGCTCGGCTCGGACACCGCCGCCCTGGAGCACTCCGGCATCCGGCACCACTGGCGGCCCCGCGCACGATGGCTGGCGTGCTGCCGGTCCGAGGACGCCGCACTCCTCTCCCCGCACCTCCTGGACCGCTTCGCCCTGCGCCTCGCCGCCCCGGACCTGCGACCGCGCCCCGGACCGGACCCGCTCGGCCCGCTCCCCGCCGGCTGGGCCACCGCCCTCGCACCCGACTCCCCCCGGCCCCGCCTAGCGCTCACCGACGAGGCCGTCTCGGCCGTGCTGGACCTCCTGGACGAGCAGGAGGGCGGCGGCAGCCGGCGCGCCCTGGCCCTGGCCCGCATCGCCCGCACCCTGTCCCGGCTCGACGGCCAAGGGGAGGGAGAAGGCGCCCGCCCCGACGCCCCCCGCCCCGACGCCCCCCGCCACGTCACCCCCGCCCATGTGGACCGCGCCGCGCGGCTGATCCGGCTCCGCACCCCGCACCGCCCCGAAGCGCGGCCGGAGCGCGCCCCGGACCGGGAGCGGCCCGAGCCGCCGGACGCGGGCCGCCCGCGGCCGCGCCCGGAGCCCCCGCGCGGCGCGGAGCAGGAGGCGGAAGCCGGTGTCCCCGTGCACGGGCCGGAATCCGCGCTGCCGCTCGGCCCGGTGGCGGCCCCCGGGGGACCGTCACCGGCCGCGAACCCCCCGTACCCGGAGGACGTGGCGGGCCCGGGGCGCGGCGAGGCCACGCTGCGGGTGCCGGCCCGGCGCGACGCGGGGGCGCGGGCCTCCCGGGGGCCGGTCATCGGGGTGCGGCGCGCCCGCGACCTGTGGGATCTGGCCCCGGTCCGCACCGCGATGGAGGCCGCGAAGTACCGGGCCGTCCGGGGCGGCGCGGGAGGCCCGCTGGTGATCGCCCCGCCGGACCTGCGCGGCTATGTCCGGGCCCCGGAGCCCATACGGATGCTGACCGTCGTCCTCGACCACACGTGCCGGGGCGGCTGGGACTGGTACCCGGCCCTCGAACCGTTCCTGCGCTGGGCGTACGTCACCCGGGCCTCCGTCCACGTGGTCGAGGTCGGCGGCGGGGGCGAGCCGGACGAGCTCCGGGCCCGCGCGTTCACCGCCCGCTCCACCCGGGACCCCCGCATCGCCGCCGCGCTGGCCCGGCGCCCCGGACGCGCGACCCCGCTCGCCCACGGGCTCGACCTGGCCGGGCAGGCGCTGCGGCGGGCGTTCCGGCACCACAGCGCCGGACTGGTCGAAGCGCTCCTGGTCGTCGCCACCGACGGCCGGGGCAACGTGCCGCTCGCCGTGAGCCGCAGCGGCCGGCCGGTCCACGGCCCGGTGCGCCGTACCGGCGTGGACGACGCCGTGGCCGTGGCGGCCCATATCCGCGCCCTGGGCCGCAGCCGTCTCCGCAGCGTGGTCGTGGACCCCGGCCGGCCCCCCTGCACCCGGCTCCCGGCCGCCCTGGCCGAGGCCCTGGGCGGCGGGGTCGTCGGACGGGCCGACGAGGCGGACGCCCCCGGCGCCCCCGACCGGCAGGCGCACCATGGCTGACGGGCGGCTCCGGCTGATCCGGAGCGTGGTCGCCTCCGCCGCGCAGGCGCTGCCCGGACCACGCCCCCCGGAGCCACGCGGCCTGGGCGCCGCGCCCGTGGACGCCGCCCGCCCGCCCGACACGGCGTACGCCCGCATCCGGGTCGGGCGCCACCACACCGGGGCCGGCGCTCCCGACGCGTTCGGGGTCGAGGCGTGGTGCGCGGGCGTCGACCACCTCCCGTACACCACCGGCCCCGACCAGCTCCGGCCCGCGGACATCGGGTTCGGCCACGCCCGCCGGGGCGGCACCCCGCCCTCCGAGCTGTTCCGGTCCATCCGGCGCTGGTCGAGGTACCAGCACCGGCTGACGGACTGGATCAACCGATGCCGGCGGGTCCACGGCGACACCCTCCAGATCGTCGTCCTGGACCAGACCGGCTTCGAGCTGCCCTGGGAAGCCCTGGACCTGCCCCCGGAGCCGGGCGCCGGGCTGCGCGGCGGGCCGCTCGGCGCGCTCGTGGACGTGGCGCGCTGGCTGGACGACTTCCCGGACCGCCCGGTCGCCCCCGACGGCCGGGTCCTGAGCTTCTTCCACGCCGACATGACCCGCGACCAGGAGTTCTTCCACCCGTACGAACACCGGCCGCACTTCGGCATCGAGAGCTTCCTGAACAACCTGGACGATCTCGCCGAACAGCGCACGGGCCTGGTGTACATGGGCTGCCACGGCACCTTCGACCAGGAACTCAGCAAGCTGACCCTGGCCGGCGGCACCTGGGCCGACTACCACGACCTCGACATGCGCCTCCTGGGCCGCGACGAGGCCCTGGTCTGCCTCAACGCCTGCCATTCCGGGCGCTTCCTCGACTACGGCGGCGACGGCAGGCAGTATCTGCGCGGGTTCACGCAGATCTTCCTGCGCAACGGCGCGGGCGGCTGCATCGTCTCCGCGGGCGCGGTCGGCGACCCCGAGGCCCGGGTGATGATCCGCCGCATCGTCGACAGCGTGACCGAGGAACCCGACCGGCCCGTCGCCGGTGCGCTCCGGGCCTTCCGCGCGGAGGTCCACGACACCTTCCTCGCGGGCGGCGGGGTCCCGATGATGGTCAAGGACGACGGCACCTTCGACGCGGACCGGCAGCGGAACGTGCTGCGGCTGCTGTACAGCCTGATGTTCCAGTACTACGGGCATCCGCTCAGTACCCTGCGCCTCACCGCGCGCGATCACGGCGCCCCCGTACCGGCCGAGGCGGGTGGGCGGCCATGACCCGTGACGCACGCCCCCTGCTGATCGAGCCCGTCGTGGGCTGGCTCTCCGAGGTGGAGCCCGGCCTCGTCCAGTGCGTCAGCGTCGACCTGCGCGGCCCCCTCGACGCCCACGGGGACACGGACGGCGACGCCTGGCCGTACGACGAGGAGGAACTGACGTTCAGCGTCGCCCTGGAAGGCGCGCCGCACTTCGTCTGCGAGGCGATCGAGGACCCCGGTCTCGTCCTCCACCGCTTCGGCGGTACGTACGGACCCGCGACGTTCCTCGTCACCGCGGGGCCCTCCGCCGGTGCCGGGGTGCTGCGGCTGACCATCTTCAACCAGTGGGGCGCCTCGGTGCGCAAGGCCGAACTGCCCTGCGCCATCACGGAGTCGGCCGGGCATGGGGCGGTGGTACGGGGTGTGACCGCGTCCCGCCCGGGCGCGCCCGCCCCGCAGCCCGACGCGAGCGTCACCATCAGCTCCGCCGGATACAACCGGGCGTGGGCGGCATGGATCGCGGACCGTCTTGAGCGGCGCGGGGTGCGGGTGCTTCACCGGGAGTGGGCCCCGGCGCCGGACGAGCCGCTGGAGGAGCTGTTGCGGGACCTGACGCTCGCGCCCGGGCGCGTCCTGGCGATCCTCAGCGACTGGTACTTCCAGCTCGGTCCCCGGAGCCCCGAGGAGTGGGACCGCGCCCTGCGCTCCGAAGTCGCGCCCCACGCCGACCGGTTCGCGGCCGTGTGCGTCACGGCGTTGCCGCTTCCTGAAGGCGCGACCGCCTTCGACGCGGCCGACCTGACCGGCGTCGGCGCCGAGGAGGCGGAGCGGCGGCTCCTCGCCCGGCTGGGGCTGCCCACCGACCCGCTGCCCTCGGAACCAGCCGCACCGGGGGGACCCCGCTTCCCTCTGAGCATGCCCACCGTGTGGGGCGGAGTACCGCGCCGCAACACCCGCTTCACCGGCCGCGAAGAGCTGCTGTGGGCCGTCTACGAGCAGTTCCACCTGGCCGAGCCGGGGCGGCGGCGTGTGGTCCTGCACGGCATGCCCGGGATCGGCAAGACGCAGGTCGCGGCGGAGTACGTCTACCGCTACGGCTCCGATTACGAAGTCATCTGGTGGGTGCCGGCCGACCAGCGCGCGCACTACCGCCAGCGACTCGCCGAACTGGCCCCGGCACTCGGCCTGTCGACCGGCGCCGAGTACGGGGAACGGCTCCGGGCCGTCCGCGAGGCGCTGGGCCGGGGAGAGCCGCACGCCCGGTGGCTGCTGGTCCTGGACGGGGCGGACGACCCGGAAGAGCTGTGGGACCTCGTGCCTCCCGGGACCGGACACGTGCTGATCACCTCCCGGAACCAGAACTGGACCGAACGCGGCGGCCAGATCCTCGAAGTCCCCGCCCACGCACGCCAGGAGTCGGTTGCCTTCCTGCTCCGCCGGGCGCCACGCCTCACCGCCGCCGAAGCCGGCCGGCTCGCCGAGGCACTGGAGGACCTCCCGCTCCTGCTCGACCAGGCGGCGGGCTGGCTGAGCGAATCGGACATGCCGGTCGAGGAGTACATCGGACTGCTCGAAGAAGGCGCCGAGCAGGAAGTCGTCCAAGTATCGGCCGACTTCCCGCTCCCCTTCCGGACCGCCTGGGCGATCCTGCTGAACCGGCTGAGCGAGACCGCCCCGGATGCCATCGGACTGCTGCACCTCTGCTGCTTCTTCGCACCCGGCGCCGTCCCCGTACAGCTGCTCAGGGCCGTGCCGCCGGAGGTACTGCCCGAGGAGCTCGCCCGGCTCGTGCGCGATCCGCTGCAGTGGAACAGCGCGATCCGACAGCTCCGCCGGTTCTCCGTGATCCGCGTGGAGTCCCGGGGGGCCGACGAGGCGGTGCACCTGCACCGCATGGTCCACCAGATCATCCGCAAGGACATACCGGAACGCGAGCGGTGGGCCCTCGCCGAGGGAACCGCCCGGGCGCTCGCCGCCGCCGACCCGGGCGACCCCTCCGATCCGCGCCACTGGCCCGCGTACGCCGCACTCACCACCCACCTCGAATGGGCGGAGGTCCTGGAGAGCATGGACCCGCGGGTCCACCAGCTGGTCCTCAACTGCCTGCGCTACATGTACCTCTCCGGCGAGTACAGCAGCGGCATCCGGTTCGCCGAAGTGGCGACGCGGTCCTGGGAGAGCGCCCCCGGCGCCACCGAGCCCCGGATCTGGGCCCTGCGCCACCATTACGCCAACCTCCTGCGGGCCCTCGGCGACTACCGGAACAGCGAGCGGGTCGAGCGCGCCACCGCGGACTTCCTGGCGGCCGAGCGCGGCGAACTGGACCTCGACCATCTGCGGGCCGCCGGCGGACTCGCCGCCGACCTGCGCGGGCTCGGCCGCTACCGGGAGGCGGCGGAGCTGTCGGCGTCCATCCTGGAACGCGACCGCCGGCTCCTCGGCCCCGAGGACCCGCGCACCCTCAACGCGGAGAACAACCTCGCCGTCTCCCTGCGGCTCCTCGGCCGGTACGGGGACGCACTCGCCCTGGACGAGCGCTGCCTCGAACTCCGCCGGGCGGTGCTGTCGCCGGACGCGCCGCCGGCGCTGTACTCGGAGGTCAACCTCGCCATGGACCTGCGGCTCCTCGGCCGGTACGGGGAGGCGGAACACGCGCTGCGGGAGACGGTCGACCACCATCTGCGGGTGCTCGGGGGCAACGCCCCGCAGACGCTGCGCGGCCGGTACCACCTGGCGCTGTGCCAGTACGCGATCAGGGGCGCCCCGGCGGTGCTCGGGGACCTGGACCGCATCCGGCGGGACGCCCTGCGGACCCTGGGCGAGTACGCCCCGCTCACCCTCATGATCAGCGCCGGAACCGCCTCCGTGCAACGGGAGGCGGGCGACCTCCGCGAGGCCCTGGAACTCCACGAGCAGGTGGTGGCCGGCTACCGGAGCATGCTGGGCGACGAGCACCCGTACACCATCGGCACGCGGGGGAACCTGGGGCTGATGCGGTGGACGGCCGGGGACCGGGACCGGGGGGCCCGGGACATCGAGCGGGCCTGTGTCCGCATGGCGCGGGCCGTCGGCGAGGACCACCCCTGGGCGATCGGCTGGGAGTTGAACCATCTTCTGGTGCTGCCCCCGGACACGTATCCGCCGGGGCCGGAGAACAGCGACCGGGCCGACGCCGTGCTCGGGCCAGGCCACCCGCTGGCCGAGGCCTGCCGCAGGGCGCTCGTGGCCGGTCCGAGGCGCTCGGCTCCCCGGTTCTGGCCCTTCGAACCGCTCGTCACCTGAGCGTCGGCACGGCCGAGGGGCCCGCCCCGCGAACGAATCGCGGGACGGGCCCCTCGGGCGTACAGGCTGCCGGTCAGGCCTCGAAGACCTCGTTGACCAGCTGGGTCTGCTCCGCCTGGTGGCGCTTGGCCGAGCCGACCGCCGGGGACGAGCCGTGCGGGCGCGAGATGCGGCGCAGGCGCTCGCCGTGCGGGACGTCCGCGCCGACGGCCAGGTCCAGGTGGTCGATCAGGTTCAGGGCGATGAACGGCCAGGCGCCCTGGTTGGCCGGCTCCTCCTGGGCCCACAGGTACTTCGCGGCGTTCGGGTACTTGGCGATCTCGGCCTGGATCTCGGCACCCGGCAGCGGGTACAGGCGCTCCAGACGGATGATCGCGGTGTCCGTGACGCCCCGCTTCTGGCGCTCGGCCTCCAGGTCGTAGAAGACCTTGCCGGCGCAGAAGACGACCTTGCGGACCGCGCTCGGCTCGACCGTGTCGTCGCCGATGACCGGGCGGAAGCCGCCGGTCGTGAACTCCTCCACCTTCGACGCCGCCGCCTTGAGGCGGAGCATCGACTTCGGGGTGAAGACGATCAGCGGCTTGTGGTGCGGGTTGTGCACCTGCCACCGCAGGAGGTGGAAGTAGTTTGACGGCAGGGTCGGCATCGCGACCGTCATGTTGTCCTGCGCGCACATCTGGAGGAAGCGCTCCGGGCGGGCGGACGAGTGGTCCGGGCCCTGGCCCTCGTAACCGTGCGGCAGGAGCAGCGTGACGCCGGACGTCTGGCCCCACTTCTGCTCGGCCGAGGAGATGAACTCGTCCACGACGGTCTGCGCGCCGTTGACGAAGTCACCGAACTGGGCCTCCCAGATGACCAGCGACTCCGGGCGCGCCAGCGAGTAGCCGTACTCGAAGCCCATCGCCGCGTACTCGCTGAGGAGCGAGTCGTAGACGTTGTACCGGGCCTGGTCGTCCGTCAGGTAGAGGAGCGGGGTGTAGTCCTCGCCGGTGACCTGGTCGACCAGGACCGCGTGGCGCTGGCCGAAGGTGCCGCGGCGGCTGTCCTGGCCGGCGAGCCGGACCGGGGTGCCCTCCATCAGCAGCGAACCGATGGCCAGGGTCTCGCCCATGCCCCAGTCGATCGTGCCGTTCTCCACCGAGGCGGCACGGCGCTGCATCTGCGGCATCAGCCGCGGGTGCACGGTGATCGACTCGGGGATGTTGACCTGCGACTCGGCGATCCGCTTGACGACCTCGGCGGAGACCGCGGTGTTCACGGCGACCGGGAAGTGGGCCTGCGGGTCCGAGACGTGCGGCTGCGCGGGCTGCGAGGTGGCCTCGCGGACCTCGGCGAAGACCTTCTCCAGCTGGCCCTGGAAGTCCTGGAGCGCCTGCTCCGCCTCTTCCAGGGTGATGTCGCCGCGACCGATCAGGGACTCGGTGTAGAGCTTGCGCACCGAGCGCTTCTTGTCGATCAGGGTGTACATCTGCGGGTTGGTGAACTCCGGGTTGTCGCCCTCGTTGTGACCGCGGCGGCGGTAGCAGATGAGGTCGATCACGACGTCCTTGTTGAACGCCTGCCGGAACTCGAAGGCGAGCCGGGCGACCCGGACGACGGCCTCGGGGTCGTCGCCGTTGACGTGGATGATCGGCGCCTCGATCATGCGCGCCACGTCGGTCGCGTACATCGAGGAGCGCGAGGACTCCGGGGCGGCGGTGAAGCCGACCTGGTTGTTGATCACCACGTGCACGGTGCCGCCGGTGCGGTAGCCGCGCAGCTGCGACATGTTCAGCGTCTCGGCGACGACGCCCTGGCCCGCGAAGGCCGCGTCGCCGTGCAGGGCGACGGGCAGGACGGTGAAGTCCGTGCCGCCCTTGTTGATGATGTCCTGCTTGGCGCGGGCGATGCCCTCCAGGACCGGGTCGACCGCCTCCAGGTGCGAGGGGTTGGCGGCCAGCGAGACCTTGATCTGCTCGCCGTCCAGCCCGGTGAAGGTGCCCTCGGCGCCCAGGTGGTACTTCACGTCGCCGGAGCCGTGCATCGAGCGCGGGTCGAGGTTGCCCTCGAACTCGCGGAAGATCTGGGCGTACGACTTGCCCACGATGTTCGCCAGGACGTTCAGGCGGCCGCGGTGGGCCATGCCGATGACGACCTCGTCCAGGCGGGCCTCGGCGGCGGAGTCGATGACCGCGTCGAGCAGCGGGATGACGGACTCGCCGCCCTCCAGCGAGAACCGCTTCTGGCCGACGTACTTGGTCTGGAGGAACGTCTCGAACGCCTCGGCGGCGTTGAGCCGGCGCAGGATGCGCAGCTGCTCCTCGCGCTCGGGCTTGGGGCGCGGGCGCTCCACCCGGTCCTGGAGCCACTTGCGCTGCTTCGGGTCCTGGATGTGCATGAACTCGATGCCGGTGGTGCGGCAGTACGACTCACGCAGGACGCCGAGGATGTCGCGGAGCTTCATCATCGACTTGCCGGCGAACCCGCCGACCGCGAAGTCCCGCTCCAGGTCCCACAGGGTGAGGCCGTGCTCGGTGATGTCGAGGTCGGGGTGCTTGCGCTGGTGGTACTCCAGCGGGTCGGTGTCGGCCATGACGTGGCCGCGGACCCGGTAGGAGTGGATCAGCTCGAAGACCCGCGCGGCCTTGGTGACGTCGTCGTCGTGCGAGGCGTCGATGTCCTTGAGCCAGCGGACCGGCTCGTAGGGGATGCGCAGCGCCTTGAAGATCTCGTCGTAGAACTCGTTCTCGCCGAGCAGCAGCTGGGAGAGGATGCGCAGGAACTCGCCCGACGCGGCACCCTGGATGACCCGGTGGTCGTACGTCGAGGTCAGGGTCATGACCTTGGAGATGCCCAGCTTGTTCAGGGTGTCCTGCGAGGTGCCCTGGAACTCCGCCGGGTAGTCCATCGCGCCGACGCCCATGATGAGGCCCTGTCCGGGCATCAGGCGGGGCACCGAGTGGACGGTGCCGATGCCGCCCGGGTTGGTCAGCGAAGCGGTGACGCCGGTGAAGTCGTCCATGCCGAGCTTGCCGTTGCGGGCGCGCCGGACGATGTCCTCGTACGCCTGCCAGAACTCGAAGAAGTTGAGCGTCTCGGCCTTCTTGATGGCCGCGACGACCAGCTGGCGGTCGCCGTTCGGCTTCACCAGGTCGATGGCGAGGCCGAGGTTGACGTGCTCCGGCTTGACGAGGGTCGGCTTGCCGTCCTTCTCCGCGTAGGAGTAGTTCATGGCCGGCATGGCCTTGAGCGCCTGCACCATCGCGTACCCGATGAGGTGCGTGAAGGAGATCTTCCCGCCGCGGGCGCGCTTGAGGTGGTTGTTGATGACGATGCGGTTGTCGAAGAGCAGCTTCACCGGGACGGCGCGCACGGACGTGGCCGTGGGCAGCTCCAGCGAGGCGTTCATGTTCTTCGCGACCGCGGCGGACGGGCCGCGCAGCGTCACGTACTCCGGTCCGGCCGGCGCCTCGGTGTCCGCGGCGGCCTTGGCCTTGGCGGCGGGTGCCTTCGCGGCCGGAGCCGGGGCGGCCTTCGCCGGTGCGGGCTGAGCCGGAGCCTTGGGCGCGGCGGGCGCGGCGGGCGCTGCCTGGGCCGGGGCGGCGGGTGCGGCCGGGGCCTGGGTGGCGGGCTGGGCCGGAGCGGCCGGGGCCGCCGGTGCGGTGGTGGGGGCGGCCGGGGCCGCGGGCGCTGCAGCCCCCGCGGCTGCGGCGCCGGGCTTGTCCGCCGTGCCGGTCTTGCCCGGCTTGTAGTCGGCGAAGAAGTCCCACCAGGCACGATCGACCGAATTCGGGTCCTGGAGGTACTGCTGGTAGATCTCGTCGACGAGCCACTCATTGGCGCCGAATGCCGCGGCCGGGTTGGTGCCCGGGCCGGCCTGGTCGGTCGAGATGCTCGAGTTACTGGGGGACTGAGACGACACGGCGGTGACCGCCCTCTTCCGCTTCGCAAGGTGATGGACAGCGGGAATCAAGGCTACGCCTCCGTGGCCGTTCCTTGCAGGCCGGGGAGGTCTTCGTCGTGCAAGTCACATCGAAAGCCGGGTTTCGGCGCTGGAAATGGCGGGAAACAAGCATGGTTCCGCTTCACTCCGGGTACGCGAGGCCGCCGCAGCGGCCCCCTGGACCGTACCCCCTGAGAAGAACACGCAGAACGTGCCCTTCCGGTTCGAACCCTATGTCAACCTCGCGGTTGCGGAATCCCCGGAAGAGTGACGCGGATCCGGCAGCCGCGAGCAGATTCGGCCACTCCGATCCGGCCGCCGTGGAGATCCACCGCCCAGCGGGCGATCGCCAGGCCCAGACCCGTACCGCCGTCGCTGCCCGGACCGTGCGGCGAGGCCACCTCGCCCCGGTTGAACCGCTCGAAGACCCGGTGGCGCTCGGACTCCGGAATGCCCGGCCCCTCGTCCACCACCTCCAGGTGCAGGGACTCCGGCTGCGGACCGCGCCGGGCCAGCACCGTGACCCGGCCGTGCGGCGGGCTGTGCTTGACGGCGTTGTCGATGAGGTTGGCCACCACCTGGTGCAGCCGCTCCGCGTCCGCGTGCGCGGTCAGCTCCGGCGGCGACACGTCCAGGTGCAGATGGACGTCCGTACGGGAGTGGTTGCCGGACCCGGAGGAGAGCCGGCGGTGCGCGGCGGCGAGGTTCGCCTCCTTCAGCACGCCCGAGAGGTACGGCCACACCTCGAAGCGGTTGGCCTTCAGCGTGACGACGCCGTTGTCCAGCCGGGACAGGTCGAGCAGCGTCTCCACCAGCCGGCCCAGGCGCTCCGTCTGCTTCAGCGCGGTCCGCATCGTCTCCGGATCGGCCGACGACACCCCGTCCACGACGTTCTCCAGGACGGCTCTCAGCGCCGCGATGGGGGTCCGTAGCTCGTGCGAGACATTCGCCACCAGCTCCTTGCGGTGCCGGTCCACCGCCGCCAGGTCGTCCGCCATCAGATTGATGGTCTGCGCCAGGTCACCGAGCTCGTCACGCCGGTCCGCGCCGTTGACCCGCCGGGTGTAGTCGCCGTGCGAGATCGACCGGGCCACCGCGCGCATCTCGTCCAGCGGCGCGGTCAGGCCGTGCGCCACGAACTGGGTGATCAGCAGGGTGGCGATGACCGAGAACACGGTGATGAACCGCAGCTCGGTCCGCGTGCGGAAGGCCACCATGATCAGCCCGGTCGTGATGAACACCGAGACCACGACCAGCGTGCCCAGCTTCGCCTTGATCGAGAACGGCCGCAGCCCCGTTCCGGGCGCGGTCATGGCGCGGGGGTCTCCAGCGCGTAGCCGACGCCGTGCACGGTACGGATGCGCTCCGCGCCGATCTTCCGGCGCAGCGCCTTGATGTGGCTGTCGACGGTCCGGGTGCCCGAGGCGTCCGCCCAGTCCCAGACCTCTGCGAGCAGCTGCTCCCGGGAGAGCACCGCGCGCGGCGTGTTGGCCAGGCAGACCAGCAGGTCGAACTCGGTCGGTGTCAGGTGCACGTCGTCGGCGCGGACCCGCACCCGGCGCTGCGCGTGGTCGATCTCCAGCTCGCCGAGGCGGAGTATGCCGCTGCGCGGCGTCACGGCGGCCAGCGCGGCCCGCTCCACCCGGCGCAGCAGCACATGCACCCGGGCGGCCAGCTCACGCATCGAGAACGGCTTGGTCATGTAGTCGTCGGCGCCGACCCCGAGCCCGACGAGCATGTCCGTCTCGTCGTCCCGCGCGGTCAGCATGAGCACCGGCACCGGCCGCTGGGCCTGCACCCGGCGGCAGACCTCCAGGCCGTCGAAGCCGGGCAGCATGATGTCGAGCACCATGAGGTCCGGCTGCCATGCCTCGGCCGCGTCCACGGCCGCCGGGCCGTCGAGGGCGGTCTGCACGAGAAAGCCCTCCGCCCGCAGCCGGGCGGAAATGGCATCGACGATCGTGGCGTCGTCCTCGACCACCAGCACCCGGCGCTGCGCGCCCGGGGTGGCCGCGACGCCGTTGTGGGTGGTGTGTGTCTGTTCCATCGCCCCGCCCCTGCCCGTTCTCACGGAGGCCATTCCCCCGGACGTACGGTTTTCGCTCGTGAATTTCGTGGGTGATCCCGCTACCGGTCAGCAGCGTAGAGGCAGCGGAGGCTTTTCGGCTACGCAGGGTGCAAGGCCGGACCGCCGAGAGGGATCTTCGCGCGGGGCGGGGCGACGCGCTTCTCGGCCCGGGCCCCGGGGTGTTCGGGGGCTTCCGAGACCCGCAGGGGGATCTCACTCGCCCCGGATTGCGAGATGGACCACGTCGGGCACACCTCGGGCAACGCCCACTTCTTCCGCCCGTACCCCCTGGAACCCGGCATTCCGTAGGGCCTGGTCGAATGCGGCGGATGGTTGTGCGGACCAGACGGCGAGCACCCCGCCCGGATTGAGCCGCGCGTGGCACTCGGCGAGACCGGCGGGGGAGTACAGCGCGTCGTTGTCCTCGGTGACCGTCCAGTCCGGCCCGTTGTCGATGTCCAGACACAGGGCGTCGTAACGGTCCGTAGTCGTCCGCAGATACGCGACGAGGTCGGTCGTCAGGATCTCCGTACGGGGGTCGGCGAGCGCGGGCCCCGAGATCCGGTCCAGCGGTCCCCGCCGGTGCCAGTCCACGATCGCCTCCTCCCGCTCGGCGACCGCGATCCGGCCCCACCGGGGCTCGGCGGCGGCCCGCGCGAGCGAGAACCCGACACCGAGCCCCCCGATGAGTACGGCGGGCGCGGACCGGCCGGCCGGGAGCGCGGCGAGCGCGGCGTCGATCAGCAGCCGCTCGGAGCGCCCGTCGGAGGTGTCCATCAGGAAGCACCCGTTGGCGATGATCTCGAAGTCCTCCCCGCGCCGGCGCAGGACGACCTCCCCGTACGGTCCCTCGCGGCGGTCCAGGGTGACGGGGGCGTCGGCGTCGGGGCCGAACGTGTGGGACATGGCGCTGATCTCCGGTGGCCGTGGTCGCTGTCCCCGCCATCCTGTCGCGCGCGGGCGGGCGGGGGCCAGCGAGTTCGTACGGGGGGCGGTCAGCCGCGTTCGCGGCGCGCCCCGCGCACGGCGTAGAGCGCCGCCCCCGCCGCGAACGCCGCCGTCGCGACGGCCCACGCCCCCGCCTGGGGCCCCGGCTGCATCGGCCAGGCCCACACGGAGGCGGCGCCGCCCGGGGTCCCTGGCGCGGCCAGGTAGACCGCGCCGATGTACACGGTGATCGGCAGCCAGCTCAGCCGGGCCCCGATCAGGGCGGCCGCAGCGGCCGTGACCCCGGTCGCGCCGAGGACGTTGCGCACCATGCCGGGCGCGCCGAACGCCTCCGGGTGCCCGGGAACGGCCAGCGCGAGGGCCGCGGCGGCCGGGACGGTGAGCGCGAGCAGGTGCGCCAGCCGGCGGGGCCACCAGCGCCGGACCGCCGTCCGGTCGAGCTCGTCGGCGGCGGCGTACAGGCTCGTCCCGATGGCCGACGAGACCAGCAGCGGGGCCAGGACGAGGACGGGGACGCGGGCGCTGTGGTCGAAGTCCGCCTGCGCCTGGATCCAGTGGGCGGACCAGGCCGCGAGCAGGGCGACGCAGGCGACGGCGGCGGCGGTACGGGGGAGGGCGCGGGAGCGGAGGTAGAGGGCGGGGAGGTTCATAGGGTCGGCACCTCCGAGGGGTCACAGCTCTTGCGCGTGGCCATGTAGCGGCCGAGCCAGGCGCGGCGCTCGGCGTCGGGCATGGCGTCGAGGCGACGGAGCTCCGGGGAATCGGGAACGTAGGTCGCCTGCGCCGCACGGGTACCGATCAGCCACCCGGAGACCGCGAAGTCGGTCGCGATCACGCGGTTCCAGCTCTTGGAGCCGGCCTCGTGACCGGGGCAGTCCCGGCCGAGCAGCTGCACGGCCACCTGCCAGGCGAAGTCCTCCGTGTGCTGGAGCCGCCCGCGCAGGAGAAACCAGCCGACATTCGGGGTGGGCATCCTCGACTCGTCGGCGCGCTGCGCGGAAGGCCGGTCGGCGTAACGCTTCGGGGCGCCGGGGACCCCCTCCAGCCGCCCGGTCAGCCCCGACAGCGCCTCGGCGACCTGGGGCAGCAGGTGCTTCTGACGCCCGCTCAGGCAGAACCGGGGGGTCCCCTCCGTGCAGACGAGGCGGTCGGCTGCCGGGTCGTGCGGGAACAGGCCGTCGCCCGTGGACACGATCAGCGGGGCGACGACGGCCGCCACGGCGAGCGGTACGAGAGCCGTGAGCCGGCGCCGGGCCGCGACGGCGGTGAGCGCGGCGACCGCGAGGGCGCAGGTCCAGGCCACCATGGCGGGGGCGTACCACCACACGGGCCGCTGGTCCCACAGCGCGTACTGCTCGGCCGGGTCGAGGTACCGCGCCGGGGACTCCGAATAGTTCGGCACCCCGAGCAGCAGGTACATCAGCGCGGCGAGGACGGGCGCGGCCAGCCGCCACCGGCACAGCACGCCGGCGGCGAACCCGAGCAGCGCCACGGCCGCCAGGCACGCGCCGTCCACCACGACGAGCGAGAGGAGCGGGCCCCCGCCGCCCGCGTACGGCCAGGTGGCCGCCAGCGCCCCGGCCAGCGCGACCACATACCCGGCGACCGCCCACAGCGCGAGCGGCAGCGCGGCCACCGTCATGCGCTGCCACCGGGCACGCGGGGTCGATCGCCACAGCTCACCGGTGGAGCGCCGGTGGTCGCGGGCGCCCTGCCA
Source organism: Streptomyces sp. NPDC016469 (assembly GCF_040632905.1). Lineage (NCBI taxonomy): Bacteria > Bacillati > Actinomycetota > Actinomycetes > Kitasatosporales > Streptomycetaceae > Streptomyces > Streptomyces sp. NPDC016469. Next base: position 78,206 of record NZ_JBEYCQ010000002.1, read on the forward strand.
GCAGGCCGCCGCGGCCACCAGCGGGCCGCCGAGCAGGGTGGCGCCGGAGTGCAGGAGGCTCTGGGTCTCGATCCAGTCGCCCTGCCAGTCGTCGGCCTTCGCGGCCATGGTCACGCCGAGCATGAGCGCCGTGGACAGCCCGGTCCACGGGCCGATCCCGCGCCGCGTCTCGGCCCGCAGTGCCGTGAGCGGCGGACCGGAGGCCTTCCGCCGCGGGGGAGTTTCGGTGAGGGTCATCGGGCGTCCGCCGTCGCCCGGTGGGAGCGCAGCGCCGTCGTGTAGCCGCGCTCGATCGGGCTGCCGTGGAGCGCCTCCGGGTCGTCGCCGTCCTTGCCGAGGGCCGCCAGTTCGTGCGTCGTCCCCCGGTAGGCGACGCGGCCCGCCTCGATCAGGGTCACGTCCTCGCAGGCCGCCACCACGTCCTCGACCAGGTGGGTGGAGAGGATGACCGTCGCGCTTTCCCCGAGGTCCCGCATCAGGGCGCGGAACTCGACGCGCTGTTCCGGGTCGAGCCCGGCGGTCGGTTCGTCCAGGAGCAGCAGCTCCGGCTCATTGACGATCGCCTGGGCGATGCCGACGCGCCGGAGCATGCCGCCGGACAGCGTCTTCATCCGGGAGTCGATCCGGTCGGCGAGACCCACGCGGTCCACCGCGCGCTCCACGGCGGCGGCCACCCGGGCCCCGTCCATCTCCTTGAGCCACGCCACATACGCGACGAACTCGCGGACGGTGAACCCGGCATAGTAGCCGAACTCCTGCGGCAGATAGCCCAGTCTGCGCCGGACCTCCGCCCGGGCACGGTGGTCGGACGCCGACCCCACCTCGGCGCCCAGCAGCTCGATCCGGCCGGCGTCCGGTGCGGCGGCCGTGGACAGGACGCGGATCAGCGAGGTCTTGCCCGCCCCGTTGGGGCCCAGGAGCCCGTGCACACCGGGCCCGAAGGTGAGGTCGACGGCGTCCAGGGCGGTCCTGCGGCGGTGCCGGACCGTCAGCCGGGACACCTTGACGGTGCGGTTCACACGATCACGCTCATGACGTCTCCAGGTGGTCGAAGGATCGGCGGCGGAGGACGAGCAGCGCCGCGCAGAGCACGGCCGCCCCCGCCCACGCGCCCTGTGCGGGGAGCCCCGCGAAGTAGCGCAGCGCCGTCGGCGTCCCGTCGAGGAGTGCCGACGGGGACGTGTCGAGCGCCGGTACGGTGACGGCGGCCGCCCAGCCCGTCGCGACGACGAGGGCCGCGGTGCGGCAGCCGACGTACGAGCCGAGTCCCAGGGCCGCGAGCGTCAGGGCGAGTCCGGGCAGCAGCCAGGCCAGGGGCCCCGGCCCGCCGGCCGACGCGGGCAGCAGCGCCCAGGCCAGGGCCAGCACCGGGACGGTCACCCCGAGCACCGCGGCCGTCCTGGTCAGCAGCAGCCGCAGCCCGCCGCCCGGCGACGCGGCGATGATCTCGTGCAGGGGGTCGGCTGAGCGCCCGTAGGAGACCCCGACCCCGGCGAGCGGCAGCACCGGCGCCACGAGCAGCAGCAGCGCCCGGGCCGAACCGTCGAGCCCACCCCCGTACGCCAGCGCCACGGCCGCGCACACCACGAGCAGCAGCGCCCCGGTCCACGGCCCCCGCAGCGCGGGCCCGGCGGCCCAGAGCGCCCGTCCGAGGCGGTGACGTCCGGGCCCGCGGCCCCACCCACCCGCCCCGGGGACGCCTGGCCACGCAGGTCCGGCCCCGGGCGCGCGGGCGTGGCCCGCGCCTGGGCCGGGCACCGGGCGCCCCGCGTCCGCGTTGCCGCGTCCCACGCCCCGCACCCGGCGCCACGCCCCGGACCAGGGCGCGTCCGCGCCGCCGGCCCCGCGCTCCGCGCCGCGCACGCGACGCCACGTGCCCGCCTCCGCCTCAGGAGCCGGCTCCGCCATCGCCTCCGCCAGCACCGCCGCCCGGACCGCGTCCAGCGTCGCCGCTGCGGCCGTCCGGTCGCGTACCGCCGCCGACACCCGCACCGCGCACTCCGTGCAGGACTCGACGTGCTTCTCCAGGGACCAGGCCTCCGTCTCCGGGGCCGTGCCCTCCGCGTACCGCAGGACCAGATCGCCCGTCACGTGCCACGTCGTCATGCCGTGCCTCCCAGGGGGCCGTTCTCCGTGACCAGCCGGTCCAGGGCCGCGCGCAGTTCGCGACGGGCCCGCATGGCCCGGGTCTTGACCGTGCCCTCCGGTATGCCCAGCAGCCGGGCGGCCTCCCTGGTGGTCAGGCCGTCCACGACCGTCGCCCGCAGGACCTCCCGGAGCTCGGGCGAGATCCGGTCGAGCGCGGCGCCCACGTCCCCGTACTCCAGACCGGCCAGCACCCGGTCCTCGGCGGACGGCGCGGGGGCGGCCCAGCGGGCGTCGCCCGCCTGTTCGGCCGCCGTCGCGCGTTCCGTCCGGGCCCGGGTCCGCTGGGCGTCGACCAGGCGCCGGGCGGCGATCACCCAGAGCCAGCCGCCCGCTTCGGCACCCCGGTGCGCGGCGGCGGAGCGCCAGACCGTCACGAAGGTGTCCTGCACGACCTCCCGTACGGTCTCCGCGTCCGGGCAGCGGCGGCTCAGCCGGGCGAGCAGCCAGCCGGCGTGCCGGTCGTAGAACGCGGCCAGGGCGGCCGTGTCCCCCTGCGCGACGGCACGCAGCAGCGCCTCGTCACTCCGGTCGTCCCCCGAGGGGCGCAAGTCGCTCACACCCCTCTATCGGCGGCGGGGCACCGCCCGGTTCACGCGCCCGGCGGCGCCGTGAACCGTACGGCCGAGGCGGGCGCGGTGACGTCCGCGTCCGCGCTGATCGCCCAGGCGGCGACCCGGGAGACGACGGCGGCGGGCACCGCCGGGCTGATCCCGGGGGCGGCCGGGACGTCATGCGTGGCGTGGGCGTCGTGCGGGAGGACGACCCGGTAGCCCAGCTCCAGGGCGGTGCGGGCCGTCGCCTGGACGCACATCTCCGACATGACGCCGCAGACCGCCAGCGCCCCGACGCCCGCCTCGGTCAGGACGGCGCCCAGGGGCGTGCCGGCGAAGCCGTCGTCCCGGGTCTTGCGGATCACGGATTCCCGGGGCCCCGCCACGACGGGCAGATGCAGCGCCCAGCCCGGGGTGTACGGCTCGTCGCCCGCGCCGGGCGCGCCGTCGTTCTGGAGATGGACGACGACCGCGCCCGCCCGCCGGGCCCGCGCCAGCAGCCCGGCCGTCCGGTCCAGCAGCACACCGGCCGCGGGCACGGCCCCCGGACCGGCCACCCCGTCCTTCTGTACGTCCACGACGATCAGGGCCTGCACGGGGCGCGGGGTCTCGGTCATGCGGCCATCCTGTCCGGCGCGGGGCCGGGGCTCCACGGGATATCCGGTCGCTCAGGCCCGGGGCATAAGGGCGCCGCGCAGCTGGTTGACCCCGGTGTGCCAGGGCCCGTTCTCCGCTTCCTCCCAGAGCTCCAGCGCCTCGGACGGTTCGGTCAGGACCCGGTCCAGGGCCCGGAGCGCGAGCTCGCGCAGGCCGGTCAGGTCCGGAAGGGGCTCGTCCGGCCCGTACGCGGAGTCGGCGGGGGCACCCCCGGGGCACTGCGCCGCGACCAGGGCGGCCGCCGCTATCGCCTCGTTCGCCACGTCCGAGTCCAGGTAGCCCGTGGTGCCCGCCGTCCCGGCCAGCGCGGCCCGGACCATCCCCTCGCGCGCCTCCGGCGCGGCTTCGTCGAGACCGCCGCACCAGTCGGCGGCGGTGTCGTTGTCGAAGGGGCCCACGTCCCACGCACCCATATGTCTCTCCCTGACGAGTCGGTCTCCACGCATCGTGACAGGCGCCACTGACAACGGCTCCGGAGCGCCCGTCCCGGTGTGCGACGGCTGATCGCTCAGAGCGAACAACGGTTGGGGAACATCGCAGGGCTCATAAGCATTGAGCCGGTATAGCTCAACTTGACTGCCGAAGGGGAGATCATGGCTACTGAGTCCAACGCCGTCACACCGCTCACCCTGCCCGTGCTGCCGCTTGACGACGAGGTCGTGCTGCCGGGAATGGTGGTGCCGCTGGACCTGTCGGACACCGAGGTGCGCGCCGCCGTCGAGGCCGCGCAGGCCGCCGCCCGGGAGGGCGGGGGCAAGCCCGAGGTGCTGCTGGTCCCGCGCATCGACGGGACGTACACCGGGATCGGTGTCCGAGGCACCGTCGAGCAGGTGGGGCGGCTCTCCGACGGTGACCCGGGCGCCCTCATCCGGGGCCGCGGCCGGGTCCGCATCGGAGCGGGCACCAGCGGCCCCGGCGCCGCGCTCTGGGTGGAAGGGGTCCGGGTGGACGACTCCGTCCCCGACCCCCTGCCCGGGGCCGTCGCCGAGCTGGTCAAGGAGTACAAGGCGCTCGCCACCAGCTGGCTGAAGAAGCGCGGCGCCTGGCAGGTCGTGGACCGGGTCCAGCAGATCGAGGGCGTCTCCGCGCTCGCCGACAACTCGGGTTACTCGCCCTTCCTCACCACCGCCCAGAAGGTCCGCCTGCTGGAGACCGCCGACCCGGTCGCCCGGCTGAAGCTCGCCATCCAGTGGCTGGGCGAACACCTCGCCGAGCAGGACGTCGCGGAGTCCATCGCCAAGGACGTCCAGGAGGGCGTGGACAAGCAGCAGCGCGAGTTCCTGCTGCGGCGCCAGCTCGACGCCGTACGCAAGGAGCTCTCCGAGCTCAACGGCGACCCGGAGGACGAGTCCGACGACTACCGGGCCCGGGTCGAGGCCGCCGATCTGCCCGAGCACGTCCGCGAGGCGGCGCTCAAGGAGGTCGACAAGCTGGAGCGCGCCTCCGACCAGAGCCCCGAGGGCTCCTGGATCAGGACCTGGCTCGACACCGTCCTCGAACTGCCGTGGACCGAGCGCACCGAGGACGCGTACGACATCAAGGGCGCCCAGGAGATCCTGGACGCCGAGCACGCGGGCCTCCAGGACGTGAAGGAGCGGATCACCGAATACCTGGCGGTCCGCAAGCGGCGGGCCGACCGCGGGCTCGGCGTCGTCGGCGGGCGGCGGGGCGGCGCGGTGCTGGCCCTCGTCGGACCGCCCGGCGTCGGCAAGACCTCGCTCGGGGAGTCCGTGGCGCACGCCATGGGCCGAAAGTTCGTCCGCGTCGCGCTCGGCGGTGTCCGGGACGAGGCGGAGATCCGCGGCCACCGGCGTACGTACGTCGGGGCGCTGCCCGGGCGCATCGTGCGCGCCATCAAGGAGGCCGGCTCCATGAACCCGGTCGTCCTCCTGGACGAGATCGACAAGGTGGGATCCGACTTCCGGGGCGACCCGGCCGCCGCCCTCCTCGAAGTGCTCGACCCCGCGCAGAACCACACCTTCCGCGACCACTACCTGGAGGTCGAGCTCGACCTCAGCGACGTCGTCTTCCTGGCCACCGCCAACGTCCTGGAGGCCATCCCGGAGGCGCTGCTCGACCGCATGGAGCTGGTCAGGCTCGACGGCTACACCGAGGACGAGAAGGTCGTCATCGCCCGCGACCACCTGCTCCCGCGCCAGCTGGAGCGGGCCGGCCTGGAGAAGGACGAGGTCGCGCTGGACGAACCGGCGCTGCGCAAGCTGGCCGGCGAGTACACCCGCGAGGCCGGCGTGCGGAACCTGGAGCGCGCCGTCGCCCGGCTGCTGCGCAAGGTCGCGGCCCAGAGCGAACTGGGCGACCGCGAGCTGCCGTTCACGGTGGGCGCGGACGACCTGCGCGGTCTCATCGGCCGCCCGCACCACGTGCCCGAGTCCGCCCAGGACCCGGCCGAGCGCCGCACGTCGGTGCCGGGCGTGGCGACCGGGCTCGCGGTGACCGGGGCGGGCGGGGACGTCCTCTTCGTGGAGGCGTCGCTCGCCGACCCGGAGACCGGGGCGTCCGGGCTGACCCTCACCGGTCAGCTGGGGGACGTCATGAAGGAGTCCGCGCAGATCGCGCTGAGCTTCCTCCGGTCGCACGGCGCGGAGCTGGAGCTGCCGGTCGCGGACCTCAAGGACCGGGGCGTGCACATCCACTTCCCGGCGGGCGCGGTCCCCAAGGACGGCCCGAGCGCGGGCATCACGATGACGGCCGCGCTGGCCTCGCTGCTCTCCGGCCGGCTGGTCCGCACGGATGTGGCGATGACCGGTGAGGTCTCGCTGACCGGGCGGGTGCTGCCGATCGGCGGCCTGAAGCAGAAGCTCCTGGCCGCGCACCGGGCGGGCGTCACCACCGTGGTGATCCCCAAGCGGAACGAGGCGGACCTGGACGACGTCCCGGCCGAGGTCCTGGAGACGCTGGAGGTCCACCCGGTCACCGACGTCCGCCAGGTCCTGGAGATCGCCCTCGCCCCGGCCACGGCGGAACGCAGGATTCCGGCCGCGGCGTAGCCGCACGGACGCGGAACGGCCCGGGAGGCGGGCCGTTCCGCGTACCGCTGTGCCTACGGGCGGTAGATCGTGCCCGGGATGGGCTCGGCGGGGGCCATCAGCTGGGGGACCGTCACGAAGGTGTAGCCCTGCTTCTTCAGCGTGTCGATGATCCCGGGCACGGCGGGCACGGTGCCCTTGTAGATGTCGTGCAGCAGGATGATGCCGTCCTTGCTCGCCTGGTCGACTATCCGCTTCCTGATCAGCGCGGAGTCGGTCGTCGAGTAGTCCTTGGCGGTGGCGCTCCACAGGATCTGGGAGAGCCCGAGGTCCTTGCAGATGCCGGAGATCGTGTCGTCGGTGCGGCCCTGCGGCGGGCGCATCAGCCGGGGCTTCTTGCCGGTGATCTCCGCGATCGCGTTCTGCGTCTTCTCCAGCTCGGCGCGTATCTCGGCCGGCTTCCGGTCGGTCAGGATCTTGTGCGACCAGGTGTGGTTGGCGATCTCGTGGCCCTCGGCCGCGAGGCGCCGCACGGTGTCCGGGTGCTTCTTGACGTGGTTCCTGCCGAGCAGGAAGAAGGTCGCGTGGACCTTCTTCTCCTTGAGGATGTCCAGCAGGCGGGGCGTGTCCTCGGCCGGGCCCGCGTCGAAGGTCAGGGCGATGCACTTGGCCTTGCGGCAGTCCACCGGACCCATCGGCCCCTTGGCGTCCGAGGCGGCGTCGTCGCGGGCCGAGCCGGGCGCGGTGGTCTCCATCGTGCAGCCGCTCAGCGTCAGCGTGAGCGCTGTCACAAGAGCGACGGCCAACCCCGTACCGATCGACTTCCTCTTACTGGGCACGGCGTGCCACTCCCTCTGGTGCACGGGCGCACTGGTGTGCGACCTGGAGCGGCGACTATACCTGTGATGTATACACATGGTTCATAGTGGGGTGGCCCGGACGCGACGAAGCCCGGCGACGGGGTGCGTCACCGGGCTTCGGCGTAAGGGGAGGCTGTCGCCGCTAGCCGTTGGCGAGTGCCTGTACGCGGTCGAGGGCGCCGTTGAAGTGGTTGTGGTCGCCCACCGTCGGGCCGGAGGACGTGTACTGCCAGATCGTGTAGAAGCCCCAGCCGGCCGGGAGCGTGCCGACCGTGGTGTTGTACCGGGCCACCCACAGCGGGTTGGTCGTTCCGAAGCTCGCGTTGTTGCCCGTGCAGGACTGCCACCAGCTGGTCGCGGTGTAGATCACCGCGTCGCGTCCGGTGCGCGCCTTGTACGTGTTCACGAAGTCACGGATCCACGAGACCATCTGGGCCGCGGTCTTGCCGTAGCACTGGGCGCCGTACGGGTTCCACTCGATGTCGAGCACGCCCGGCAGGGTCTTGCCGTCCCTGGACCAGCCGCCCCCGTGGTCCACGAAGTAGTTGGCCTGGGTGGCGCCGCTCGTGGTGTCGGGCGTGGCGAAGTGGTAGGCGCCGCGGATCATCCCGACGTTGTACGAGCCGTTGTACTGCTGCGCGAAGTAGGGGTTGGTGTAGTACGTCCCCTCGGTGGCCTTGGTGTAGGCCCACTTCACACCGCTGTTCCAGAGCGTGGACCAGGCGACGTTGCCCTGGTGGCTGCTGACGTCCACGCCCTCGGTCTGGGTGGCGGTGGAGCCGACGGGCAGGCCGCCCTTGCCGTCGTGGGCGACGACGCCCATGCCCATGGTGGCGGTGCCGCGCGCGGGCGCTGTGGGGTCGCCGCCCGCCGCGTTCGACGCGCCGGGGAGTGCGATGAGGAGGGAGAGGGCTGCGAGCAGAGTGCCGGCCGCGGCGAAGCGCGAGCGGCGGGACTTCTTGGAGCCGGATCTGTGCACGGGCATTGCGTGCCTCCGAGACCTCGGTGGGGGGATCTGCTGACCCGGGAGGCGCCGCGCGGCGACCCCGGAGCATGCCGTGGCGTGAACATGCCATGCATGACGCTACGCACGTAGACCCGTGCTGCGGAAGGGGGCCTGGGCGGCGCCGTTGGTCTACTCCTGCGAAATACTGGCGGAGCTGCGGTGATGGCCGACGGCGGAAGAAACTTTCATCTGCGGGAAAGCTCTTGAGGGGAGTTGACGTGCACGGGAGCGAAAGCGGACGTGAACCCGGCGCTACCGGAGGAAGTGGTGTGGACCACGAATTCCTCGCCCTGGAGCTGGAGTTGGCCGTCTTTCTGCGCCGGGCGCGGGCCAATTCCGGCGAGATGGCGCGCGAGGTGCACCCCGAACTGGAGGCCGCCGCCTACGGCCTCTTCGTACGCCTGGAATCCGCCGGGCGGCAGCGGGCCACCGATCTCGCCGCCTACTTCGGCGTCGGCAAGGCCACCATGAGCCGGCAGCTCCGCGCCCTGGAAGCGCTCGGCCTGGTGGCGCGCGAGCCCGATCCGGCCGACGGGCGCGCGTTTCTCGTCCACCTCACCGAGGAAGGGCTCGCCCGCTTCCGGAGCGTCCGCGACGCCCGCCGCGACCGCTACGTCCGCAAGCTGGCCGACTGGGACCGCGCCGAGGTCGCGGAACTCGCCCGCCTGCTGCACCAGCTGAACGCCCGCGCCGAGGACTGAGATCCGACACGGGCGCACGGAGGGCCGAGATCCGTCACAGACGTACGTACGCGGCCGTCGCGTCGTCGTGGGTCTTGCCCCGGAGGTGTTCACGCTCCGTGTCCGCGTCCTCCAGGGCGCGGACCCGGTCGATCAGCGCCTGCGGGCCCTCCTCCGCCAGGACCGCCAGGCACGCCGCCCAGTCGCCCTCGCCGAACATCTCCGTCCAGCGGCTCGCCCCGTCCGTCATCACGGCCAGGGCCCGCACCTCGGCGCGCGGCGTCCGCCCGGTGACCGCGCGCTCCGCCACGGCCGGGTCGGCGGCGGCCGTGAAGAAGCCGCCCTCCTTGTTGCGCGCCCGGGCGTCGGCCACCGCCTCCGAGACCAGGAACTCCCTGGGCAGCCGGTCGAGCCGGTCGTCCAGCACCGCGCGGACGCCCCCGGCGGGCGATTCGAGGAGCAGCACCGAATCGGACAGCACCAGGTGCTCCACCTCGGCCTCGTCCCAGCGCACCACGACGACGGTTGCCTGCGGCGTACGCACGTGAGAAAGGTCACAGGTCGAACGGTGGGCGTCCGCGGTGCGCCGGATGGACTCCGCGAGGATCTCCCGCAAGGTCAGATCCCGCCGCGAACCGGACAGTTCGACCAGCGCACCGCCCAGCCGGGCCGTGAACCACGGAACCGGATGCACACAACCGGCGTCGCCCTTGGGCGGGGTCACGCCGTCGAGCAGCACCAGCCCTCCGCCCCGACCGGAAGCGGGGAGGACCGAGGCCGTCCAGTCCTCGTTCGGGCGGTCCGGAGCGCCGGGGGCGGTCGCGAGTTCGATACGCATCGGGCCAGTCTGCACGATGCCTTCACCGCGCCTGCACGGCATCGCGGTTGGTGTGTACCAGCAGGTCAGAAGGTCGGCCGACACGGAAGGAATCACTCCGCCCGGACGTGCGGGCGGGCATCTTGCCAAAGCCCGCGCGGAAGTTCCAGCCGGTGTCCGCGCATGGCGCCGGGGCCCGCTGGGGAGACTTGTTCGCCAACTCGGGAGTGATGTTCACTCGTTCGTGTGGCGGAGCGGTTGATGCGCGCCCCCTCCTGAAAAGCACTGGAATGGTCGGGAGCCGTACCAGGGGGCGGGACGCTCGTTCATGTGACCGCGCGTCACCTCTGCTTCAAGGGCGGACGAGTCGAGATTGCGAGCACCGGTGCAGAAGAAGCGGCCTCGGAGCAAGGGCGGCAGCAACAGCGGTTCCGAGGCGGCGCCGACGATCCCGGCCGAGGGCGGTCGTCGCGTGCGCGTCCGCAGCCGGCTGGTCGCGGGCGTCGCCGTCGTCGGGATCACCGTCATAGCGGCGGGGACACCGGCCGTGCTCGCCGCCTCGTCCGACCTCACCGACTCGCAGCACCTGGTCACCCTCGCCGAGCTGAACCAGCAGGCGATCTCCCTGGCCCACTCCCTCGCCGACGAGCGCGACGAGGTCACCGTCTACATCGCGGGCGGCCGTGAGGGCGAGCCCGGCAGCCGGGGCGCCCGCGTCGACCAGCGGGTGGACGAGATCCGGGAGACGGCCCCGGCCGACCTCCTGCGCGACCTGTCCACCATCCCGTCCCTGCGCCGCGACGCGATCAGCGGCAAGGACACGGCCCTGGAGGCCCACCAGGCGTACTCCGAGGTCATCGCCAAACTCCACGGCATCGCCGACGAGCTCGCCCGCAGCACCCCGCCGCGCGCCTCCGACGCCACCCGCACCCCGCAGGAGCTCGGCCGGGCCACCGAGGAGGCCTCCGCCGCCCGGGGGCTGCTCCTCGCCGCGCTCGCCGTGCCCCGCCCGGAGCCGGCCCCGCCGCGCATCGACCCGTTCACCGGGCTGCCCGTCCAGGGCGAGGACGAGGGCGAGACCAAGGAGGACCGCACCCGGGACGAGCTGAGCGCCGCCGCCCAGCGGGCCCGGGTCGGCGAACTCTCCGCACTCGCGGCCTTCGACCAGTCCGCCGGCGCCACCGCCCGCGACAAGCTGGCCTCCACCGTCACCGGGCCGGAGGTCAACAGCGCCGAGAAGTACCTCGCCGAGCTGACCGACCGCCCCGAACTGTCCGACTCCGACCTGAAGGTCAGCGACAAGAAGGTCGCCGCGGCCCTCGCGGCCCGGGTCGACCGGATGCGCTCGGTGGAGTCCGCGCTCGGCACCACCCAGGTCCAGCGCCTCGAACAGCTCCGCGACGACGACGTCACCGCCCTCGAACTGCGCATCGCGCTCCTCGGCGGCTGCCTGCTCGTCGCGATCGCCGTCTCCACCGCCGTCGCCCGCACCCTCACCCAGCCGCTCGCCGTGCTCCGGATCGGCGCCGCCCGGCTCGCCGCCGAACCCGCCACCGCCGAACCGGTCCGCTACACCGGCCGCAACGACGAGTTCGCCCAGACCGTCCGCTCCATCAACGCCCTGCACGGCCGCCTGCGGGAGCTGCTCCAGGAGTTCGACGGGCGCTTCGCGCACCTGGAGACCGAGCGCGCCGAACTGCTCGCCGGACGCGAGGCCCTCACGGTGCAGCGCGCCGAGCTCCAGGTGCGCGCGGCGGACCTGACGGCCCAGCTGGAGAAGCTGAAGAACACCGTCCACCACACCTTCGTCAACCTCTCGCTGCGCACCCTCGGTTTGGTCGAGCGGCAGCTCGGCGTCATCGAGTCCCTGGAGGAGCGCGAGCAGGACCCGGAACGGCTCGGCACCCTCTTCAAGCTCGACCACATGGCCACGGTCATGCGCCGCCACAGCGAGAACATGCTGGTCCTCGCGGGCGCGGACCACGGCCACGGTCACCCGGGACCGATCCCGCTGGTCGACGTCCTGCGCGCGGCCGTCAGCGAGATCGAGCGGTACGAGCGGGTCACCATCCAGTCCCTGCCGCCGCACGCCCAGGTCGCCGGCTTCGCCGCGGACGACCTCAGCCACCTGGTCGCCGAGCTTTTGGAGAACGCCACCTCGTTCTCGCCGCCCGACTCCCCCGTCCAGCTCTCCGGCTGGCTCCTGGAGAGCGGGGAGGTGATGCTCTCCGTCCAGGACGAGGGCATCGGCATGTCGTCCGTACGGATGGGCGAGCTCAACACCCGCCTGGCCGACCCGGCACTCTTCGAGGCCGGCGAGCAGAACGCCGACGGGGCCGGGCTCGGCCTCCAGGTCACCTCGCTGCTCGCCGCCCGGCACGGCGTACGCGTGGAGCTGCGCGAGCAGAAGGGGAGCGGGGTGACCGCGGTCGTCGTTCTCCCCGAGGCCCTGCTGCCCAAGGCCCTTCCGGCCGCGACGCCCCCGCCCGTCACCGCCCCGGGCGACGCGCCCGCGCTCAACCTGCCGGGCTCGGTGGCCGAGGCCAACTCCAACACCCTGCCGGGGCGCTCCGCGCCGACCTCCGACGACCCGATGATCGCGGCGGCGGAACGGGCCCTCGCGGGGGCGGGGACGGCGAAGCCGCCTGTGACTCCCGAGGCGCCGGTGACCCCTGAGGCTCCGGTGGCCCCTGAGACCCCCGAAGCGCGGGAGACCCCCGAGGCGTCAGCGCCCGAAGAGCCCGCGGAGACCCCCGAGGCGTCCGCGTCCGACGAGCCCGCAGAGGCCCCCGAGCCCGAGCCCGCCCCCGAGCCGGAGCCCGCCCCCGCGCCCGCCCCCGGGCCCGCCGACGAGAACGAGTCCGAGCGCACCCTCCAGGTCCGCCTGCCCCGCCCCCCGCAGACGCAGGACGCCACCGCCGCCGGCCCGTACGCCATCGGCCCCGACCGCCACGAGCGCGCCGCCGACGAAGCCCCGGCCGCCGAGCCCCCCGCGACCGAGCCCCCCGCGGACACCGTCCCCGCCCCCCGTAAGCCCGCAGGGGAGGCCGTCACCGGCAAGGGGCTGCCCAAGCGGACGCCCAAGGTGGTCCGGCCCGCCGGGGCGCCCGTCGCCGAGCGGCGGGGGAGCGTCGACAAGGAGGCCCTGCGGCGCAGGCTCGGCGGCTTCCAGCAGGGGGCCAGGGACGGCCGCCGCGACGTCGAGGCCGAAATCGCCGAGGGCGCCGGCCCCACACGTACCGAGCACGCCGAGCCGGCAGGCCGTAGCGACGGCCGGACCGGAGAGACGGGGGACACAGTCGAGGAGGCACGCAGTTGACTGCGCCCAGCACATTCGGGCTGAGCACCGAGGCCCGGAACCTGCACTGGTTGCTGAGCAATCTCGTGGAGGAGGTGCCAGGGGTCCACTCGGTCACCGTCGTCTCGTCCGACGGGCTGATGCTGCTGTCCTCCGACCCCGGCCACCACGAGGCCGCCGAGCCCGCGGCCCCGCAGAGCGGACCGCGCGGTTCCAGCGCCGACCTGGCGACCATCGTCTCCGGCATCGGCAGCCTCACCGTCGGCGCCGCGAAGCTGATGGACGGCGGCGGTGTGAAACAGACCATGGTCGCCATGGAGGAGGGCAGCGTCTTCGTCATGTCGATCAGCGACGGCTCGCTGCTCGGGGTGCACGCCGCCCCCGACTGCGACATGGGCGTCATCGCGTACCACATGGCGCTGTTCGTCGGCCGCGCCGGACACGTACTCACCCCCGAACTCCGCAGTGAGCTGCGCAAATCGATGGAGAGCGCCCAGTGAGCCACGCCGCAGCCGGACCCGCCCGCAAACTGCCCGTCCGGGGGGCCGGCAAACGGCCCGCGCGGGTCCGCCCGTACTCGCTCACCGGCGGCCGCACCCGCTTCGGACACGTCCTGCTGGTCGAGACGTTCGTCGCCGCGCTGGAGGCCCCCGACGAGCGCCGCGAACTCACCAACGGCAACCTGGCGACCCGTCTGATGCCGGAGCTGAGGGCCATCGTCGAGCTCTGCCGCCGGATGCGTACCGTCGCGGAGATCTCGGCGCTGCTGAAGATGCCGCTCGGCGTGGTCCGGGTGCTGCTCAGCGACTTGGCCGACCAGGGAAAGATCCGCGTGTACGGGACCGGGCACGGCACCGGCCAGCCCGACCGCGCACTGCTCGAAAGGGTGCTCGATGGACTCCGCCGTCTCTGAGTCGCTGTTCGCACCGCGGCAGCCGGGCCCGGAGGACCGGCCCGAGGAGAAGCTCCAGCCCTGGCAGCTGGACCGCACCCGGGCCCCGATCGCCACCAAGATCGTCGTCGCGGGTGGCTTCGGCGTCGGCAAGACCACGTTCGTGACCGCGGTCTCCGAGATCACCCCGTTGCAGACCGAGGCCATGATGACCCGGGCCAGCGAGGACACCGACGACCTCAGCGCCACCCCGGACAAGGCCACCACGACCGTCGCCATGGACTTCGGCCGGCTCACGCTGGACGACGACCTCGTGCTGTACGTGTTCGGCACGCCGGGCCAGCAGCGGTTCTGGTTCATGTGGGACGACCTGGTGCGCGGCGCGATCGGTGCCGTCGTCATGGCCGACACCCGCCGCCTCGCCGACTGCTTCCCCGCCCTCGACTACTTCGAGAGCTGCGGGCTGCCGTACATCGTGGCCGTCAACCACTTCGAGGGGACGCCGGGCTTCGAGGCCGAGGACGTCCGGGAGGCCCTGACCGTACCGGCGCACGTGCCCGTAGTGATCATGGACGCGCGCAACCGGATCACGGTGGTCGAATCCCTGCTGGCCCTCGTCGGCCACGCCCTCGACGCCACCCCCGCGTAGCCCCCTCAGCACCACACAACGGAGAACCGCGATGCGGAAGATACTGATAGTCGGAGCCGGTCAGTCCGGGCTCCAGCTCGCCCTGGGACTTCAGTCCAAGGGGTACGAGGTCACCCTGATGTCCAACCGCACGGCCGACGAGATCCGCTCCGGGCGGGTCATGTCCACGCAGTGCATGTTCCACACCGCGCTCCAGCACGAGCGGGACCTCCAGCTCAACTTCTGGGAGTCCCAGGCCCCGCGCATCGAAGGGCTCGGCGTCTCGGTCGCCGCCCCCGACTCCTCGCGGGCCGTCGACTGGGTCGGCAAGCTCGACGGATACGCACAGTCCGTGGACCAGCGCGTGAAGATGGCCGGCTGGATGGACACCTTCGCCCAGCGCGGCGGACAGCTCGTCATCCACGGCGCGGCCGTCTCCGACCTGGACTACTTCTCCCGCACCTACGACCTGGTGCTGGTCGCGGCCGGCAAGGGCGAGCTGGTCTCGATGTTCGGCCGGGACGCCTCCCGTTCGCCGTTCGACGCCCCGCAGCGCGCGCTGGCCGTCGCGTACGTCCACGGCATGGGCCCGCGCCCGGAGCACCCGGACTTCGACGCGGTCCGCTGCAACCTGGTCCCGGGCGTCGGCGAGCTCTTCGTGATGCCGACCCTGACCACGTCCGGCCGCGCCGACATCCTGTTCTGGGAGGGCGTCCCGGGCGGGCCGCTCGACGCGTTCCAGGGCATCAAGGACCCCTCCGAGCACCTGGCGAAGACCCTGGAGCTGATGGAGACCTTCACCCCCTGGGAGTACGCCCGCGCCACCAAGGTCGAGCTGACCGACGCCAACGGCACCCTCGCCGGCCGCTACGCCCCCACCGTCCGCAAGCCGGTCGGCCGGCTGCCCGGCGGCGGCCTGGTGCTCGGCGTCGCGGACGTGGTCGTCGCCAACGACCCGATCACCGGCCAGGGCTCCAACTCGGCGTCCAAGTGCGCCGCCGCCTACCTCGACTCGATCGTGGAGCACGGCGACCGCGCGTTCGACGAGGCGTGGATGCAGGCCACGTTCGACCGGTACTGGGACACCGCCCAGCACGTCACCAAGTGGACCAACGCCATGCTCGGCGTCCCGCCGGAGCACGTGCTGAACCTGATCGGCGCCGCCGGGCAGCTCCAGCCGGTCGCGGACCGCTTCGCCAACGGCTTCAACGACCCGGCCGACTTCGAGAACTTCTTCTTCGAGCCGGAGAAGGCGGACGCCTACCTCGCCTCGGTGGCGGGCCGGGCCGCCTGACCGTGCCGCCCTCCGGCCCCGGGCGTCACGCGCCCGGGGCCGAGGAGGCGCCGTACCCCTCGTCCGAGCCGTCCGCAGCCCCCTCGGGCAGCTCCGGGCCCTCGTACGAGGCCAGCGGCGTGCTGTCCGGGTCGGGCCGGACCGCGCCCAGCACCGGGTTGGACGCCACGGGCGAGACCTTCACGCGGGTGCCGGGCCGGGGCGCCTGCACCACCAGGCCGTTGCCGATGTACAGCGCCACATGGGTCGCCTGCGGGAAGTAGACCACCAGGTCGCCCGGGCGCAGCGCGTTCATCGGGATCCTGGTCAGCTGCCGCCACTGCTCCTGCGAGGTGCGCGGGATGACGCGGCCGGCGCTCGCCCACGCCCGCGAGGTGAGCCCGGAGCAGTCGAACGAACCCGGCCCCTCCGCCCCCCACACGTACGGCTTGCCGATCTGGCGGACCGCGTACCGGACGGCCTCGCCGCCCTGGGCGGTCGGCGGCCGGGACGAGGAGAGCGCGCCGGAGGCGACCAGGGCGCTCTGGGCCCGGTCCGTGTTCTTCCGCTCCAGGCCGGAGACCTCGGCGAGCTGGTCCGCGGAGAGCGTGGCGAGCCTCGCCTCCACCTGTTTCAGCCTGGTCCGTACGGTGTCGCGCTCCTTCTTCTTCCGCGCGGTCAGGGTCCGCTGCTCGGCGAGCACCTTGCGGGACTCCTTCGCCAGCTCGTCGGCCCGCTTCTCGGCCGCGCCGAGCCGCCGCACGGCCGCCGCCCGCCCGGCGGCGAGGCGCTGGATGACCTGGCCCTGGGTCAGGGCGGCCTCGGGGTCGCGCATCAGCAGCAGCCGCAGATAGGCGGAGAGCTCCGACCGGCCCTGGTACTGCTCGCGGGCCAGCTGTCCGGCGGCGTCCCGGCCCTTGGCCAGCGAGCGCCGTGCGGTGACGAGGGCCGCGTCGAGCTTCTTCGCCTTCGCGGCCCGCTTCTTCAGCTCGGCCGTCGTGCCGTTGTAGGTCTCGGTGGCCTCTTCGGCCTGCTGGTAGAGGCGCTGCAACTCGGTCAGCAGCCCGGCGACCCCGCCGGCCGGTGTGCCGGAGGACCCGCCCGCGCCGGGTGAGGGGGCCGCTACGGCGGTGGCCGGAGAGATCACGACGACGGCGGCCAGGGCCGCCGTACCGAGGGAACGCACCAGGGTGCCCGACGACACGACATCACCTCCGGAACCGGGGTGAATCGTGCGACTACCCCATGAGTGAGCGCAATGCGTCCATACGCTCACGCGTGCGACGGGGCGATGCAAGAACCCACGGCCGTGGCGGCCCCCGCCGCCTTCCGGATTCGCCCGGAAGGCGGCGGGCGGTGGGCCGGGCGGGTGCCGTCAGGCGACCGGGAACGCGTACACCGTGCGGCCGCGCCGGACGATCGCCGTCTTGTCGTACGCCAGTACCTGGTAGCCCGCCTTGACGGCCTCGCCGTCCGGGGCCTGGTTGCCGATGTCCTGGAACTTCCAGAGGCGCTTGCCGTCGGCGGCGGAGAAGGCGGTGACCTGGCCGGGGTCGGCGGCGAGCACCGTGCTGCCCGAGCCGCTGACGGAGACCACGGGAGCCTTGTCGCCCGCCGCCTCGGTGGACCGGCGCCACTTCGGCTTCCCGGTCTTGGGGTCGAGCGCCCCCACTTCCTGGTTGCGGTTCGTGGTGTACAGCAGGTCACCCGAGGGGAGGGACGCCCCGAAGACGGAGCCGCGGGTGCCCTTCAGCGTCCACTTCGCCTTGCCGGCCGGCGTCTCGAAGGCGCGCAGATTGGGGCCGTCCGCCGCGTAGATGGTGCCCTCCTCGTCGCCGACGGCCGCTCCGTCGAGGGCGACGTTCCCGAACCTGCGGCTCCACTGCGCCTTGCCGGTCTCACGGTCGAAGCTGCGGAAGACGCCCTTCTTCTTCGCGGCCTTCAGGGCGGCCGGGGCGAGCGTCCGGGAGTCCTGCCGTACGACGATGGCGTCCGGCCGGACCGCGATCAGCCGGAAGACGGGCGCGATCGGGCCCCGGCCGCTGGGCACCGGGGTCCGCCACAGCTCCTTGCGCTGCACGATGTCGTAGCCGAACAGGTAGGACTTGACGACCTGCCTGTCCTTGCCGGGCTTCTCACCCTTCTTCGGCTTCGGAGCCTTCACCGTGGTCTTGTGCGACCCCGTGAACCAGATGACCGACCCGGCCGAACCGACGAGCGTACGGACCGAGAGGTCCGGTGCGTCCTTGAAGCCGTCGGCGTACGCCACCCGGTGGGCGACCTTGCCGTCCTTCGCCGACAGCCACAGGAACTCCGACGGACCCGCGACGAAGCACAGGTCGTCCCCCGCCGCCAGGGCGGCCTGTCCCTTGGCTCCGTCGGCGTTCTCCCAGAGCCGGCGGCCGGTGCGCAGGTCGACGGCGCTCGCATGGCTCTCGTCGGTGAGGACCAGCAGACGGTTCTTCACGAGGGCGGCGGTGAGGGGCATCGGCTCGGACGCCGGGTGGTTGTAGATCCAGCGCGGCGTCGGGGCGACCCCCGCGACGCTGGGCCCGCCGGATGTCGGGCCCGGCTTGGGGTCCGGGCCGGGCTCGTCGTCGCCCGAGGTCAGCGCGTACAGCGTCCCGCCGCCGACCAGCAGCCCGGCCACGCCGCCCACCGCCCCGAACAGCAGCCCGCGCCGGCTGGGCCCGGACCGCCGGGGCTCGGCGGGCGGGGCGATGTTCGGGACGGGCGCGGGCGGCAGCGGCATGGGGGCGGGCTGGGGAGCCTGCTGCTGGTACGGCGGCTGCGGGTACCCGTAGGCGGACTGGTCCGGCCACGGAGCGGGCTCCCCCTGCTGGACGGGCGGGCCGGGCTGCCCGATCGCCCCGAGCTGCGTGGTGTGGGTGTCCGGGACGGCTGCGGACGCGTCCGGGACCGTGCCGCCCCCGGCGGCCGTCGGCTGCTGCCACTCGGGTACCGGCGTCGCCCGGTGCTGCGGCGGCACGGCGTCCTGTATGTCGGGCTCGGGCGCGGGCCGGGGCGCGACGGCGTCCCAGACGTCCCCGTACGACTTCGGGGGATTCGCACCCCGGGCGCCCGAGGGGTTCTCGTCGGACACCGGATACTGATCGGACACGGGGTTCTCCACAGACGCGTTCTTCATGGACACAGAATTCTCGGGCGCGGCGGCCGGCCGCCCGGCCCGGACGCCCTGCCCGGCCACCGCCGCCGCCACCCCCTCCGGCAGCCAGCCGCCCGCCGCCAGGGCGGCCGCGCCCTCCAGGGCGAGTTCGGCGGCCACCATGCCCGCCGTGGGGCGGTCGGCCGGGTCCTTCGCCAGGCAGCGGGCGATCAGGCCGCGCAACTCGTCGGGGACCCCGGCGAGTTCGGGGGCGGCCTGCGCGATGCGGTCGGCGGCCTCGGCCGGGGGACCGTCGGCCAGCGGGGTCGTCCCGGTCGCCGCGTAGGCGAGCAGCAGACCGAGCACGAAGAGGTCGGAGGCCGGGCCCGCCTCCTCGCCCGCGAGCTGTTCCGGGGTCAGATAGCCGAGCCGTACGGAGAGCCGGCCGCCGGGGCCCGCCGACGCCTCGGCCGCCGCGCCCAACGGGCCGAAGGCGGTGAGCCGGGGGCCGTCCTCGGCGAGCAGCACGGTCGAGGGCGCGAGGCCGTGCAGCACGGCGCCCGTGGCGTGGACCCGGGACAGCGTCTCGGCGATGCCGGCGCCCAGTATCCGCACGGCGCGCCCGGGCAGCGGTCCGGCGGCCTCTATGGCCTCGGCCAGGGTGAGCGCGGGGACGTACGCCGCCGCGGTCCACGGCGCCTCGGACCCGTCCGTGCGGGTCTCCAGCGGCTCGTCGACCCAGCCTCCGGCGAGCCGGCCGGCGAGGCGCGCCTCCGCGTCGAAGCGGTGGCGGAAGGCGGGCGAGGCGGCCAGCTCCGGCCGGGCGGCGGTGACCACCACGAGTTCGCCGGGGTCCGTACCGTGCGCGAGGTACTGCACCGCGGCGGCGGTCTCGCGCAAGCGGGCCAGCACGGTGTACGGCCCGAAGCGGCGTGGCTCGTCCTGACGCGGCGCCTCCATGGCGCATCCCCCCTTGTGACCGTCCCGTCCCCAGGGACCAGACGATCGATCCTAGTGGGGCGGTTCCTGCCGTCCACCGCCCGGCTTCGACCACGGCCACCGGGGCCGGTTCCGCTCGCGCCCCCCGGGGGCGTATGCGTAGATCCACCCCCGCTGGATGCCGAGCCGCTTCGTGTGACCGGCCGGGGCCCTGCGGTACGCGT
Organism: Streptomyces sp. NPDC016469; assembly: GCF_040632905.1. Classification (NCBI taxonomy): domain Bacteria; kingdom Bacillati; phylum Actinomycetota; class Actinomycetes; order Kitasatosporales; family Streptomycetaceae; genus Streptomyces; species Streptomyces sp. NPDC016469. The sequence goes on from NZ_JBEYCQ010000002.1 coordinate 98,272, forward strand.
GCACCGTGGGCGGTCCGCCGGCCGCGTCCGGGACCGGGACCTCGTACCACTTGGGCGGGTGGCCGGTCGCGCCGGTGAGGACGGGCAGGACCCGGCCGTCCAGCGGGCCGCCGACGAAGGCGGTGTTCTCGCTTCTCACCGGGCCAGTCTGACCGATCGGACCGACCGGTCCCGAACGGGCGGCGCCGACCCGCTCAATCCGGCGGCAGCAGATGCGCGGCGACGCGTGTCAGCGGGGCCAGCCGGTCCACCAGCCGCCCGGCCGGGCCCTCCACGGTCTCCAGCGGGAGCAGCGCGGCCACAGCGGCCGCGGTCTGCGGGTCCGAGGCCGAGGTCACGCCCAGCAGGCCGATGAACTGGTCCACCAGCCAGTCGCGCAGCTCGGCCGCGTCCGGCCGCTTGCCCTCGTCCAGCCAGATCAGCGAGGCCGCCTCCACCGCCGCGATCCAGGTGCGCACCATCATGCTCATCCGGGGCGCGGGTTCGCTGTGCTCGTCGCGGCCCAGGTGCAGCAGGATCTGCTCGGCCGCCGCGCGCCGCACCTCGTCCACGATGGTGGTCGTCCGGGACGTCTCGGCGACGCTGCCGCCCCGGAGCAGGGCGCTGAAACCGGCGTCGTGCTCGTCCACGAAGGCCAGGTAGCGGTCGAGGACGCGGGTCACCCGCTCGGTCGGCGGGCCCTCGGCGGGCTCGGCGAAGCACAGCTTCAGCTGCTCGGCGGCCGAGCGGAGCGCCGCCTCGTACAACTGCTGCCGGCCGCCCGGGAAGTAGCGGTACACCAGCGGGCGCGACACCCCGGCCACCGTCGCGACCTCGTCCAGCGAGACCTCGTCGGGGGGGCGGTGCGCGAAGAGCGTGAGCGCCGCGCCGAGCAGCTGGGTGCGGCGCTCCTCGACGCTGAGTCTTCGGTACGCGCGGCCGGGCGGCGCGGCGGCGGCAGGGGTCATGGCCCCCAGACTAAGGGCTGCCATCGTCAGGCCAGCAGGCCCGAGCTCTTCCAGAGCCTGCGCCCCACGCCGTTCAGGACGCCGATGTCCTCGAAGAAGTCGGTCAGCCGCTTGGCGCCCGTCTGCATGACCTCCGTCCGGTGTCCGCTGGCCTTCACCTGGGCGACCGCCTCGTGGCGGTTCAGTCCCACGTTCTCGTAGACCTGCGGGTTGATGAAGCAGACGGAGAAGACGCGGGCGGCCTGTCCGCAGCTGACGCGGGCCAGTTCGCGTTCCCAGCGGGGCGCGGTCACCATCTGGCGGCGCAGCTCCTCGCGGGCGTAGCGGACGTGCCGCGCCTCCTCGATGACGTGGATGCGGGTCACGCCGCGCACCAGGGGCTGGACGCGCTCGTCGGGGAAGGTCAGCCGCTGCATCCAGTCGAGGATCTCCTCGCCGAGGAGCGTCCCGGCGAACGAACCGGGCGTCGTGGAGACGCTCTTCAGGACGCGCGCCATGTTGTGGTACCGGCGCGGCACGGTGTACGTGGGCCCGCCGCCCCAGGTGATCATGCGGCCGAACATCATCGAGTGCCGGCACTCGTCGGCTATCTCGGTGAGCGCGTAGCGGACGTGGTTGCTGGTCGGGGGCTTGTCGTAGACGTGCCGCACGAGCAGCTGCATGAGGATGATCTCGAACCAGATGCCGAGCGAGGCGAGCGAGGCGGCCTCGTGCCGGGCCAGTTCCTGCCGCTGGTCGTGGGACATCCGCTTCCACAGCGGGGTGTCGTAGAGCGAGACCAGCTCGGGCGGCCAGAACCACTTGCCGTCCTCCGGCAGTACGTCCCAGTCGAGCTCCTTGTCCGGGTCGAAGGAGTGCTTGGCGGACGCCTCCAGGAGCCGTTCGGCGATCTGCTCGCGGCCGCGCAGCGGGCCGAGTGCGTCGCGGAGCGTCTGCAGGTCGCTTTCGGTCACGGTCGTCATCGAGGAGGCACCTCACCCATGGGTTACCGACGGTCACTCACTATGAGACTGCTTGTCAGCAAGGCCGTCAATCCCCTGTGCCCGACTTGTTGACCGCGCGTCTACCAACGTGTGAACCTGCCAACTGAGCGGGGAGCCCGCCGACTTCCCGGCAGTCGCGAGGCGAAGGAGCCGTCCGTGTCGACCCACGACCTCTACACCACCGCCCCCGAGGAACCGCTGTGGACCGTGCCGGCGACCGGCGCCGCCCGCTTCAGCTGGGACTACGACGACGGCCGCGAGCGCCTTCTCGCCCTGTACCAGAAGGGCAAGGACAAGCAGTGGGACGGCAACAAGCGCATCGACTGGAGCCTGGAGGTCGACCCCGCCGACCCGCTCGGCACCCCCGACGAGGCCCTGACCCTGTACGGCACCCCGCACTGGGCGCGGATGACCGAGAAGGACCGGGGCGAGCTGCGCAAGCACTACACCTCCTGGCAGTTCAGCCAGTTCCTGCACGGCGAGCAGGGCGCGATGATCTGCGCCGCCCGCATCGTGGAGGCCGTGCCCGACCTGGACGCCAAGTTCTACTCCGCGACCCAGGCCATGGACGAGGCCCGGCACGCGGAGATCTACGGCCGGTTCCTGCACGAGAAGATAGGGATGCTCTACCCGGTCAACAACAGCCTGCAGGGCCTGCTCGGCGACACCCTGCGCGACTCCCGCTGGGACATGCCCTACCTGGGCATGCAGGTCCTCATCGAGGGCCTGGCGCTGGCCGCGTTCGGCATGATCCGGGACACCACGACCCGGCCGCTGCCCAAGCAGATCCTGGCGTACGTGATGCAGGACGAGGCCCGCCACGTGGCCTTCGGACGGATGGCGCTGCGCGACTACTACAAGCAGCTCAGCGACGCGGAACGGCGCGAGCGCGAGGAGTTCGTCATCGAGGGCTGCTACCTGATGCGCGACCGGCTCAGCGGGGTCGAGGTCCTGGAGAACTTCGGCATCGGCAAGCAGGAGGCGAAGGACCTCTCGGAGCACTCCGAATTCCTCCAGCTCTTCCGTAAGCTGCTGTTCAGTCGCATCGTCCCGTGCGTCAAGGACATCGGCCTGTGGGGCGAACGGCTCCAGAAGGCGTACGTCGACATGGGCGTCCTCGAACTCGGCGACTCCAACCTCGACCTGCTCATGGCCCAGGACGAGGAGATCGCCGAACAGCTGGACCAGGACCGCTTCGAGACGGAGGAGCGGGCGAGGGTGGCGGAGGTGGCCGAGGCGATCGCACAGGGCGGGGAGGATGGAGCAGAGGTCTGACGGCGGCCGCGCGGCCGTCCACGCGGCGGTCGCCACCCGGCTCGCCCTGCTGAGCGACCGCCGCCTCGGCCGGGAGGTCGCCGCGGCCGCCCCGCTGGGTTCCGGCATGGGCGGCAGGGCGGCCGAGCTGGACGTCGACGGCACCCGCGTCTTCGTGAAGCGGGTGCCCCTCACCGACCTCGAACTGCGCCCGGAACACGTCCGGTCCACGGCCAACCTCTTCGGGCTGCCGGTGTTCTACCAGTACGGGATCGGCTCGGCCGGGTTCGGCGCGTGGCGGGAACTGGCCGCGCACATCCTCACCACGCACTGGGTCCTCGGCGGCGCCCACCCGGACTTCCCGCTGATGTACCACTGGCGGGTCCTGCCCGACACCCCGCCGCAGGGGTACGTGGACGAGTTCGGCGGCATCGACGGCGCCGTGGCCCACTGGGAGGGCCACCCCGCCGTGCGCACCAGGCTGGAGGCCATCGGCCGGTCCACCGCGAGCCTGGTCCTCTTCCTGGAACACGTACCGCACACCCTGGGGTCCTGGCTGGCCGAACGCCGCGCCGCCGCCGCGCGGGGCGGCGAGGCCCCGCCGTACGCCCGGATCGACGCGGCCCTGGAGCGTGGCGCGGACTTCATGAGCGCACATGGGTTCGTGCATTTCGACGCCCACTTCCGCAACGTCCTGACCGACGGCCGGTCGGTCCGCTTCGCCGACTTCGGCCTGGCGCTCAGCTCCGCGTTCGAACTCTCCGCCGAGGAGTCCGCGTTCCTGGCCGCCCACCTCGCGTACGACCGCCACTACGTCGCCGGCCACCTGCTGCGCCACCACCTGTCCGACGAGGTGTACGACGCCCCCTTCCTCCGCGCCTGGCTCACGGGCACCCGCCCCGCCGCCGTACCCCCCGAAGCCGCCACACTCCTGGACCGCCACGCCCCGGCAGCCCTCGCCCTGGACGCCTTCCACCACCGCCTGCTGACGGAGAGCCGACGCACCCCGTACCCCTCCGCCGCGATCGAGGGGGCGGCGGGGCGGTGATCCTGAGCGGGCCGCACCGGGAGGCGTGGCGGGCCCATGCCGTAGCTTGGGCGCCATGAGCATGCCCCCGCCGCCGCAGGGCCCTTACGGTGCACCCCAGGGCCCCTACGGCCCGCCGCAGCCCCAGCCGAATCCGTACGCCCAGCAGCAGCCCTGGGGAGCCCCGCAGGGCGCCGCGCCCCCGCCGTGGGGGGCTCCGCCCGGCGGGCCCGGGTTCCCGCCGGGCCGGCGGACCCGGCCCGGGGTGATCGCGGCGGTCGTCGTGGGAGCGCTCCTGGTGGCGGGCGGCGTCGTCTTCGGCGTCGTGCAGCTGGGGGACAAGGCCGACGACAAGCTGCCGGTGTCCGGCGGGTCCGGCGGGTCCGGCGGGTCCGGCGGGTCCGACGGGTTCCCGGCGGCCGAGTACAAGCTCACCGTGCCGAAGACGCTGCTGGAGGGCGAGTACACCCTTCAGGAGGACACCTCGGCGACGGACGGCAAGGACATCGAGGACACCTACGACCCGTCCGTCCGCGACCCCAGGGCCGTCGTCACGCAGTACACGTCGAAGGACGGCGGGACGCTGGTCGTCTCCGGGATGTGGGGCCGCATCAAGAAGCCCGAGTTCTCCCGCGACACGATCCTCAAGGGGGCCGCCGAGGCCGAGGGGATGACCGTGGCGGTGCCGGCGCGGGAGTTCACGCCCGCGGGCTACGGGATCACCGTCGCCTGCGAGGTCGTCCGCTCCGAGGACGGGGGCATCACCAGCACCCTGCCCATGTGCGCCTGGGGCGACGACAACACCGCGTCCTTCGTCGCCGTCATCACCGAGGAGACCGCGCTCCAGGACCCCGGCGAGGTCGACCTCGCCGAGGCGGCGCGCCAGGCCGCCCAGGTCCGCAAGGAGATGCGCGAGCCGATCGGGACCGGGGCGGCCGGCTGACCGGCCGGGCGGCCGTTACTCCGAGACCTCGATGATCTTCCCGTCCTTGTCGAGGGTGTGCTCGTTCCAGTACGTCCACCACTCGTCGTCCACATGCTCCGGGACCTTGCCCTCGGGGTAGCGGACATACCCCTTGGGCGGCTCCTCGCCGTCCTTCACGCACGCGCTCCCGGTGCTGCCGACGTACAGCACCGGGTACTCGCCGCCGGAGCAGACCGCGTCCGCCGTCGAGCAGGCGGAGGTGAGCAGCGCGAACACCGCGCCGCCGACGGCGAGGGCGGCGGTGGTCCGCAGGGAACGGGGCAGGCTGGACTGACGCATCGTGGCGCTCCTTCAGGGGGTGGCTGTCGGAGTCCAGGCTGCCGTCCCGGGCGCCCGGCCGCCCTGAGTACACGTACTCATCCACGGGGTCCGCGTACGTGTGCGAACAGCTCACCCGGCCCCGACAGCACCCGCTCCACCGCCCCCGCCGCCCCCAGCAGTTCCGCGTCCCGCCCCCGGGCGGCCACCAGGTGCAGCCCCACCGGGCAGCCGTCACCGGTGAAGCCGGCCGGGACGCTCGCCGCCGGATGGCCGCTCAGGTTGAACGCCCAGGTCAGCGCCGTCGAGAAGGTGTCGCCCGGACCCGCGTGGCCGTGCGGGCGGGTCGGCGTGACCGGCGTCAGGAGCAGCGGCGTCCGGGCGAAGAAGGCGTCCAGGCGGCGGTCGTTCTCCGCGCACACCTCCGCCTCCGGCGGCCGTACGTCCCCGCCGCGCACCGCGAACCAGGCCGACGCCGGGTCCAGCAGATCGCAGCCGCCCCCGGTCAGCCGCACCACCCCGGCCGCCTCCAGCCGTCGCACCGCGCCCCGCACCACGGCCGCCACCTCCGGCTCGGTCTCCGCGAAGCCCAGGTCCGGGCTGTAGGCGGCGGACAGCGGCAGCGGGGGAGGGGCCGGGGCGTAACCGTCCAGGACGCACCGCAGATACGCCTCCGCCTCCGCCGCCGACGCCGCCAGCACTCCGGCCGAGGCGAGCCCCGACCGGTCCGGCGAGGGCAGCAGGCCGTTCGTCGTCTTCAGGCCGAACACCCCGCACCAGGCGGCCGGGATGCGCACCGACCCCGCCCCGTCGCTGCCCGTCGCCAGCGGCACCAGGCCCGCCGCGACCGCCGCCGCCGAGCCCGCCGACGAACCGCCCGGGGTCCGGTCCGCGCGCCAGGGGTTGACGGTCCGCCCGTGCCGGCCGAGGCCCCACGTCTGCCAGTACGTCCCCGGACCGGGTACGGAGGTCGAGCCGACCGGGACCCCGCCGGCCGCGATCAGCCGGCGCGCCGCGTACGAGCGCAGGCCGGTGCGGCCCTTCACCGCGAAGGGGAGCCCGGCCAGCGGCAGCCGGGACGCTGCGGGGAGCCGGGCGAGCGCGTCCTCGGGCCAGACGTCGAGGAAGGCGCACAGCCCGGGGTCCTCGCGGGCGATGGAGGCCAGCACCTCGCGAAGTTCCCCGGAATCGGCCATGGGGCTCAGTCTTCCAGGGCCGCCTCCATCACGGCACGGGCGATCGGGGCCGCGCTGCCGCCGCCGCTGATGTCGGCGCGGTCGGCCTCGGCGTCCTCGACGACCACGGCGACCGCGACGGCCGGGCGGGCCGCGCCGTCCGCCTGCGCCCAGGAGATGAACCAGGCGTACGGCAGGTCGGAGTTGTCGACGCCGTGCTGGGCGGTGCCGGTCTTGCCGCCGACCGTCGCCCCGTCGATCGCCGCGTTCGTGCCCGTACCGTCCTGGACGACGTCGACCATCATCTGCCGCAGTCGCGTCGCCGTCATCGGGTCCATCGCCCGGTGGTACGACGTGGACCCCGTGGTGCGGACCGTGGCCCCGTCGTGCTTGGTCGTCCGCTCCACGAGGTGCGGGTGCATCAGCTCCCCGCCGTTGGCGACGGCCGCCGCGACCATCGCCATCTGGAGCGGGGTCGCGGTGGTGTCGTACTGGCCGATCGAGGACTGGGCCAGCTGGTCGTCGCTCATATCCGTGTCGAAGTTGCTCTTCGCCAGCCCGGACGGGATCTTCAGGCCGGTGTCGTTGAAGCCGAACCGCTCGGCCGCCGCCACCATCCCGTCGAGCCCGACCTCCACCCCGAGGTGCGCCATCACGGTGTTGCAGGAGACCCGGATCGCGTCCGCGAGGGACGCCTTCTCGCAGCCGCGCGACTCGTTGGGCAGCACGGTCGAGGTGCCGGGCAGCACGTACGGGGACGGGGTGTCGGTCTCCGCGTCCGGATCGGTGACGACCTCCGCGTCCAGCGCGGCCGCCGCCGTCACGATCTTGAACGTGGAGCCCGGCGGATAGGTCTGCCGGATCGCCCGGTTGAGCATGGGCCGGCTCTCCGCGTCGTTCAGCTCCCGCCAGGCACCGGTGACGGAGGCGCCGGTCCCGGACAGCCGCTCGGGGTCGTACGAGGGGGTGGAGACCAGCGCCAGGATGCGCCCCGTCGCCGGTTCGACGGCGGCGACCGCGCCCCGCCGGTCGCCCAGACCCTCGTACGCGGCGCGCTGCATCGCGTCCCGGACCGTGGTGACGACGTCCCCGCCCGGCTGCTGGGTCCTGCTCACCTCGCCCCACAGGGGGAGCGGGGCGAGCAGCGGATCGGTGCCGGCCAGGATGCCGTCCTCGGCGTTCTCGATGAGGGTCGTGCCGTACGTCTGCGAGGCGTAGCCGGTCACCGGCGCGTACAGCGGCCCGTAGCGGTAGGTCCGCTCGTACGCGAGCTGTTCGCCGGTGTCCGTCGAGCCGGTGACGGGCCGCCCGTCGACCAGGATGTTGCCGCGCGGCTGGTCGTAACGGGCAATGGTGTTACGGCGGTTGGCCGGGTTGTCGTCCAGCGAGTCGGCCTCGAAGACCTGGACCCGGGCGGCGTTGGCCAGCAGGGCCACGAGCAGCAGCAGGCAGAACGCGGCGGCGTGCCGGATGTAGCGGATCACCGCTCGTCCTCCGCGTCGGGAAGCGCCGCCGGGACCGACGCCACCACGCCCGTCTCCACCTCGTCCGGCGCCGGTCTGCGGGCGAGATCGCTGACCCGGATCAGCAGCGCCACGATGATCCAGTTGGTGACCACGGACGAGCCGCCCTGCGCCAGGAAGGGCATCGCCATCCCGGTCAGCGGGATCAGCCCCATCACCCCGCCCGCGATCACGAAGACCTGGAGCGCCAGGATCGAGGCGAGGCCGATCGAGAGCAGCCGCCCGAAGGCGTCGCGCAGCGAGAGCCCCGCCCGGAAGCCGCGCGCCACCAGCAGCGCGTACAGCAGGAAGAGCGCGGTCAGCCCGGCGTACCCCAGCTCCTCGCCCGCCGTCGCCAGGATGAAGTCGGACTTCGCGGCGAACCCGATGAGCACGGAGTGGCCGAGCCCCAGCCCCGTACCGAGCATCCCGCCGGCCGCGAAGGCGAACAGCGACTGGGCCAGCTGGCCCGGCCCGCGTCCGGCGTCGATCGAGGCGAACGGATCGAGCCAGTCCTGCACCCTGCTGTGCACATGCGGCTCGAACGAGCCGACGACGAACGCGCCGACCGCCGCGAGCAGCAGCCCCACCGCGATCCAGCCCCGGCGCCCGGTCGCCACGTACAGCAGGATCACGAAGAGGCCGAAGAACAGCAGCGAGGTGCCCAGATCGCGTTCCAGGACCAGGACGCCGACGCTGAGCAGCCAGATCGCCACGATGGGGCCGAGCACCCGCCCGGTGGGCAGCTGGAACTTCCAGACCTTGCGGCCGGTGTACGCGAGGGCGTTGCTGTTCGCCGCGAGGTAGGCGGCGAAGAAGACGGCGAGCAGGATCTTGGCGAACTCGCCGGGCTGGAAGGAGAAGCCGCCGATCCGGATCCAGATCTTCGCCCCGTTCACCGCCGGGAAGAAGATCGGCACGATCATCAGGACCAGCGCGGCCGCCACCGACACGTACGCGTAGCGCTGGAGGATCCGGTGGTCGCGCAGGAACACCACGACCGCGATGAAGAACGCGACCCCGATCGTGGACCAGATCAGCTGGGTCGTCGCGGCCCGGTCGCCCGGGGTCTCCAGGTCCAGCCGGTAGATCAGCACCAGGCCGATCCCGTTGAGCAGGACGGCGATGGGCAGCAGCAGCGGATCGGCGTACGGGGCGCGGAGCCGCACCGCGAGGTGCGCGAGCAGCGCGAGCAGGCCGAGTCCGCCCCCGTACCCCGCGACATCGGGCGGGACCGCGTCGTCGTGGGCGAGCCCGACCGCGGCGTAGCCGTAGACGGAGATCAGGACGGCCCCGATGAGGAGCGAGAGTTCCACGCCGCGCCGCCTGGGCAGGCGCAGCTCGGGCGGGGGTGGGTCCGCCGTCGATGCGGTCATGCCCCGCAACGTAGCAAGGCGCGGGCGTTATGTCGGTTATGTCGCGACGCGTACGGGGCGGCTCAGAGCCCTTCCCCCTCCGGCCGTACGTACCGGGGCAGCGTCAGCCGGGCCACCGCCCCGCCGTCCGGCGCGTTCCCGAAGGTCAGCACCGCGCCCATCACCTCGGCCTGGCCGGCCGCGATGGTCAGCCCGAGGCCGTGGCCCTTGCCGCCGCCCTCGGTGCGGAAGCGCTGCGGGCCGCCCGCCGTCAGGTACTCCGGGAAGCCGTCGCCGTGGTCCCGCACGGTCACCACGGGCCCGTCGACGGTGAGGACCACGGGCGGCCTGCCGTGCCGGTGGGCGTTGCCGATCAGGTTGCCCAGGACGCGTTCCAGGCGCCGCCGGTCCGTCTCGACGCGCACGGGCTCCCCGGTCACCTCGACCACGGTGTCGGTGCCCTGTGCCACGCGGGCGGCGAGCGGAACCAGTTCGTGGGCGTCCAGGTCCACGTGTTCGGTACGGGCGTCCAGACGCGAGATCTCCAGCAGGTCCTCGGTCAGGGCGCGCAGGGCCCGGGCCCGGTCCTGCACCAGCTCGGAGGGGCGGCCCGGCGGCAGCAGCTCGGCGGCGGCCGACAGACCGGTGAGCGGGGTCCGCAGCTCGTGCGCCACGTCCGCGGTGAACCGCTGTTCCGCCTGGAGCTTGCGCTGCAGCGCCGAGGCCATGGTGTCCAGCGCCCCGGCCACGACGGCGACCTCGTCCTGCCGCCGCGAGGGGTCCGCCGTGCGCGGGTCGTCGACCCGGGCGTCCAGGTCGCCCGCCCCGATCCGCCGGGCCACCCGCGCGGTCTGGTGCAGCCGCCGGGTGACCCGGGTGACCGCGAACGCCCCGACCAGCAGCGTGGCGCCGATCGCCAGCAGCGAGGAGCCGATGATCGCCCCGTCCAGGCCGTTGATGGTGCGGGCGCTCTGGCTGTAGTCGGTCCAGGCGGCCAGCGCGTGCCCGCCGTCCGCCGGGGCCGCCGCCCACATCACCGGCCGCCCCCGCAGCCGGCCGGTCATCGTGCCCCGCCGCCCGCCCGCCGCCAGCGCCCGCAAGGGCCCGGGGAGCCCCGGCGGGTCCAGTCCGGAACGCGGCGGCAGCGCCTCGCCCGCCTCGAAGGCGCCCGTCACGTCGGTCAGCCGGGCGAGGGACTTCTCGCGGGCGTGGCCGACGGTCTGGCGGGTGACCGCGGTGTGCACCAGGACGCCGAGGAGCGCGGCGAGCACGCAGCACATCACGGTGATGAACACCGCGGCCTTCCAGGTCAGCGTCGCCGTCCAGGCCGGAAGCCGCGGCCGCGCCCGCCCCCGCGGCGCCCCCGCCGGGCGGCTCACCGGCGCTCCGCCGACAGGGAGGCCGTGGGCCGGGGCGTGCGCGGGGCGGAGGGGCGCGGCACCGGCGGCCGCCGCCGGTCGTCGCGGGTGCGCAGGATCTCGTCCTGCGTCGGCAGCATCGCGCGCTGCCGGCCGTCCCAGGACCAGGCCGTGCGGTACTCGTATCCCGTGATCGCCGACGGCGCCCGCATGATGAGGTCGCGCCCGGCCAGCTGGACGCTGATGACCGCGTCCGACGTGGACATGATCCGGGTGAGCCCGCCGGACTCCGGCATGTAGACGCGTACGGACAGCTGACGGCCCGGCATCCGGACCGCGAGGACCATCTCGTCCCGGCCGTCGCCCGTGAGGTCCCGGAAGTACGGCGGCAGCACCGGGCAGGTCCGGGGCGTGGTGCCGCAGGCTTCGACCAGCTCCACCGTCCGGGCCGGCAGCTCACCGACCTCGCCGGCCCGCTCGGGCGGCACCTTCAGGCCCGCCCGCACCACCGCCACCGGATCGAGGCGGCGCACATCCCCGCCGGTGACCCGGATGCCGGGGATGCGCGCGGTCTCGCCCTCGCCGTAGTCGTAGGGGGCGGCGGACGCCGGAGGGAGCGTCGGCCACAGCCGCACCGGGCCGTTCGCGGACGGGGTCCGGCCGGCGCTCCGCAGTTCCCCGCCGGTGCCGCAGCCGGCCAGCAGCACTACCCCCAGGGTCACCAGGGCGGGCAGCGGCAGACGCATGACTTCCTCCGTTCCCGGCGAGCGGACGGGCCGGCCCTGCCGACCTTATTCGGAAGGAAGTCTCTTATGCGTATTTAGTGCTGATGTGCAGTCAGGGTGGCGCGGACTACTGCTGGTACGGGTTCTGACCCGGGCCCGCAGGACCCGAGGCGCCCGGCGCGTAGCCCTGCTGCGGCGCCTGGCCGAACGGGTTGCCGCCCTGCGAGGCCGCGTGCTGGGCCAGCAGCTGCTCGGCCTGCTCCTTGGGTATCCGCTGCTCGCCACCGCAGAACGTGCACTGCGTGGCGTACGAGGTGGAGATCGGGAACAGCGGCACGAAGAACAGCGTGAACTTCGTGACCCGCTTGCGCAGCGTGTGCGCCGCCGGATTCCCGCACCAGCCGCAGACCAGCGTCAGGATGGCCAGCTGGTACAGATAGCCTCGCGTGCCGAAAATGATCATGTCGGTTCCTTCCCCGTGTTCCCCGGGAGCGCCCGGCGGCAGAGCGCCAGCAGCTTTTCGTCGGTGTACGTGTCGTGGCTGCCGTAGGCGCCTTCCGGCGCGTTGTGACGGCGTACGGAGGTGAGCTCGGCGAGCAGCACACGTGCCGTGTCCGACCCTGCACCAGCGGGCCTCATCCGCGCCAGGCATTCCGCCACCCGGACCCGGACCCGGTGGTTCTGCTCCCAGGCGGCCAGCAGCACCGGGACGGACTCCTCGGCACGACCGGAAACCTCCCACAGAGCGATCGCCGCGTCCACCCGCACCCACAGTTTCCCGTCCCGCAGCAGCTCCCGCAGCCGGGGCGTCCCCGCCGCAGCCCGCCCGCCCAGCCGCCCCACCGCGTCCGCCGCCGCCCGCCGCGCGTCCACGTCCGGGGCGGCCAGCCCCGCGATCAGCGCGGGCAGCACCGCGTCGGCGTCCCCCTCCACCGCCCACAGCGCCCCGGCCGCCTCGGCCGCCTCTGCCGTCCCGGTCCGCCGCAGCAGGGCCCGCAGCTCCGGTACGGCGCAGCGGGCGGCGGGCCCGAAGGCGGCGAGGGCCCGCAGCGCCGCCGTACGCACCCACTCGCCCCCGGACTCCGGGGCCTCGCGCAGCACCCGCAGCACCTCCGGGGCCGCCTCGCCCGCCCGGAGCGCGGTGAGCGCGCTCAGCAGCGGGCCCACCCGGTCGTACGCCCGCTCGTCGAGCACCGCCTCGCCCAGCCGCCGCCGCAGCGCACCGGCCAGCGGACGGGCCGCCTCGCCCAGGCGCGCGACCCCGGGCCCCAGCTCGTACGGCACCAGGGGGTGGGCGAGGGCCACCGTCAGGGCGGGCAGGGCGCGCGGGTCGCCCAGCCGGGCCAGGGCCGTCACCGCGCTGCCCAGCTGGGCCCGCCCGTCCGGCCGGGACCGCATCCAGGCTCCGGGGTCGGCCGCCACCCGCTCCGCCAGCGCGTCCGCCGCGGGGGCCGCCAGCCCGAACAGCCCCTCCAGCAGGTGCGAAGCGGCCTCGGCGAGCCTCGGCTCGGGCGCGGCCAGCTGCTCGCCCACCAGCCGCACCAGCTCCGCGTACGAACCCCGCCAGCCGCCGATCAGCCGGTCGCTCATGCGGAGGGCGTCGACGCGCTGCCAGGGGTCGGGGCTGCGCAGCTGGTCGGCCAGGAGCGCCGCCCGCTCGGCGACCCGGTCGTCGAGCCCGGCGTGCAGCGTGCGCAGCAGATCGGCCGTCCAGGGCGCGGCCCGCCCCGCCGTCTCCTCGGCGGACAGCGCCCGCAGCTGCCCCCGCAGGGTCACCGGGACCGCCTCGGCGCCCGGCCCCGGCGGTTCGACGGGGCGTGCCCGGGCGCCCCCGGGCCCGGGTGACGAGGTGTGCAGCTGGCCCAGCAGGCCCGTCACCACGGGCACCACATCGCCCGGCAGTGAGCACGGTGCGCAGCGCGCCAGCTGGGCCAGGGCCGCGAGCCGCAGCCCCGGCGGGCCCGCATCCGCGGCCAGCCGGCCGAGCCAGTCGGCGACCGGACCGGCCAGCGGCCGGTGGCGCAGGGCGAGCCGCCCCGCGGCCTCGACCAGGGCGAGCCGCACCTCCTCGTCCCGCTCCGCCGCCAGCCGCGCCCGCAGCAGGGCCAGCACTCTGGCCGGGTCGCCGTGCAGGGCGGCCAGGGCGAGCGGGGCGCTCAGCCGTACGCCCGGGTCGTCGTCGGCCAGCAGCGCGAAGAAGACCCCGGCACCGGCGGAGACGGCCGCCGCGGCCATCGCGTAGTTGGCGGCGCCCTCCGCCTCGTCCTCGCCGATCTCCTCCTCGTCGTCCGAAGCGAGGTCGATGCCGCCGATGCTGGTCAGCAACTCGACCAGGTCGCCCCGGTCCGGCACCCAGGGGTCGGCGACCAGCTCGAAGAGGAAGGGGATGCAGGCGAGCGTGCACGGATAGACGTCGCCCTGGTGGTGCACCGCCCCGTACATCCCGTCCAGCGCCCGTTCGCGCTCCGCCGGATCGGCGGAGGCCAGACCCCGTAACAGCCCCGGCACGTCGTCCGCCGGTCCGTAGGCATGTTTCATCGAGGCCCAGTCGACCTCTTCGATCCCCGCGAACACGCCATCGCCTCCCCGCCGACGTCACACACGCAGTGTCTGCGCAGAGTGTGCACCACGACTCCGGCGATCCGACCGTCTCCGGCGCGCTTTTGCCCTGAGACATGACAAGGGTCGCGTGCGTGCGGTATGGACGGGCGGGCCCGCAGGGTCAGGCCGGAAGCGGCCGTCCCTCTGCCGGGTCGCACAGCGCGGCGAGCAGATCGCCGTGCCGGTCCAGCCGCGCCGCCATGGCGTCCGCCAGGAACACAAGGCCACCGGGGGAGCGGCAGCCCTCGATCTCGGCCCAGGTGACCGGCGCCGAGACGGCCGGCCCGGCGCGGGCGCGCAGGGTGTAGGGCGTGGCGGTGGTCTTCGCGGCGGCGTTCTGGCTGAAGTCGACGAAGACCTTCCCCGGCCGCAGCGCCTTCCGCATCCGGTGCACCACCAGGTCGGCGAGCTCCCGCTCCGCCCGGACGGCGAGGCTCTTCGCGTACGCCGACACCGCCGCCGAGTCCGTGGGGACGATCGGGACCAGCAGATGCAGGCCCTTGGAGCCCGAGGTCTTCCCGTACGCCGTGAGGCCGTCCTCGGCCAGCCGCTCCCGCAGCCACAGGGCGACCCGGCAGCACTCGACCACCGTGGCGGGCGCCCCCGGGTCCAGGTCGAACACCAGCCGGTCGGCCACCGCGGGGGTCTCGGCCCGCCACTGCGGGGTGTGGAACTCCACCACCAGGTTGGCGGCCCACATCAGGGACGCGAGGTCCTGGACGACCACCTGTTCGGACGGCTCGCTCTCGCGGTGCGGTACCGGGGTCCGGTGTACCCAGGACGGAGTACCGGGCGGCGGGTTCTTGGTGAAGAAGAGCTGGCCCTCCGGCCCGTCCGGATAACGCAGGAAGGACACCGGCCGGTCCCGCAG
The DNA here is from genome assembly GCF_040632905.1 of Streptomyces sp. NPDC016469. NCBI lineage: Bacteria > Bacillati > Actinomycetota > Actinomycetes > Kitasatosporales > Streptomycetaceae > Streptomyces > Streptomyces sp. NPDC016469. The sequence goes on from NZ_JBEYCQ010000002.1 coordinate 113,313, forward strand.
ATGCGCGAGCAGCACCCCGGAAGCCGTGGCCGCGTAGTAGTGCAGCACCTCGCCCTTCGTGGTGCCGGTGGCCGGATACAGCACCTTGTCCAGATTGCTCAGGGACAGCCGTCGCCCCTCCACCTCGGTGATCGGCGTCATACGATAAGAATCACACGCATAACGTCTTTTTCTTCGCATGTACGGATCCAAGGGGTGAACCGGTGAGATCCATCTGGAACGGCGCCATCTCCTTCGGGCTGGTCAGCATCCCGATCAAGCTGGTCAACGCCACCGAGAACCACTCGATCTCGTTCCGGCAGATCCACGTCGAGGACGGCGGACGCATCCGCTACCGCAAGGTGTGCGAGCTGGACGGGGAGGAGGTGAACTCCTCCGAGATCGGCAAGGCGTACGAGGACGCCGACGGCTCCATGATCCCGATCACCGACGAGGACCTGAGCCATCTGCCGCTGCCCACCGCGAAGACCATCGAGATCGTGGCTTTCGTCCCGGCCGACGCGATCGACCCGCTCCAGATGGACGCGGCCTACTACCTCTCGGCCAACGGGGTCCCGGCGGCGAAGCCGTACACCCTGCTGCGCGAGGCCCTGAAGCGGAGCCGGAAGGTGGCCCTCGCCAAGTACGCGCTGCGCGGACGCGAGCGGCTGGGCATGCTCCGGGTCGTCGACGACGTGATCGCCATGCACGGGCTGCTCTGGCCGGACGAGATCCGGGCCCCCGAGGGCGTCGCCCCCGAGTCCGACGTGACGGTCCGCGACGCCGAGCTGGACCTCGCGGACGCCCTGATGGACACCCTCGGCGAGGTCGACATGGACTCGCTGCACGACGACTACCGAGAGGCGGTCGAGGAGCTGGTCGCCGCGAAGGCGTCCGGCGAGGCCCCGGAGCCGGCCGACAAGGGCGCGAAGGGGGGCGGCAAGGTCATCGACCTGCTCGCCGCGCTGGAGAGCAGCGTCAAGGCCGCGAAGGAGGCCCGGGGCGAGGGGGAGGACGGGGAGGAGCCCGTAGCGGACGTCACGCACCTCGCAGACCGCAAGGCGTCCGGCACCGAGAAGAAGGCCTCCGGCTCCGGGGGCACCGCCAAGAAGTCCGCCTCCTCCCCGAAGTCCACCGGCGGCAAGAAGTCCACGTCGAGCGGTACGGGCAAGCCGGCGGCCAAGAAGACCGCCTCCAAGAGCACCGCGAAGAAGACGGCCGCCAAGAAGACGACGGCCAAGAAGCAGAGCGGGTCCAAGAGCACGGCGTCCCGCAAACGCGCCTCCGCCTGACGGAGCGGGCGGCTCCCCGTCCGCCCGAATCGCCGTTGCGCACCCCGGACGGGTGCCCGGTAAGGTGCGGAAGGCCGCGACTGGCGCGCACCTCCTCGCGGGGTGCTCAGTGGAATCGACCACGAGGGAGCGGCACACCCCGGGCCTGCCCGGGGGCGTCATGCCGGAGAGCCGTCCGCCTGGGCATCCGGGTCCACGCCGCAGCCATGCGACCGACCCGGGAGGAACCCGTGACGTCCGTACCCGCACAGCCCCGCCACCCCGCCCTGGCGGCGACCGATCCCCAACTCGCCGCCCTCGTGGCCGCCGAGGAGCAGCTCCAGGCGGACACCCTGCGCCTGATCCCCAGCGAGAACTACGTCTCCGCCGCCGTGCTCGAAGCGTCCGGCACCGTGCTCCAGAACAAGTACTCCGAGGGCTACCCGGGGAAGCGCTACTACGAGGGCCAGCAGATCATCGACCAGGTCGAGACGCTGACCGCCGAGCGCGCCAGGACCCTCTTCGCCATGGACCACGCCAACGTCCAGCCGTATTCCGGCTCCCCGGCCAACCTCGCCGTCTACCTGGCCTTCCTCAAGCCCGGCGACACCGTGCTCGGCATGTCCCTGCCCATGGGCGGCCACCTCACGCACGGCTGGGGCGTCTCCGCCACCGGCACCTGGTTCAACGGCGTCCAGTACGGCGTGCGCCGCGACACCGGCCGCGTGGACCTGGACGAGGTCCGCGACCTGGCTCTCGCCGAGCGCCCGAAACTGATCTTCTGCGGCGGCACCGCCGTGCCCCGCACGATCGACTTCGCGGGCTTCGCGGAGATCGCCCGCGAGGTGGGCGCGGTCCTGGTCGCCGACATCGCCCACATCGCGGGCCTGGTCGCGGGCGGCGCCCACCCCTCGCCCGCGCCGTACGTGGACGTCGTCTCCACGACCACCCACAAGACCCTGCGCGGCCCGCGCGGCGCGATGCTCCTCAGCCGCGCCGAGCACGCCCGCGCCCTGGACCGCGCGGTCTTCCCCGGCCTCCAGGGCGGCCCGCACAACCAGACCACGGCCGCGATCGGCGTAGCCCTGAAGGAGGCGGCCACCCCGGACTTCCGCACCTACGCCCACGCGGTGGTGGCCAACGCCCGCGCGCTGGGCGAGGAGTTGGCGGCCCGGGGCTTCGACCTGGTCTCCGGCGGCACCGACAACCACCTCCTGCTGGTGGACCTCACCGGCAAGGACATCCCCGGCAAGCCGGCGGCGAAGGCCCTGGACCGGGCCGGCATCGTCGCCAACTACAACGCGGTCCCCTACGACCCCCGGAAGCCCTTCGACCCGTCGGGCATCCGCCTCGGGACGCCCGCGCTCACGTCCCGGGGCGTCCCCGTCTCGGAGATGGGCACGATCGCGGGGTGGATCGACCGCGTGGTCACGGCTGCCCGGGCGGGCGACGAGGACGCGATCACGGGGGTCCGCGCCGAGGTGAAGGAGCTGATGGACGCGTATCCGGCGCCGGGGCTGCCGGTGGGGTGAGGGCCGGGCGCACCGCGCCCGTCACGACGAGCGCGGTGCCGCGGCGAAACACCCTCGGCCGCGGGCCCGGTTGCGGCAGAATGGCTGCCGGGTGCAGCAAACGAGGGGGTATGCGCGTGCACGCGCAGGAGACGACGTTCAGCAAGCTGGTCCACGGCGAGACGCAGTTCCAGGTCCCGCTCTACCAGCGCACCTACACCTGGCAGAGTGACGAGCTTCGCCGGCTGTGGGAAGACATGCTGGAAGTCGTCGAGGACATACTGGCGGGCACGGAACCGGCGGCACACTTCCTCGGGTCGGTGGTGCTCGCGCCCGGGCGCCTGGCAGCCGGCGGGATGCAGCGCTGGCTTGTCGTGGACGGCCAGCAGCGGCTCACGACGCTGATGCTCGCCTTCACCGCGCTGCGGGACCGGCACCGCGCCCGCGGGCGGGAGAAGAAGGCCGCCCGCATTCACGACCTGATCCTGGTCAACGGATACCAGGAGGGGAACGACCGCTACCGGCTGCTGCCGACGCAGGCCGACCGTGAGGCTTTCGTCGCCTGTGTGGAATCGCTGCCCACAGCCGGCGGCTCGGGCAACATCGGTGGCGCTTACCGGTTCTTCCTGGCGGCTCTCACCGAAGGTGAGGAGGCGGAGGGCGCCGGCGAAGCGTGGGTCGACGCCGTCGAGTCCGCGCTGCGTGACTTCCTCGCGATCGTGTCGATCACGGCCTCCGAGGGTGACAACGTCTACCGGATCTTCGAATCCATCAACAACACGGGCGTCGGCCTCAGCCAGAGCGACCTGCTGCGCAACTACCTCTTCATGTGTCTTCCCAGGCGTGGCGAGGCCGTCTACCGCAACCTGTGGCTGCCTATGCAGGAATTGCTCGGTCCGGCCAGGCTGGAGCTCCTGGTCTGGCTCGACCTGGTCGTCGGCGGTGACAGCCGTGCCAAGCAGAGCGAGATCTACCGGGACCAGAAGAAGCGCATGGAACCCCTCAGCTCGGACGAGGCCGCCCTGGAGGCCGAGATCCTCCGGCTGCGTGTACGGGCCGACCGGCTCATGCGGATCGTTGAGCCGGTGCGTGAGGGCGATCCGGGCCTGAGCGAAGCGCTGCAACGTCTGGCCCGCTGGGGCGGCCAGACCCACTATCCGCTGGCCCTGCTCCTGCTCGACAGGCTGGACGCGGGCGAATGCACCCCCGAGGAGGTGGCCACGGCCCTCTCCTATGCAGAGAGCTACCTGGTTCGGCGCCTCTTCGCGGGCAACTCCACCACGGGTAACAACCGCACCTTCATGGAGCTGCCCAAGGAGGTCGAGAAGGAACTCGACAACGGGCGGCCCCTTGCCGACGCCGTGCGCATGGCCCTCTGCACCAAGACGGGGACGCGCGTCTGGCCCTCCGACGCCGGCATGCGCGAGGCGATCCTCAACCGTCCGTTCTACAAGTCGGGCCGGTCGAACCAGCGCTTCGAGATCCTGCGCCGGTTCGAGGAGAGCTATGGGGCCCGCGAACCGGTCGACTACAGCAAGTCAACGCTCACCGTGGAGCATGTGCTGCCGCAGCAGCCCGCCCAGCAGTGGTTCGACCTGCTGGCCGAGGAAGCCGGTGAGGGGGAGAGCCCGGAGGAACTGCACGCGCAGTTGGTCCACACGATTGGCAACCTGACGCTCTCCGGGGACAACGCGAGGCTGTCCAACCACCCCTTTCGCCGAAAGCAGCAGATCCTGGATTCCAGTGCTCTGCGCATGAATCAGCGCATCGCGGCCCAGGAGCGCTGGGGGAAAGCCGAAATTCTCGCCCGCGCCGACGAACTCGCCGAGCGCGCTTCGACGTTGTGGCCCGGACCGCTGGACGGCGTTGTGCACGCCGAGGCCGAGTGGGTCGGCTGGGGCGAGCTCCGTCAAGCGCTCCTGACCATGCCGGCGGGCACTTGGACGACGTACGGCGACCTTGCCGCGCTCATCGGCACCCATGCCGTCACGATCGGAAACCACATCGCCGCCAGGCCCGCACTGCACGGTGCCTATCGAGTCCTGATGGCCGACGGCAAGATCTCACCGGGCTTCCGCTGGCCCGAGGGGTACGACGGCCCCCTCGATCCGCGTGAGGTGCTGGAGCGCGAAGGCGTGCCCTTCGACGGCTGGGGCCGCGCCCGCCGTTCGCATCGGCTTACGGTGTCGGACCTCGCGTCATTGGTCGGCAAGGACGACTCCGGCGACGAGGCGCCTGCTCCGGATGCCGGAGGAGCGGGAACCGGCGGTGAGTCCGCTGCCGCCCGCTTCGAGAAGCTGTTGCGCGAGAACCAGACACCCGAAACGGCTGCGGGCGTGCTGGCGGCCCTGCGGTCCTGGGTGGAGCTGGGCGGCACGCTGGAGTACGGAAGGAAGAGCGAGACGAGCTGCTTTCCCACGTTCTCCTCCGGAAGCTCTCGCACAGGGGCCCTGTGGCCCCTCGCCCTGTATCCGGTGTCGGGCACCGCCGAGGTGGTCTTCCAGCACCTCAAGCGCCGCCCGCCCTTCGACGACGAGGTGCCTCGGCGTGAGCTGATGGCCCGCTTGAACGGCGTGAGGGGCATCGACCTCGCGGAGGCGAAGCTGGACCTGCGCCCGTCCTTCCCGCTGGACGTGTTCGCGGACCGGGGCGAGGAGCTCCGGGGCGTCCTGCGGTGGTTCGCGCACACCGCCGAGCTCGCCCAAGCCGGTGGGCTTCGCGACGGGCAGAAGCCGGTACAGGGCGACGTGGGTCCTGCATAGACTGCGGGCTGGTCCGGGTGGGACTGCCCCGCGGAACCGCGGGGAGGACGGGCCGCGAAGGGGGAGCGTGGCGCCGTGGAACCGCTGACCGACGACGACCCGAGGGAGATCGGGGGCTTCACGCTCGTGTGCCGGATCGGCTCCGGCGGCATGGGACAGGTGTATCTGGGAGAGTCCGCCGCGGGTCACCAGGCCGCCGTGAAGGTCATCAAGCCCTCGGTGCTCGACGAGGACACCCGGGCACGCTTCATGTCCGAGGTGGAGAGCCTGCGCACGGTCTACGGCCCCTTCGTCGCCGCCTTCGTCGGTGCGGACGCGGCGGCCGAGCGGCCGTGGCTCGCGGTGGAGTACGTCCCGGGGCCCGATCTGCGGACTCTCGTCGCCGCGCAGGGGCCGCTTCCCCTCACCGAGGCGGCCAGCCTCGGCGCACTGCTCGCCGAGGGGCTCGGCACGGTCCACGACGCGGGGTTGCTCCACCGCGATCTCAAGCCGCAGAACATCCTGCTTTCGCGCTACGGCCCCAAGGTGATCGACTTCGGTCTGGCTGTGCTGGCCGAGCGCCGCACCACCCTGACGGCCACCGGCTTCGTCGTCGGCAGCGTGCTCTGCATGCCCCCTGAGCAGGCCCGGGGCGAGCAGCGGCTGGACCGGTCCGCCGACGTGTACGCACTCGGCGCCGTGCTGCTCTTCGCCGCGACAGGCCACTATCCGTACGACGGGCCGACCTGGCAGGCCGTCGCGCTGATGATCGAGGATCCGGCGTGTCATCCCGATCTGACGGGCGCCCCGCCCGAACTCGTACCGCTCATCACGGACATGCTGGCGCCGGATCCAGCCTCCCGGCCCGCTCTGTCGGAGGTGACCGAGCGGCTGGTGGGTGTCATCCGGGGGCAGGGCCTCACCGCGCTCCAGGCCAAGCGGCGCCTCACCGACCTGACGCCCGAGATCAGCGTGCCCCAGCTGCCGGCCCCCGCGCCCGGGACGGGCCGGCCCGCCTACACACCCGCCGTGATCGACCAGGCGGCGGTCGAGGACGACGAGCATCCCGGTCTTCCGGCGGACCCCGGTACCGCAGACCTCGCCACCGACGAGGCCACTGAGGAGGACGTGGTCGCCGATGAGCCCTCCGCTCCGGACGAGCGCCCCCGCCGCCCGGGACGGGTGGCCGCGGTCCGCCCCGCCGCGCCCCTGCGGATCGCCGAACGCATGCGCGCCGCCTACGCCCGGGAGGCCCGCTTCTGAGCAGGACCGGGGGTCCCGGCCGCACTCCGTACGGCCCCTCGCCTCCCCGTGACAGACTTGCCGTGGCGAAAAGCACGGCGTACGGGAAGCGAAGGGGTCGCGGGTGACCGACCAGGGGGCGACGCAGGAGGGCACCCGGTTTCCGCCGGGGGCGCAGATTCTCGTACGGGACGAGGAGTGGCTGGTCCGCAACACCACCACGACCGAATACGACGGGGAGAGGATCGAGGCGGTCGGCGTCTCCGAGTTCGTCCGGGACGAGGAGGCCGTCTTCTTCAGCGGCATCGACCGGGTGGAGCTCCTGGATCCGGAGAAGACCGTCCTCGTGCCCGACACCTCGTCGTACTTCCGGCGCAGCCGCCTGTTCCTGGAAGCCGCCCTGCGCAAGACCCCGCTGCCCCAGTCGGAGCGGGGCCTCGCCCTCGCCGACCGCTTCCTTCTGGACCCGCTCGTCTACCAGCAGCGTCCTGCCGAGCTCGCGCTGTCCATGCGCAACCTCCGGCCCCGGGTCCTCATCGCGGACGTCGTCGGTCTCGGCAAGACCCTGGAGATCGGGCTGACCCTGGCCGAGCTGATTCGCCGGGGCCGGGGCGAGCGCATTCTCGTCGTGACTCCGCAGAGCATTCTGGAGCAGTTCCAGCACGAGCTGTGGACGCGTTTCTCCATCCCGCTCGTACGGCTCGACTCGCTCGGCATCCAGCGCGTGCAACGCGAACTGCCGGCGGGGCGGAACCCGTTCACGCACTACAAGCGCGTGATCATCTCCGTGGACACCCTCAAGAACATCGGCCAGTACCGGCACCATCTGGAGCGCATCCGCTGGGACGCCGTCGTCATCGACGAGTCGCACAACCTGATCAACCCGGGCAGCCAGCGCCGCGCCCTCGCCGAGACCCTGGCGCCGCGCACGGACGCGCTGCTGCTGGCCAGCGCCACCCCGCACAACGGGGACAAGCGGTCCTTCGCCGACCTGATCTCCCTGCTGGACCCGGCGGCCATCGCGGACCGGGACCACTACGACCCGGTGGAGGACCTGGGACACCTCTTCATCCGGCGGACCAAGATCAGCCCCGAGGTCCGCGACGAGATGGGCACCGAGTGGCCGGACCGGGGACCGACCGACTCCCTTCACTGCGCGGCCACCGAGGCGGAGGAGCGCGTCTTCGCCGAGCTGGCCGAGCACTGGATCCCCGCCCCGCCGGCGAGCACGGAGTTCGGGACCGCCGACGGCGACGCCGTATCGGTCGCCGTGGAACCGGTCTTCGCCTACAACCTGCTCAAGACCTTCCTGTCCTCGCACGTCGCCCTGGGCGAGACGGTCGCCAACCGGATCACCTCCCTGACGGACCGGGCCAGGAGGGCCGAGGAGAAGGGGCTGACGCCCGACCCGGCCCTCGCCCGCGAGCAGTCCGCCCTCGCCCGGCTCCGGGACATCGTCTCCGGCATGGGCGACGGCTCCGCGCCCGGCGACTCCGCCAAGCTGGACGCCCTCGTAGCCCAGCTCAAGGAGATCGGCGTCGGCCCCCGGTCCACCACCCGGGCCGTGGTCTTCTCCGAGCGGGTCCGCACGCTGACCTGGCTCTCCGAGGTCGTTCCCGCCCGCCTCGGCTTCCCGGCAGGCCCCGACGGCACGTCGAAGGCCGTGGCCGTGATGCACGGCGGCCTGAGCGACGAGGAACAGGGCAAGGTTCTGGAGGCGTTCGGTCTCGCCGACACCCCCGTTCGGCTGCTGTTCACCGGCGACGTCGCATCCGAAGGCGTCAACCTGCACCGCCAGTGCCACCACCTCGTGCACTACGACATCCCGTGGTCCCTGATCCGCATCGAGCAGCGCAACGGTCGTATCGACCGGTACGGGCAGAAGCACGAGCCCCGGTTCCACGCCCTCATCCTCACCTCCGCCGTCCCCGGCGCCAAGGACGACCGCACGGTCGCCGAGAAGCTGCTCCGGCGCGAGGAGGAGGCCCACAAGCTGGACGGCACGGCCGAAGCCGTCTCCGGTCTCTACCGGGCGGAGGAGGAGGAGCGCCGGCTCATCAAGGAGCTGGTCAGGGGCGGCTCGGTCGAGGACTTCCTGGAACAGGACCCCACCCAGGACACCGGGCTCGCCGACCTCTTCGGCCAGGTGGACGCGATCACCGAACAGGAGCTGCCCGCCCGCGCGGAGCTGATCTCGCTGTTCGACGGGGACACGGCCGACTTCGTCGCCACCGCCTTCGACGAGGTCTACCAGGACCGTGCCGAGGAGCTGATCGGGCTGGCGTCGGGCACCGACGCCCAGGGCGGCGCCTGGTTCTCCCTCTCACCCGCCCTGGCCCCGGACCTCCTGCACCGGCTCAAGGCCCTCCCCCCCTCCTACCTCAAGGAGCAGCGTGTCGCCGAACGGATGCTGGTCACCTTCGACCGGGCCCTCGCGCAGCGCAAGCTCACCGAGGCCAGGGACAGCAGTAGCACCCTGTGGCCGGAGGTCTCCTTCCTCACCGACATCCACCCGGTGGTGGAGTGGCTGACGGACAAGGTCCTGGTGGAGTTCGGCCGGCAGGAGGCCCCGGTCATCACCACGCCGCACGTCGACGGCCCGGTCTTCCTCGTCCAGGGCATCCACTCCAACGCCCTCGGCCGCCCGACCGTGGTCCGCTGGATGGCCGTCACCGGCATCCGGCCCGACGGCACCGGGACCCCCGAGGTGCGCCCCATGGCCGACGCGCTCCGCGACGCGAAGGTCGGCCCGAGGCTCGCCCGCACCGGGGACCCGGATGACCTCGCCCGGCTCCAGACCCTCGTCCCCGCCGCCGTCGCCGCCGCCCGGAGCCACTTGGACGCGGGCCGGGACCAGTGGGAGGAGCGGATCAGCGGACCGCTCGCCGCCTACCGCGAACACGTGGCCCGGTGGCGCGCCGACTCCCTGCTGCCCGGTGTCACCGGACGCCGCGAGCGCGTTGTCGAGGAGACCGCCGACGAACTGGCCCGTCTCCTGGACCAGCTGCGGACCACCGGCCGGCCGCTGCTCCGGGTCCTCGCCGTCCTGGACCGCCCCGGCGGCCCGGCTCCCTCTACCGACGCCCAGGCGGAGAACTGACGTGACGTACGACTCGCTGGTCAACCACGGCGACTACCTCTCGCCCCACTACCTCGCCGAGGTCTTCCCCAAGGACCTCAAGGCCAAGGACGGACTCCTCACCCGCTGGGCCGCCTTCGAGGAGGCCGAGCGCCGCCGCCACGCGGACGCCGTCGCCGACGCTGCCCGCCAGGGCCTCGGGCCCGACGCCGTCCCGCCGCGCGTCCGCACCCCCCGCGAGGGCCTGCGCGCCCTGCACGGCCCTTACTTCGCGGGCCGTGCCGCGCTCGCCCAGGACGCCGCCGCGCTCGCCGAGCCGGACGCCCCGCTGCCCGAGGGGTGGCGCAAGAGGTGCACCGAGAGCCACCTCGACACCCTGCACGCCCTCGGCTACACGGACGCCCACGAGCAGACCGTGACGGTTCACCGTGCCGACCGCGCGTACGCCGTCCAGGTCCTCCACGCCGAACCGGGTGTCTACGCGGTCGGCTGCGGCTGGACCACCGAGCCCGACGCCGCCCTCGACCCGGACGGCGCGGGCCGGCTGCTCCATTCCGTCGAGACGGAGACGTCCGCGCCCGACCTGCTCGACGCCAAGGCCCTCACCGACTTCTTCTTCAGCTGCGACGTGCCCCCGCGCCACGTCCTCCTGCTCGTCGGCGGCGTCGTCGTCCTCGCCGACCGTCTCACCTGGCCCGAGGGCCGCTATCTGGCGGCCGACCTGGACGCGGCCCTGCACCGCCGCGACGACCGCCACGGCGGCGAACTCGACACGCTGGCGGCGCTGTTCGGCGCGGACGCGTTGCGGGTCCCCGCCGAGGGCGGCACGGCACCCCTCGCCGCCTGCCTCGACCGCTCCGGAAAGCACGCGGTGGGCGTCTCCACGGAACTGCGCGAGGGACTGCGCCTCAGCGTCGAGTGGATCGCCAACGAGGTCCTGGACCGCCTGCGGGAGCCGGGGAACGGCGTCCGCCCGGCCGAGCTCGACGACCCGGCCCTCCTCGCCAAGGAGCTGAGCCGCGAGTCCCTGCGCTACCTGTACCGCATCCTGTTCCTGCTGTACGCGGAGGCCAGCCCCACCCTCGGCATCCTTCCCTCCGACTACCCCGAGTACGAGCTGGGCTACGGCCTCCAGCGCCTCGGCGACCTCGTCCTGCGCGACCTCGTCGGCGAGCGCTCCCGGCGCGGCTTCCACCTCTACGAGTCGCTGGACCTGCTCTTCGAGAAGGTGGAGAAGGGCCACCGCCGTTACGGCACCGAGCCCGAGGACCTCGTCGCGGAGGCGGCGGCCCGCGAGGCGGCGGAGGCGGAGAGCCGGGCGTCGGAGCTGCTGGCCGCCGGCACGATCACCCGGGACGAGTACACCGAACGCGTCCGCGAGGCCGACCGCGCCCGCCGTGCCGCGGCCCGCTCCACGAGCGCGGGCCTGCGCTTCGAGGCGCTGCGCTCCGAGCTCTTCACCAAGGACGCCGTCCGCCTCATCTCCGACGACCGGGTCGAGAACCCGGCGTACCGGGGCGGCGACGGCGAGAAGCGCCGCCCCTTCCTGGACACCCGGCTGCGCAACGAGACCCTGCACAAGGTGCTGCGCCGCCTGATGCTCACCCGGGGCAAGGGCCGGGAGCGCGGCGGCTTCATCTCGTACGCCCAGCTCGGCATCAATCAGCTCGGCGCGGTGTACGAGGGCCTGATGTCGTACACCGGCTTCATCGCCCAGGAGGAGCTGTACGAGGTCGCCAAGGGCGGCGACCCCTCCGGCGGCAGCTGGATGGTGCCCGCGTCCCGGGCCCAGGACTACGAGGACGCCGTCTTCGTCAAGCGGACCAACGAGGAGACGGGCCGCCAGGAGCGCGTCGTCCACCCCGAGGGCTCCTTCGTCTACCGACTGGCCGGCCGCGACCGCCAGACCTCCGCCTCCTACTACACCCCGAAGTCCCTCACCGAGGTCACCGTCGAGCTGGCTCTCAAGCACCGCCTCGACCAGGACGGCTCCACGACGGCGGCCAAGGAGCTGCTGGAGTGGAAGATCTGCGAACCGGCTCTGGGCTCCGGCGCGTTCCTCAACGAGGCCATCGACCAGGTGGCCGCCGAATACCTGCGGCGCCGTGAGCGCGAGCTGGGCCGCCGGGTGGACCCCGAGCTGAGGCAGATCGAGCTCCAGAAGGCCAAGGCGTACATCGCCCTGCACAACGCCTACGGCGTGGACCTGAACGCCACGGCGGTCGAGCTGGCCGAGGTCTCCCTCTGGCTCAACTCCATGCACCCCGGCATGCGGGCCCCCTGGTTCGGTTTCCACCTGCGGCGCGGCAACTCCCTCATCGGCGCGGGCCGCAAGGTCTACGAGGCGGGCGTGCTCCCGGACGGCCAGTGGCTCGCCAAGAAGGGCACCCTGCCCCCGAAGGACCTCCCGTTCCGGGACGGCCCGCTGCCCGAAGGCGCGGTGCACCAGTTCCTGCTGCCCGCGATCGGCTGGGGCGCGGTGGCCGGCGAGTCGGAGGCGAAGAAGCTCGCCCCCGACGAGGCGACGGCACTCGCCAAGTGGCGCAGGGGCGTCCAGAAGGCCCCGAAGGGCGTCAAGCCGTTCCAGGAGCGCGGCGACGAGCCGGCCGACGCCCGGCAGAAGCGGTACGAGCGGTGGCGCAAGTCCGCCGACAAGACCGAGCTGGGCCGCCTCCAGGGCGTGGCCCGGCGCGCCGAGTTCCTGTGGTCGCTCGTCGCGACCCGTCTCGAACTCTCCGAACGCGCCGTCTCCCGCCGCATCGACGTCTGGGGCGCGGACTGGCTCGGGCAGTCGGAGGAGGCCGAGGACAAGCAGAAGGTCCTGGGCGACCTGACTCGCGAGGGCACGCCGTACTGGCGGCTGAAGAAGGTCATGGACGCCTGGTGCGCGCTGTGGTTCTGGCCGCTGGACAGGGTGGGCGAGCTGGACGGTACGGACGCGGTGTACGCCCAGGGCGGCGCGCTGCTGGACGAGGCGTCGGTATGGGGGCGGCTGGGCGGTACGCCGGAACCGGCGGCGCCCGTGGAGCCGGTCGCGTCCTCGTCCCCGGCACCCGGGGACCAGTTGTGGCGGACGGCCGGCCTCTTCGACGACCCGAATGGGGAGCAGGGGGAGCTGGGCGAGGACTCGTCCGTCGAGAAGCCGAAGAAGGTGGCGAGCAAGCCGGCCGGCCGGAAGCCGGAGCGGACGACCGTCCCGTTGCAGAACCTCGGTGACTGGCTGGACTTCCTGGAAGCGCTGCTCGGCACGTCCGACATGCCGGAGGAGTCGCTGCTCTCGGGCATCGACAAGCTGGCCCCGGACGAGGCGCTGGGCGTGCTGGCCGATGTGGAGGACCGCCTGGAGGGCTTCCTGGGCATGCGATCGGCGGCGCTGCTGCCGTTCCGCTACCCGTGGCTCAACACGGTCGAGGACATCGCGGGCACCACGGAGAAGGACATAAAGGCGGAGGACGGCCACGGCTTCTTCCACTGGGAACTGCACTTCGCGCATGTGTTCCGGGGGCCCGGGGGTGGGTTCGACCTTCAGGTGGGGAACCCGCCTTGGGTGCGGCCGAGGTGGGAGGAGAACCCGGTCCTGGCCGAGCACGAACCGTGGTTCATGCTCACCGAGAAGCCGGCCAAGGCGGAGCGCACCCGGCGCCGCGACGCCCTCCTGGAGTCGCCGCGTGCCCGCACCTACCTCCTGGCCGAGCTGTCGTCGACGAGCGGTACGAGCGAGATCCTGGGCTCCGGGGCGGTGTACCCGTTGCTCACGGGCACCCAGCCGGACCTGTACCGGGCGTTCATGTGCCAGACCTGGCGGCACACCGCCCGGCACGGCTTCGTGGGGCTCGTTCACCCGGACTCGCACTTCAGCGGGGACAAGGAGGGGCGTCTGCGCGAGGCGGCGTACACGCGGCTGCGGGTGCATGGGGACTTCGTGAACCAGGGCAATCGCTTCTTCCCGCCCCCTGTGGGGCATGCCAGTCACTTCGGCGTGCACATCTACGGGCAGAAGGGGGAGATCGGCTTCGACCATCTGTCCTGGCTCGTTTCCGTGGACGCCTTGCGGTTGTCGGCCGAGGATGACGGCACGGCCCCTGACCCTGGCATCAAGTTCGGCGCGAGCTGGGACGAGCGCCCGCACCTCAAGCGGATCGTACGGGTGGACGAGGACGTGCTCGGACAGTGGCAGAAGCTGACGGGCGACGACGCACAGCCAGTGCGGCAGGCCCGGCTGCTGTCGCCGGTGAGCACGGCGGAGGCACAGGCGATCGATGCGCTGGCGGACTATTCGCTGCGCCTGGCGGAGTACGAGCCGCAGATTGCTCGTGGTTACGACGAGAGCGGGGCCAAGGCGGCGGACCTCATCGACTACAACAAGCCGGACGCGGCGGGCGTGGTCAAGCGGCCGGCCGACTGGTCGGAGGTGATCCTCAAGGGCCCGCAGATCGGCTTGGCCAACCCCATGTTCAAGCAGCCGAGTCAGGGCGCCGGTGAGCTTCTGGGTCTGAACCCACAGACCATCGCGGACGACGCCGTTCCGGAGTCGGAGTACGTGTACGTCGCGAAGCCGGACGTGTACCGGGCCGCGCAGGACCTGTGGAGCGACGGTAGGACGCTGGGGGAGCTGAAGGAGTCCGAGCGCGAGATGACGCGGGCGCGCGATCTGGCTTCGCGGCGCTTCGGCGTTGAGGCGTCGCAAGCCACCGACGAGCAATTGGAGGCGGAGCTGCTACGGCGGCTGCGGCGGCCGTACACGGAGTTCTATCGGGTGGCATGGCGGCAGATGATCGCTCCTGACACAGAGCGGGCTCTTTTTACGGCATTGGTGCCTCCTGGGGCTGCACACGTTCATGCGCTGCGCAGCGGGGTGCTGCCAGACACGCGTAGCACCGCGATGCTCGCTGGCTTCTGGACGTCGCTCCCCGTTGACTACCTGCTGCGTACCGTCCGCGTCAGAAACCTTGACGTGGCGTCAGCCAAGCGGCTGCCTGCGCCTGGGCCCGGCCACCCTCTTGCCTCGGCGCTTTTGCTCCGCACATTGCGTCTGAACTGCCTCACCAATGCCTACGCGGACCTCTGGGGGGAGCTGTACGAGCCCACCTGGCCTGGATACGAGCCCTGGGCAGTGAACTGGAAGGACATGCAACCCCTCCACGAGGTCAGCCCCGCGTGGCAGCGTTCAACTCCGCTACGAACCGAACGAGCCCGCCGAGCCGCGCTGGTCGAGATCGACGCGCTGGTGGCTGTCTGGCTCGGAGTGAGTGCCGACGCCCTCGCAGCCATGTACAAGGCCCGCTTCCCGATCATGCAGGAGTTCGACGCCGCGACGTGGTTTGACGCCAACGAGCGCAAGCTGGCCGGGGTCAGGCACGCGTACGGGTTCGGCCAGACCAAGGAGCACTACGAGCACTTCCTCGCCTACCGGAAGAAGGAGCGTCCCGAGCCTCCAGAGGGCTACACCGCCCCCTTCTACAAGGCGAACCGCGAAGAGGAGATGCGCGAGGCGCACGCGTACTTCTCCGCGCGCCTCCAGGACGCCATCGACAAGGGCAAGTGGACGCCTCCGACCGCCGGATGACCGACAGTGCCCCGCACCGGACTCGACCGGTGCGGGGCACTGCGCAGACCGTCAGCCTTGGGCCGCGTACGCGATGAACTCGTTCCACGTCGTGGGGGAGAGGGCGAGTTCGGGGCTGTGCTGGTCCTTGGAGTCGCGGACGTGGACGGCGGTGGGGCAGGCGGCGACCTCGACGCAATTGTCCCCGTCCGAGCCGCTGTAGCTGGACTTGCGCCAGTCCATGGCCACCTCGACGCAGCTGTCTCCCTCGGAGCCGCTGTAACTGCTCTTGAACCAGGTCAGGCCGGACGTGCTCATAGCGCTCCTCGCATTCGCTTCAGCAGGCTCAGCGAGTCCTCGGGCGTCAGAGCCTGCGAGCGCAGTTTCGCATACCGCTGTTGGAGCACGCTGATCTCTTTGGCGTCGGAGATCAGGCGTCCGTTCTTCTGGCCTTCCGAGTAGGCGAACCAGCGGTGCTCGGGCGTTTCGGCCAACTGAAGAGGGCCGTCGAGCCCGGCATGCGATACCCGCCGCGTAGGCATGATCTGAAACTCCACATTCCAGTTCCCCTCGATCAACTCGATCAAGTGGTCCAAGAGTTCGCGCGTCACCACCTCCCCGCCCGTGTGCCGCTCCAACACCGCCTGCTCCACGATGAAGCTGAACGCCGTCGGCGGCTTCCTGCTGACGGAAAGCAGCTCCTGGCGGGCCATCCGCGCCGCGATCCGCTGTTCCAGCTCCTCCGGGTCCGGCAGCGGCGGCACGTCGAGCGAGACGGCCCGTGCGTACGCCTCGGTCTGCAACAGACCGGGGACCACCCGGCACTCGTACGTGTACAGGCTGATCGCCGTCGCCTCCAGGCGCGCCCACTGCACGAACCAGCTCGCCAACCCGGCCTGCCGGGACAGGTAGGGCGCGGCCTTCCGCAGGGCGCCCGTGTTGCCGAGGACAGGTTCCGCGCTCTGCACGAAGTCACGATCCGGCATCCGGCGGCCCTGCTCGATGGAGGCGATCGTGTGCTTCGAGTAGCCGACCAGGGAACCGAACTCCTCGCGGCTCAGGCCGGCGTGTTCGCGTAGGGCATGGACGACCGCGCCGAAGGTGCGCAGACTGTCCGAAGCCTCCGGCTCCGCGCCGCCCGCCGATCCCGTACCGCCGTCCGTGTTCCCGTAGGCCATCGTGGCCACCCTTCGCGCCGCACCCCGCTGTACCGCTTCTGACTCGGGGTCATCGTCGGGGCGGGGGCTACGTACTGTCCACCAGACGTGTGCGTACGCTGACGCAGCGTACGCACTGTGGGCTTGGTGCGAGCGGGGATGTCGGCGTTGCGTGCGAAGGGCCACGCCGAGGCATCGATCGCATGTACGTTCCCGCCATGGACATGGACAAATCGAGCGAGAACGCGGAGTCGCGGTTCTCCGCGCTTCTGGCCGGCGCGGCGCGGCTTCCGGGTGTGCGGATCGACCGGGACGCGTACCTCCGGACGGCGCTGCGCCGCCACTGCTCGGAGGAGGACATACGAAGGGCGACGGAGGAGACCCCGGCGGCGGCGGGCATACCTCTCGACGTCCTGGAGCGGGTGGCGAACGAGTCCATCCGCTACGAGACCGCCAAGGTGAGCGCGATATCCGCAGCCACCGGGCTTCCCGGCCTCCTCGCCATGCCCGCCACCGTGCCGGCGGACCTCGCCCAGTACGTCGGCCACATGCTGCGCATCGCGCAGAAGCTCGCCTACCTCTACAGCTGGCCCGACCTTTTCTCCGGCGAGGACGATCTCGACGACGCGACCAGGGGCGTACTCACGCTCTTCTTCGGGGTGATGTTCGGAACC
The DNA here is from genome assembly GCF_040632905.1 of Streptomyces sp. NPDC016469. Lineage (NCBI taxonomy): Bacteria > Bacillati > Actinomycetota > Actinomycetes > Kitasatosporales > Streptomycetaceae > Streptomyces > Streptomyces sp. NPDC016469. Next base: position 130,512 of record NZ_JBEYCQ010000002.1, read on the forward strand.
CAGTCCGCCAACGCCGCTGTCGGGAAGGTGGCGGCGTCCATGGCCGAGCAGGTTGCCAAGAAGCTGCCGCAGAAGGCGCTGACGCAGGGGGTCGTCTATCCGGTCGTGAAGAGGGTCGCGGGATACCTCGGCGTCGAGATGACGAAGCAGACGTTCGCCAAGTCGGCATCGAAGGCCATCCCCGTCGTCGGGGCCGCAGTGTCGGGTGGGCTCACCTTCGCCACCTTCCTCCCCATGGCGAAGCGGCTCAAGAAACATCTCTCCGGCCTGGAGATCGCGGAGCCGACCGGGCAGGTCATCGTGGGTGAGGTCGTGCGGGACGAGGAGCCCCAGGCCGCCGACGAGACGAAGATTCCGAAGCAAGGCCGCGACTGGCGGATCGGGCGGCGCCGGAAAGAGATCGAGCGGTGACCGGCGCTCGGATCGCGAATCCCGAAGCTTGGGTTCCGAGCGCCGTGGGGGAGTATCCGTCGGTGCCCGGGCAGAGCTTGAGATCCGAGCTCCGAGATCCGAGCCGTGTTCTTCACTCGCCGGTCAGGTAGGGAAGAAGGAAATCCCCACCCACCCGTCCCCACCCCGTCACGGCCAGCAAGTATGACTAATAGTGAGCGAGTTGCAGCGCAGCGTCGCGGCTGCCTACGGTGCCCCCAACGAAACGACCCCGACGCGGTGTTACCAGCACCGGCCGGGGTCTGACCCAAGATCGAAACCCTAGAAAGAACCGATCTCATGGCTGCCCAGCACTTTAGTCCCGCCCTGCCCGTCTCCGCCGAAGGCCCCCGCGCGGCCCGCACCGGCTACGGCAAGCGCTCCGCGCCCGGTCAGGACTCGCCCCGCCCCGCAGACTTCGCCGGCTTGCCCGAGCGCGAGCGCTACGTCGCGGCGTACATCGACCGCCTGCCCGACGGGGCCGCGATGGACATCAAGTCGCTGGCCAAGGACCTGCCCCTGTACGGCCAGATGGCCATCGGCACCGCCCTGCGCGCGCTCGCCGTGGCCGGGCACCTGCGCCGGGTGCGCCGCCGGGTCGAAGGCGACGGCCCGTGCCGCTGGGTGACGTACACCTACTGGTCCCGGACCGCCCACGACAATGAGTGGTGGATCGCCGCGCTCTCCGGTACGACCGCCGCCCCGAAGGCCGAGCCGGTGGACGTACCCCCGCAGCGCACCGCCGAGCGCCCCGCCCCCGAGCCGCCCGCGCAGGTGGCCCCCGCCCCGGCCGCCGTCGCCGCGCCCTCCACCGCCTACCTCGCCCTCGCCGGTCTCGGCCGCCGCGAGCCCCGGCTGGCGCTCTCCGCCGCCGACTGCGCCGCCCTGGAACCGCTCGCCGCCGCCTGGCTCGCACGCGGCGTCGGCGCCGACCAGCTGGCCTCGGCGCTCACCGCCGGGCTTCCCGAGGACGTCACGTTCCCGCGCGGCCTGACGCGTCGCCGCCTGATCGACAAGATGCCGCCCGACCTACCGGACGCGCCCGAGCCCGGCCTCCCGGCTGACGGACTGAAAGTCGAGTGCGTCGAGTGCGGCCGCCCCGGTCCGGCGGACGCCCTCCCCGACGGCCTCTGCCGCCGCTGCCGCTCCCCGCACGGGAGGGCCGCGACGCCTCCGGACGTCACCGGTGACGTCCCGGCCCGCGTCGCCGGGCTCCGGGACCTGATGCGCACCCCCTGACCTCGTACGCTGCCCCGGAGTACGCGGGTCGACGCTGGTGCGCGCCGCGTACGCACCGCCAGATTGGGGGCATGACACCACAGCCCCTCGCGGTTGCCCCCCACGCTCCGGCCACCGCAAGCGTGTTCACCCAGCGCTTCAGCTCCACCCCGCGAGGCGCCCGCCTCGCCCGGCGCCTCGCCCTGCACCAGCTCGACGCCTGGGGCGTGCCGCACGGCAGCACGGCCTCCGACACCGCCGCCGTGCTGGTCGCCGAACTCGCCGCCAACGCCGTCACCCACGGCCGCGTCCCCGGCCGCGACTTCGAGCTGGTCGTCCGGCTCACCGGCCGGACCCTGCGCATCGAGGTCTCCGACGCCCGGGGTGAATGCCGCCCGTCCGCCGGGGACATGGCCGAACCCGCGCCACTCGCCGAGGAGGGCCGGGGGCTGCTCCTGGTGGCGGCCCTCGCCGACCGATGGGAGGTGCTGGACCGCGGCCCGGTGGGCAAGACGGTGGCGGCCGATCTGGGGCTGCCGCACTGAGGGCGCGGATACCCGGCGGTCGCCCCGGCCGACCCCTAGGCTGAGCCGAGCAAGGCATCGGGCTACGGAGGGCGACGAGCGGCATGGCAGAGGCCGAGGACCACGGAGGCGGCCGGAGCGCCGCCGCGAACCGTCCGTACGCCACGGCGGAGGACGTCGCCCAGCCGGACTCGCTGTTCCTGCCGCTGGCGCCCCGCCTCGAAATCGGGGCCGACGGGCGGCTGACCGGGGTCGAGCTGGAAGTCCCCGACGAGGAGGACCCGGGGGAGGGGGACGCCGACGGCCTCTCCGCCCCCTTCCGGCCGGACAGCATCCGTATCCACACCGAGACCACCATGGTGGACCTGCTGCTGGCCCGGCTCCGGGAAGGCATGATCGACCTCTCGCCGGACTTCCAGCGCAGGTCCGGGATCTGGAACGACCGCAGGCAGAGCCGGCTGATCGAGTCCCTGCTGCTCCGCATCCCGATCTCCAACTTCCACATGGCGCAGGGCGACGACGACGCGTGGGCCGTCGTGGACGGTGTCCAGCGGCTGACCGCCATCGCCCGGTTCATGGAGCCGGATCTCACCGACCTCGGCCCGCTGGCGCTCAAGGGCATGGACTACCTCAAGCAGCTCGACGGCAGCACGTACCAGGACCTCACCGGGCGGCTGAAGATCCGGCTGCGGGAGACCCAGCTCACCGTCCACGTCATGCAGCAGGGCACCCCGGAGGAGGTCAAGTACAACGTCTTCGCCCGGATCAACACCGGCGGTGTGCCGCTGAAGCCGCAGGAGTTGCGGCACGCACTGGTGAGCGGACCCGTCCGGACCTACCTCGCCGACCTCTCCAAGGATCCGGCCTTCGGCGAAGCCACCCGGTGGAGCGTGTCCGACGAACGGATGGCCGACCGCGAGATGGTGCTCCGCTTCCTCGCCTTCCGGATGAGCAACCCGGCCGAGCACACCGAGAAGGACTTCGACAAGTTCCTCATCGACGCCATGTACCGGATCAACATGCTCACCGACGAGCGCCGGGACCAGTACGTGCGGGAGTTCCGGAGGGCCATGCGCTGCGCGTACGAGCTGTTCGGCGAGCACGCCTTCCGCAAGTGGCGGGGCGAGGCGCGTAGCGCACCGGTCGTCAACAAGGCGCTCTTCGAGACGATCTCCGTCCATCTTGCGCTATTGGATGATCAGGAGCGGAGCCGGCTGGTAGCTTCGCGGGCGAAGGTGCACGACCGCTTCTTCGCGCTCATGGACGACTGGGACTTCGACCGTTCGATCTCCGTGAGCACCGGGGATCCGGGGCGGATCCGCACCCGATTCCAGGAAGTGGCACGACTGTTCCGAGGGGTGGCCGAACAGTGATCGACCGACTGACGCTGCACAACTACAAGGCGTTCCAGCACGCGGAGATCCCGCTCGGCCCGCTGACCCTGCTCACCGGGCTCAACTCCTCCGGCAAGAGCAGCGTCCTGCAATCCCTCGCGCTGCTCAGGCAGTCGCACGAGGCGGGCGACCTCGAAGCCGTCCCGCTCATGTCCGCCGCGCAGGCGGAAGGGATGCGCGGCGTCATCAACCAGGGCTTCCTGCTCAACGGCGAACTCGTCAGCCTCGGCACCGGGGAGGACGTCCTCCACGAGGACTTCACCGAGGACGAGCCCAGGATCGGCCTCGCCGTGGACGAAGGGCCGTACCACTACGGGTGGACCGCCGCTTACGAGGGCGAGCAGAACCTGCTGCCCCTGCTGGACGTGGAGCTGCCGCGCGACGCGGAGGGGGCCGCCACGCCCACCGGCCCGGAGGCCGTCACGCCCGCGTTCCTGACCGCGCCCTTCCAGTACCTGCACGCCGACCGCATCTCGCCCGCCGAGTTCTACCCGCGCGACCACCATGCCGCCGTCGGGCGAGGGTTCCTCGGCGTGCGCGGCGAGCACACCGTCAACTTCCTGCGCCACCACCGCGAGGACATCGTCCCGCCGGGCCCCCTGCGCCACCCCAAGGCCGCCTCCGATCGCCTCATCGACCAGGCCGCCGCCTGGATGGGCGACCTGTGCCCCGGAGTGGACATCCAGGCCGACGCCATCGAGGGCGCCGACGCCGTACGCCTGTCGTACGGCTTCCAGGGCACGCTCGGGGCCACCCGGCGGCGCCGCCCCAGCAACGTCGGCTTCGGGCTCACGTACGTCCTGCCCATCGTCGTCGCCTGCCTCAGCGCCCGCCCCGGCACGCTGATCCTCCTGGAGAACCCGGAGGCGCACCTGCATCCGCACGGGCAGACGCAGATGGCCACGCTCACCGCGTCGGCGGCGGCACAGGGCGCGCAGGTGATCATGGAATCGCACAGCGACCACGTGATCAACGGTGTGCGGCTCGCCGTCAAGCGGGGCCTGCTCGCGCCCGCGCAGGCGGTGTTCCACTACTTCCGGGGCGACGGCACCGGCGTCGAGATCGTCAGCCCGCACGTCGACGGCGACGGCATGCTCGACCAGTGGCCGACCGGATTCTTCGACGAGCTGGAGAACACACTCGACCAGCTCATCGGGTGACACGCCCGCCAGGGGGGCGGGGCAAGGCACACACCATCGCGGAGGGGGAGACGTGCCGCACCTATTTCTGAACGAGAAGTCCTGTGAGACGACGGCAGACCCGGACCGGGTCAATCGCGCCATGACGGAGCTGGTGCGGACCATCATCGCCGTCGCGCGGGTGGACAGACCGGGCACAGTGCTGGTGGCCCGTGACCCCGTGAACGCCCTGCGGCTGGCCGAGGACCACCCCATCGCCAAGTGGATCGGCACCCCAGGGGCCAAGGAGCTCTGGCAGCGGCTGCTGCTCATGCAGACCAAGTACCCGCATGAGGACGCCTACCCCGACGGGGAGACGTTCTCCGACGTCGCCTACAGCCACGACGGCGTACCCGTGACCGGACTCGGCGCGGCACATCTGATGGGCGGCGCCGGCGTCTCCCTGAAGCTGGACCCCCGTTGGGACACCGACCGCGTCACGCTCCAGCGGGAGGAACTCCTCGACGAGGAGGCGGACGGATCGGCGCTCTCCGAGGTCCACATCCCGCACGCCGCCACCCGCGAACACGTCGAGACACACCTGCCCTGGATCCGAGAAGAGGTCCAGGCCGCCCTCAAGAACGACCTGAGCGGCATCCGCACCGGGGCGGAGCTGTGGGAGCGGTGCCCCGACCTCTTCCCGAACCTGCGCTTCCTACCCCACGTCGAGGCCCAGATCCGTGAGTTGAAGCAGTACTGGGTTCACCCGGTCCGCAAACGGCTCGCCGAGATGGATCACGCGGTCGAGGTCTGGGACGCCGCGAGTGAACCCGAGGGGCCCCTGTGGGGCTCCACCGTGACCCCGGAGCACGGGGCGCGCAAGCGTGAGTACTGCCTGTTCACCGACCTCGACGGCACGGACCAGTACTTCGACACCCACCTGCGCTTCACGCCCGGCGCCGGGCGGCTGCATTTCCGGTTCCTGCAAGTCGACCGCAGGGCCCACGTCGCCCACATCGGCAACAAACTCGGCATCTGAGGCGGCCGGGGCCCGCCCGGACGCCCCGGCTAACGTAGGCCCTGACCGGCCGCTCGCCGGAACGATCCGCCCAAGGAGGAACCGCGCGTGCGTCCCACCCTCGCCGCCGAACAGGTACGGGCCAGCCTGAGCCAGTACCTCGCGACGACGTACGCGCTGGCCGACGAATCCACCCGCCGCGCCCTGGAGGGCTTCCTCGGCGACGCGGACGACGGCATCTTCCGCGGCCCGTACCTCCGTGTCCGCACCCCCTTCCGGACGGCCGAGGGCGACGACTGGAAGCGGCACCTGACCTGGCACCCCGAGCTCACCCCGTACCGCCACCAGGAACGGGCCTGGGAGCGGCTGTCCACCCTCCACGGGCCCGCACGGCCCACCCTCGTCACCACCGGGACCGGATCGGGCAAGACCGAATCGTTCCTCGTCCCGATCCTCGACCACTGCCTCCGCGAGCGCGAGGCCGGCCGCGAGGGCGTCAAGGCGATCCTGCTCTACCCCATGAACGCCCTCGCCACCGACCAGGCCCACCGGATCGGCAAGCGCCTCGACGACCCCAAGGACACCCGGCTGCGCGACGCCGGGGTGCACGCGGCGCTGTACATCGGCGACCGGCCGTCCCAGGAGTTCAAGCAGGCCAACCCCGCGATCACCGTCGACAGGGACGAGATCCGCCGCACCCGGCCCGACATCCTGATCACCAACTACAAGATGCTCGACCTGCTCCTCCAGCGCCCCGAGGACCGGCGGCTGTGGCAGGACTCGTCCCTCGCCTACGTCGTGCTCGACGAGTTCCACACCTACGACGGTGCCCAGGGCACAGACGTCGCCATGCTGCTGCGTCGGCTCGGGTCCGTCACCGGGCTCGCCGAACCCGGCCGGCCCCTGGGCCCGGTCTGCCCCGTCGCCACCTCCGCGACGCTCGGCGAGGACAGCCGGGGCGAGGCCGGCCGGCCCGGGATGCTGGAGGTCGCCGAACAGGTCTTCGGTGTCCCCTTCCCGCCGGACGCGGTCGTGGGGGAGGACCGCAGGGCCACCAGGGACTTCACCGGCGAGAGCGACTTCTCCCTGCCGTTCCCGCCTCCCCAGGAGGTCGACTCCTACGGAGACCCCACCCGGGACCCGGGTGCGATGGACCGCCTCATCGCCGCATTCACCAACTTGAGCGCACCCACCCCCGAGGAACTCGGGGACGTCCTGCGGCGGCACCGGCTCACCTCCGCGGTCCTGGACATCCTGGACGGCACCCCCAAGACCCTCGCCGAGATCACCGAGGTGCTGCCCCGGTACGCCTACCACTGGGGCATGGCCGTACAGCAGCAGCCGGGCCTCGCCGCCCGCGCCCTCGCCCGCTACCTGGCCCTCCTGTCGTACGCTCGCGACCCGAAGCAGCCCGGGCGGCCCCTGCTCTCCATCGAGATCCACCACTGGGTGCGCTCGGTCTCCCGCGTTCTGCGCGGCATCAGCGCCGCCCGCGCCGAATTCCGCTGGGACGACGAACGGGTCACCTCCGGCGGCGCGCTCATCCGCTCGGGCCGGACCTCCGACGCCCGGCCGTCACCGTACGACGGAGAGGGCCCTGCCGAACCGCGCGCCGAGGGGCACGCCGTCCCGGCCGACGACAGCGCACCGCCGCCCGCCCAGGTGTTCCTGCCCGCCGTGTTCTGCCGCGAATGCGGACGCTCGGGCTGGGCCGCGTACTCGCCGGAGGTCGACCCCACCCAGCTCGACCTCAACGCGACGAAGATCCGCCGGGCCTCCGTCGGCCGAGACAAGCGCCGGGTACGCAACATGATCGCGGCGACCCCCCGCGAGGTACAGGAAGCCGCCTTCGCCGCGGGGGCGGACCGCAGGCGCGGCGGGCCCTCCGTCATGGTCCTGGAAGGCACCGAGGGCCGACTGCGCCCCCTGGCCCCCGAAGCCGACTTCAGCGCACCCGAGGAGGGCGGGGGACCGCGCCGGCCACTGCCACTGCAGAACGCCGCCTTCGTCCACGCCGACCTCGACGGCGACCGGGCGGCCGAACGCGACCAGTGCCCGGCCTGCCGCACCTTCAACTCCATCCGCTACCTCGGCACCGGACTCGCCGCACTCGCCGCCGCAGCCGTCACCCAGCTCTTCACCGGCGGCGAACTGGACAAGAACCTGGGCGAGGACAAGACCCTCCTCTTCAACGACTCCGTCCAGGACGCTGCCCACCGCGCCGGATACGTCGCCAGCCGCTCGTACACGTTCTCCCTGCGCTCCCTGCTCGCCAGCCGCATCCGCGAGGACGAGCCCGTCGCCCTCAACGACCTCGCCGCCGATCTCATCGCGGACGTCGTCGACAGCAAGGCCGTCCAGGCCGCTGTCATCCCCCCGGACCTCCACCTCGTCCGTGGCGTGGACACCCTGCTCTCCGGGCGCAGCCGCGGTTCCCAGGCCACCTGGCAGCTGATCGCGCAGCGCCTCGCGTTCGCCACCGTCATGGAGTTCGGCTTGCGCTCCCGGCAGGGGCGCACCCTGGAACTGACCCGTACGGTCGCCGCGGACGTGCCCCTCCAGGACCCCGACGCCGTGGCGGACCTCGTACGGGAGATCCTGCTCACCACCCCCGGCGAGGTCGCCCTCCCCGACGGCTCGGCACCCGGCCCCGACCAGTACACCGGCTTCGTCCGGGGACTGCTGGAGCGCATGCGCATCCGGGGCGCCATCCGGCACGCCTGGCTCGATCCGTGGCTGAAGGAGGCCGGCGTGCGCCGGTGGGCGATCTGGGGCGGGCGCGCGCCGGGGATGCCCGCGTTCCCCCGAGGGGTCTCCGCCCCGGCCTTCGTACTCGGTGCGCCCAAGCAGGGCAGCGAGGACTTCGACGTCCTCACCGGTCGCCTCGGCTGGTACCAGGACTGGGCCGTACGCGCGCTCGGGCTGCGACCCGAGGCGGCGGGGGTCTTCCTGAGCCGGCTGCTCCCCGCACTCACCGAAGCGGGCGTGGTGTCCGCACGCACGGCCGACGACGGCGCCACCCGCGTATATGGACTCCAGCCGGGACACATCCAGGTGCGCGCCCTCGCCGACGAAGCGCTTCCCGACGCCACCGCGCACTGCCCCAGGTGCTTCTGGGAGCAGACCATCCACCCCGACCTCGCGGACCACTGGCATGGGCAGCCGTGCCCCCGCTACCGGTGCGGCGGCACCCTGGGCACCGGACGCGACCTGGACAGCGGACTGCGCCAGCGGGACTTCGCCGACGACTTCTACCGCCGCATGTACCGCGAGGCCGGCGTCTTCACCATCAACACCGCCGAGCACACCGGCACCCTCAGCCGCGCGAAGCGCGAGGCCGTGGAGAAGGCGTTCCGCGACGGCACCCGCGTCCACTACGCCAATCCGCAGGTGCTGTCCTGCACCCCCACCCTGGAACTGGGCATCGACATCGGCGACCTGTCGGCCGTCGTGCTCGCCTCGCTGCCCAAGGGGCCGGCCAACTACATCCAGCGCGTGGGCCGCGCCGGGCGCTCCACCGGCAACGCCTACCTGCTCACCATGGTCGACCGCGGCCCTCGCGACCGCTACTACCTGGAAGACCCCCGGCTCATGATCGCCGGGGACGTCCTGCCACCCGGCTGCTACCTGTCCGCCGTCGAGATCCTCCGCCGTCAGTACCTGGCCCACCTGCTCGACCTCGCGGGCGGAGGCAGGCTGAACGCCCCTGACGGGACGCCCCTGCGTCCTATGCCGGGACGAGCCGCAGAACTCTTCGGAACCTCGGCGTGGCAGGCCGAGTTCGCCGAAGCCGCGCTGGCCGACGGCGAACGGCTCGTACACCGGTTCCTCGAACTCTTCCCCCCGTACGACGAGAGCCGGGGTACCGGAGTCAGCCCCCAGGCCCGCGCCGCCCTCGTCACCTACGCGACCGATCCCGGCGAAGCCGGGCTGGGCGCCGCCCTCGACGCCGCGCGCCGCCGCTGGGAGGACCGCCGCGCCGACCTCCAGCGCCGGACCGAGGCGATCGACCGCGCCCACGGACTGCTCGTCGCCGGAGACCCCGACCACGAGCGGCAGGGACGCGAACTGCGCGCCGAGCGGCGCGACGTGGCGCGTGTGTCCCGCGAGATCAGCCGCACCACCGCCCACGGGGCCCTCGTCGATCTCGGCCTTCTCCCCAACTACAGCCTGATCGACTCGACCACCGAGCTGGAAGCCACGCTCACCTGGACGGAGAAGGACGCCGACGACACCCGCAAGAGCCACAGCAAGACCCTGCGCCACAGCCGCCCCGCCCGCCTCGCCCTCTCCGAGTTCGCCCCCGGCAACCACTACTACGTCCAGGGATACAAACACCGCGTCACCGGGCTGGACATCGGCACCCCGGGACGGCCGGCGTGGCTCTGGTGGCGCGTCTGCCCGGACTGCGGCCACGTCCGCACCCATCGCGCCGAGCAGGACGCCTCGCCGTGCCCGCGCTGCCGCTCCGCGGCCATCGGCGACATCGGCTGCCTGCACAAGGTCCTCGTACCGCGCCGCGTCACCTCCCGCGACGAACGCGACGACGTCCGCGTACGCGACGACAGCGACGAGCGCGAGCGACGGCACTACACCGTCGTCCCGGCCGTGGACATCGACGGACAGGACATCGAGCAGGCATGGAAGCACGAACACGCCACCTTCGGCTGGGAATTCACCCGACACGCCCGGATCCGGCACTTCAACGTCGGCGCGACCCGGGTGGACGGCGGCACCGACACGGCCTTCGCCGGACACGAGGTCCGCCTGAACCCGTTCTGGGTCTGCGACGCTTGCGGCTTCGCGGACCCGGACGGCGGACCCGTGGCCCACGACACACATGTCGCCCCGGACCGGTACCACCGGCCCTGGTGCCCCCGACGACGCGCGGAGGCCGATACCGCACGGCGGGGGGAGCGGGTGCTGCTGGCCCACGAACTGCGCACCGACGCCCTGCGTATCCTCATCCCCGCCGTCACCGCCCACACCGCGGAACGGCTCGCCTCCTTCAAGGCGCTGCTCCTGGCCGGAATCGCCCGCAGTTATGGCGGGGACCCGGACCATCTCGCGGTCGTCACCGACTCCGTGCCCGAGGAGGGCGAGGGCGCGCTGCGCCGCCACTACCTCGTCCTGTACGACACGCTGCCCGGGGGCACCGGATACCTCCACCGCCTCGCGGGCCAGGACGGTCTGCGAGGCGTCCTGCACGACGCCCGCCAGGTGATCGAGACCTGTGTGTGCGTGGGCCAGGGAAGGACCGCCTGCCACCGCTGCCTGCTCCGCCACGTCACCGACGGCGAGTACGAGCTGGTGAGCCGCGAGCACGCCCTCGACATGCTCGGCGAGCTGTTCGGCCGCACGGCGGACCACTGGAGCGCCGAGCCGGTGGCCACCACCCGGGACATCACCCTGGTCCACCAGGTGGAGAGCGAGCTGGAGGCCCTGTTCCGGCGCGGGCTGCTGGAGTGGGCCGACCGGGTGGACGACGTCAGTGTCCGCACGGCGCTCACCGCCGACGGCACCAGGGACACCACCCTGCGCTTCACCGCACCGGACGGGACCGTCCGCGGCTGGCAGATGGAGACCCAGACACCGCTCGGCTTCACCCGTCCCGACGTCGTCTTCCGCAGCACGAACGACGACCGCAGGGTGGCCGTCTACCTCGACGGCTACCGTTACCACGCGAGCCCCGACAACCTCACGGCCGAGGACGACGCGGCCAAACGCACCAGGCTGCGCGCCGAGGGCTGGCAGGTCTTCCAGCTCACCTGGGACGATGTACAGGCATGGACCGGGCGCACCGCGCCACAGGCCGACCCGGTGTGGAAGCCTTATCCGAACACCGCGCAGAAGACCGCCATGGACGTCCACCGGCGGATGCACGCCGGGGACACCCGCGACCTGACCCGCCTGGTGTGGGCCAACCCGGTCGAGACGCTGATCGGCTACCTCACCGATCCGGCCCCGGGTGCGTGGCGGCTCCGCGTCCAGAGCGCCCTCGCGGGCTTCGCGGCCGTCTCGGCGACCAGCAGGGCCCTGGCCGACGGCCCGGAAACCGGACGCCGCGTCAGCGAGGCGCTGCACGGGCGACGGCTCTCGGGCGGTCAGGGAGCCGTGCAGGTCATGGCTACCAGGGACGCCTCGGGGTGCCCGCTCACCATCGCGCTCGACCTGCGCAAGGGACAGAGCGGTGCGGCCTGGACCGGGCTGGCCGTCCTGGACGACAGCCCCGGAACGGTCGCAGGCGACGAGGCGGCCCATCGCAGGCGCTGGCAGGCATGGCTGTACTGGAGCAACCTGCTCCAGTTTCTCGACTCGGGCGAGGGCGACGGGGTCCAACTCACCACGTCCATGCTGCCCGGATTCGATCCGGCCGAACTTGCGGTCACCGGCGGGGGCGGCTGGCTCACCTCGCAGCCACGGGTGGACTCGGCGGACGGCCGAGCGCCGTCGGCGGAGGCGGTGTCCGGTCGTGACCCCGCCTGGGACAAGGTCATCGACCTCCTCGTGGACGACCCGGGCCTGGAGGTCCTCGCCGGTGCGCTGGCCGACCGCGGCGTCCCCGTCCCCGTTGCCGGCCACGAGCTGGGGACGGACGCCTGGTCCGCCGAACTCGCCTGGCCCGACCGCCGGGTGGGCGTCGTCCTCGCCCACCACCCGGATCCCGGCAGCGGCCTGGACCTCGAGGCCGAACGACGGGACGAGGCTTACCGGGACGCGGGTTGGCAGGTCCGTACGGCGCCCGACTGGGACGCCGACGAACTCGCCGCGCTGGTGAGTGGCGTCGCGAACGGAAATACGAACGACCAAGGAGAGAATCAGCGATGACGGTCACCAGTACGCCGCGGACGGGCGTGACCCTGCGCCTGCTGGACAAGGCGGACAAGGAGATCGTCAAACTCGACCGCGCGGTGCTCGGCGCGTTCTACAAGTTCCAGCACGACTTCCGTCGCAACCCGGACGCCGGCGGCCTCGACCTCAAGCCGCTGGAAGGGCACGACCGTCTCTGGTCGGCGCGCGTGAACCGGGAATGGCGCGCGTTGATGATCCGCCTCGGGGGCGATGACTGGCTCCTCGTCTCGGTCAAACACCGAAGCCACGTACACAAGAACCTGGACCGGTTCAACTACGGCATCAACCACATCACGGGCGCCATCGAGTACGTCGACCTCCAGGTCGTCGAGGAAAGCTTGCTGCGCCGCGGTCCGAGGCCGCCGGCCGCTGCCGCGCCCGAGGCGGTGCAGCCCCCGCCCTCCGTCTCCCCGTCGACCACTCCCGAGACACCGCTCTTCGCCGCGTACACGGATCAGCAGCTTGCGGACCTCGGCGTCACCACACCCCTCATCCCGATCGTCCGGAAGCTCACCACGGACGACGAACTGCTCGGTCTCGCCGAATACGCGCCCCGCCACACCGGGGAAGTGCTCCTGCGGCTGCGCGACGGCCTGTCCTTCGACATGGTGATGGAGCAGGTGACCGCTCCTGTCGCGGTGCCCGAACCCGAGCGGAACCTCGACTCCGAAGACTGGCAGGCGGCTGTCGACCGCTCCCAGGCTGTCGTGATCACCGACGACGAGTCTTTGCAGAGCATCCTGGAGGAGGGTGATTTCGGCCGCTGGAAGGTCTTTCTCCACCCGACCCAGGAAAAGCTGGTCCACCGGAGGTTCTCCGGCCCCGCGAAGGTCGGAGGCGGCCCCGGGACGGGCAAGACCATCGTCGCTCTCCACCGGGTCTGCCATCTGGTGAGCAGACTCGCCCCGGGCCACACCAAGCCGGTCCTGCTCACCACGTTCAACCGGAACCTCGCCGCCGACCTGCGAGCCCGGCTGCTATCCCTCGGCGGCCCCGATGTTCTGGCACGCGTCGACATCGCCCACGTCGACCAACTCGCGACCCGCATCGTCAGCGAGGCCGACCCGGGCAACGCCAAGCGCCGGGTCGACGACACGACGGCCCTCCGCGAGTGGCGGGAGCTGCTGGTGGAGACCGGGGAAACCCGCTGGAACGCCGAATTCCTCAGTGACGAGTGGAACCAGGTCATCCTGGGCCAGGCCGTCGCCTCCCGCAGCGACTACTTCACCGTCCGCCGGGCGGGGCGGGGCCGCAGCGTCACCCGCGCCGAACGCGCGGGCATCTGGCAATTGGCCGAACGCTTCACCCAGCGGCTGGAGACCAAGGGCCTGGAGACCCACCGGCAGGTGGCGGAACGGGCCGCCAAGCTGGAGATGGCTCGCAAGGCGCGCATCGACCAGCGCGCGGAGGAGCAGGCGGAACGGGGCGGCCTGCGCAACCTCCACGTCGAGGCCGGCTCCGGCGCCTGGTTGCGCTACCGGTACCGCCACATCGTGGTCGATGAAGCGCAGGACCTCAGCGCCGCCCACTGGAAGATGCTGCGGGCCATGGTTCCGGCCGAGCCCGACGACATCTTCCTCGTCGGCGACACCCACCAGCGCATCTACGACAACCAGGTCACACTCGGCAGTCTGGGCGTCCACATCCGCGGCCGGTCGTCACGGCTGACCCTCAGCTACCGCACCACGCGGGAAATTCTCCAAGGCGCCATGCAGGTTCTGGAAGGCGCCGCCTACGACGACCTCGATGGTGGCGCCGACACGCTGGCCGGCTACCGCTCGGTTTTGCACGGCACGGCACCCTCCTTGCGTGGGGCGCGGAGCTGGGACGAGGAAATGGACCTCGTCGTGGAGCAGCTCCGGGCCTGGCACGACGTGCCCCGGGAAGCCACGGCGATCTGTGTCCCGACCAACGGCATGGTTTCCCAGCTCGCGGACCGTCTCGCCAGAAACGGCATCACCCCCTCGGAAATCACCCAGGACGGACCGCGCGGCGACCGAGGCGTCAACATCGGCACCATGTACCGCTTCAAAGGACTGGAATACCGCTGCCTGATCATCGCCGGAGCGGCCGAGGGACTTGTCCCCCGGCCTTCCGTCGACGAGTGGGTGCGCACGGATCCGAGCCGCCACGAGCGGGAGCTGCACCGTGCCCGGTCGCTGCTCTTCGTCGCGGCGACTCGTGCCCGAGACGCGCTCGCCATCACCTGGCACGGTGAACCGAGCAGGTTCCTGGCACCGCTCCTGCCCAAGTAGGAGGGAGGCCCGCCGGCTCAGCCATGCTGAGCCCTGTGGTACTCGAGATACTGGGGCTCGACCTGATGTCCGGGACGCTTCGCGAGCTGCCCTATGCGCCTTCCCGTATGCCGTTCGATGACGACGAGAGCGTCCGTGACAAGCAGCGCTCCGAGATCGAACAGCACATGGTGATTGGGGCATAGGCACAGCACGTTCGACGTCACGTCAGGTCCTCCGTGCGGGCGGCCCAATGGCCTTATGTGGGCGGCTTCCGCGTAGGTTCCTGTTGGTGTGGAGAGCTGAGTGCCACATATCTGGCACGTGTCTTCGTGTATGCGCTTCACGTGCTCCGCGACTGCGGTGATGCGCACGGTCCGGTGATGGCGGACCTCAACGCGTGCCGGAGACTGATTGCCGTCCGGGTGCCGTGGCGCAGCGCTCCGCTCCCGCGTCGCCGTCGGCTGCGGGGGAGCGGCTGGGATGCCCCGCTGCTGTTTGTACGCGGCCGACCCGGTTTCCGTCAGTGTCCATATCCCCCGGGACTCCCGGGCGGGCACGAGCAGGCCCTCGCGTTCCATCGCCTTCCGCTCGAACCTGGTCCTATTGTGCCACTTGGGCTCACCATCGCGTTCGGTCCCTTCCCGGTCACCGGGCGTCAGGTGAGAGCCGTAGCGCTGTTCCATTTCCCGAAGGGCCTGAGCTGTCGGCACACTGCCGCCCAGTTCGCCCAGCGTCATTAACAGCCACTGGCGGAGGACTTGCTGCTGGGTCAGTTGGGGGGCCAAATCTGATGTCATGGCAAGAGAGTAGAGGCGAGCAGCACGTCAGACCTCCGGGCATACGCAAAGACCCCGACCTCAGCGTTTCCGCTGACGGCGGGGTCTTTGGCACCTTCGTGAGGTGCCCCCGGCAGGATTCGAACCTGCGCACCCGGCTCCGGAGGCCGATGCTCTATCCCCTGAGCTACGGGGGCGTATCGCTGTGCTGCTCTGCGACGGGTGAAACACTACCAGCTCCGACGGGGTGCCCGTGAACAGGTATTCCGCGTCATCGCGTGAGAGCACGCGCCCCCTCGTACGCACATCCGGCCATCCCCGGCGGTCCCCCTCCGGGGGCGGAAGTGGGCAAAACCCGGACGCAGCCCCTCCGCCGCCCCTACTCTCGAAGGGTGTCTGGGGCATGCGGCCGCGTGCTTGTTGTCGACGACAACAAGGTCATCCGGCAGTTGATCAGGGTCAATCTCGAGCTGGAGGGCTTCGAGGTCGTGACCGCGGGCGATGGTGTCGAGTGTCTGGATCTCGTGCACCGGGTCCGCCCCGACGTGATCACGCTCGATGTCGTCATGCCCCGGCTCGATGGCCTCCAGACCGCCGCCCGGCTGCGGTCCGACCCGCGCACCGGGCACCTGCCGCTCGCGATCGTCAGCGCCTGCACGCCGTACGAGGTGGACCACGGGGTCGCCGCCGGGGTGGACGCGTTCCTCGCCAAGCCGTTCGAGCCGGGCGAGCTGGTGATGCTCGTGCACCGGCTCGTCGAGCGCGGCCGGTCGTCGGTGCCGGCCGGTGGGCCGGGTGCCGGGCGGGCGGAGAGCGCCGCCGGCTGACCGCATGGCGAAACCGGTTCGCGAAGGGCCCCCCTCCCTCCCATACGCTTGTCCCGTGACCCCCGTCGATCTCTCCACGACCGTGCTGCACGCCGTGCGCCGCGCGGTCCGCGAGGACGCCCTGCGCGCGCCCGTGCCCGCGCGCGTACGGGTGGAGAGGACCCGGCCCGGCGGGCGCGGCGACTACGCCAGCGCCGTCGCGCTCCAGCTCGCCGGACCCGCCGGGCTCGGCGCCCGCGAGGTCGCCGAGATCCTGCGCGACCGGCTCGCCGGAGCCCCCGGAGTCGCCGGCGTCGAGATCACCGGACCCGGCTTCCTCAACTTCACGCTCGACGCCGCCACCGGCGCCGCCGCCCACCGCGACCTCGTCCACCGGGTGCGGGAGCAGGGGGAGCGGTACGGGTACGGGGACGCCCTCGCCGGACAGCGGACGCACCTCGTCCACGCCCGCGAGGTCCGCGCCGCCGTCACCGCCGACGCCGTCCGCCGCCTCCTGCGCGCGCAGGGCGCCGACGTACGCGTCAGCTGCGCGGGGGAGCCGGACCCGGACTGGGCGCGGCTCGGGGTGAGCACGGAGGCGTACGGGATGCCGCAGGCGCAGACACCCGACGCCTGCGGCGAGGGCGCTCCCCGGCGGGCGCCCGGTGCCTACGGCGAGCCGTCCGCGGACGGCGCTGCCGAGGGCGCTCACCGGCAGGTGCCCGGTGCCTACGGCGAACCGCCCGCCCCCGTACGCCCCGTCCCCGCAGGGGACACCGCCGCCGCGCTCCTCACCCGGCTCGGCCCGGACGCCGCCCGCTGGGGCCTCCTCCGCGCCGCCGGGCACGACCGGGCCCCCCTCGGACCCGAGCTCATCGCGCAGACCGAGGCCAACAGCCTCTTCCGTGTCCGCTACGCCCACGCCCGCGCCCGCGCGGTGCTCCGGGGCGCGGCCCGGCTCGGCGTCACCGTCGCCGGCCCCGGCGAGGACATCGACGCCGCCGGGGCCGCCGCGGGGCCCAGCCGGGAGATCGAAGCGACCGGGTCCGCCGCGGGGCCGCGTATCGACGCAGCTGAGGCGTCCACCGCCCTGCTCACGCTGCTGGACGCGCACCCCGCCGTACTCGCGGCAGCGGCCCGGCACCGCGCCCCCGACCGGCTCGCCCGGCACCTCGACGCGGTCGCCGCCGCCTTCTTCGACTTCCACGACGCCGCCCCGCCGCTCCCCGTCGGGGACGAGAAACCCTCGGCCGCCCACCGCTCCCGGACGGCCGTCGCCGAAGCCGCCGGGACGGTGCTGGCCGGCGGCCTGTCCCTGCTCGGCGTCAGCGCGCCCGAACACCTCTGAGCACCCGAGAGAGCAGAGCCACACCATGAGCCGATCCGCACACCCCGCCGGACCCCGCCACGCCGACGTCATGTCCGACGGCCACTACCTCGCCCCCGCCGACGACCTCAACGTCCTCGACGAGAAGGTGTGGTCCCGCACCGTCACCCGCGACGAGCACGGCGCCCTGACCGTCGGCGGGCTCACGGTCTCCCGCCTCGCCGAGGAGTTCGGCACCCCCGCCTACTTCCTGGACGAGACCGACTTCCGGGCCCGCTGCCGCGCCTGGTCCGACGCCTTCGGGCCCGGGGCCGACGTCTTCTACGCCGGCAAGGCGTTCCTCTCCCGGGCGGTCGTGCGCTGGCTCAAGGAGGAGGGGCTCAACCTCGACGTCTGCTCGGGCGGCGAGCTGGCCACCGCGCTCGACGCCGGGATGCCCGCCGAGCGCATCGCCTTCCACGGCAACAACAAGACCGTCGAGGAGATCGAGCGCGCCGTCGCGGCCGGCGTCGGGCGCATCGTCCTCGACTCCTTCCAGGAGATCGTCCGCGTCGCGCACATCGCGCAGGGCCTCGGCAAGCGCCAGCGCGTCCAGATCCGCGTGACGGTCGGCGTCGAGGCCCACACCCACGAGTTCATCGCCACCGCCCACGAGGACCAGAAGTTCGGCATCGCGCTGGCCGGCGGACAGGCCGCCGAGGCCGTGCGCCGCGCGCTCACCCTGGACGGGCTCGAACTCGTCGGCATTCACTCCCACATCGGCTCCCAGATCTTCGACATGGCCGGCTTCGAGGTCTCCGCCCGCCGCGTCGTGCAGCTGCTCGCCGAGGTGCGCGACGAGCACGGCGTCGAACTGCCCGAGATCGACCTCGGCGGCGGTCTCGGCATCGCGTACACCTCCGAGGACGACCCGCGCGAACCGCACGAGATCGCCAAGTCGCTCGGCGACATCGTGACCCGCGAGTGCGAGGCCGCCGGGCTCGCCACCCCGCGCATCTCCGTCGAGCCCGGCCGCGCCATCGTCGGCCCGACCGCCTTCACGCTGTACGAGGTCGGCACGGTCAAGCCGCTGGAGGGCCTGCGCACCTACGTGAGCGTCGACGGCGGCATGTCGGACAACATCCGCACCGCGCTGTACGACGCCGAGTACAGCGTCGCGCTCGCCTCGCGGACCTCGGACGCCGAACCGATGCTCGTCCGGGTCGTCGGCAAGCACTGCGAGAGCGGCGACATCGTGGTCAAGGACGCCTACCTGCCGTCCGACCTGGCCCCCGGCGACCTGATCGCCGTGCCCGCCACCGGCGCGTACTGCCGGTCCATGGCGAGCAACTACAACCACGCCCTGCGCCCGCCGGTCGTCGCCGTGCGGGACGGGGAGGCGCGGGTCATCGTCCGGCGCGAGACGGAGGAAGATCTCCTGCGTCTCGATGTCGGCTGATGCCGGATTTCCGGGGGCGTACCACACTGTCCCCGTAAACATCTCAGGATCCGGACGGGTGGCGGGAACACCCGTCCGGTGAGTGAGACTGGTCCGTACTACAGGTGTAAAGGAAACGAGGTCGGATGATGCGTACGCGTCCGCTGAAGGTGGCGCTGCTGGGCTGTGGTGTGGTCGGCTCAGAGGTGGCGCGCATCATGACGACGCACGCCGACGACCTCGCCGCGCGCATCGGCGCCCCGGTGGAGCTCGCCGGTGTCGCCGTCCGCCGGCCCTCCAAGGTGCGCGAGGGCATCGACCCCGCCCTGATCACCACGGACGCGACGGCCCTGGTCAAACGCGGCGACATCGACGTCGTCATCGAGGTCATCGGCGGCATCGAGCCCGCCCGCACGCTGATCAGGACCGCCTTCGAGCACGGCGCGAGCGTCGTCTCCGCCAACAAGGCCCTGCTCGCCGAGGACGGCGCCGCCCTGCACGCCGCCGCCGAGCAGCACGGCCGGGACCTCTACTACGAGGCCGCCGTGGCCGGTGCCATCCCGCTGGTCCGGCCGCTGCGCGAGTCCCTGGCCGGCGACAAGGTCAACCGGGTGCTCGGCATCGTCAACGGCACCACCAACTTCATCCTCGACAAGATGGACACCAGCGGCGCCGGATACTCCGAAGCGCTGGACGAGGCCACCGCCCTCGGATACGCGGAGGCCGACCCCACCGCCGATGTGGAGGGCTTCGACGCCGCCGCGAAGGCCGCGATCCTCGCCGGGATCGCCTTCCACACCCGGGTCCGCATCGGCGACGTGCACCGCGAGGGCATCACCGAGGTCACCGCCGCCGACATCGCGTCCGCCCGCCGCATGGGCTGCACCGTCAAGCTCCTCGCCATCTGCGAGCGCGCCGCCGACGGGGCCTCGGTGACGGCCCGCGTGCACCCCGCGATGATCCCGCTGAGCCACCCGCTCGCCTCGGTGCGCGAGGCGTACAACGCGGTGTTCGTGGAGGCCGAGGCGGCCGGACAGCTGATGTTCTACGGCCCCGGCGCGGGCGGGGCGCCCACCGCGTCCGCGGTCCTCGGCGACCTCGTGGCCGTCTGCCGCAACAAGCTCAACGAGGCCCCCGGGCCCGGCGAGTCCGCGTACACGCGCCTGCCGGTGAGCCCCATGGGCGACGTCGTCACGCGGTACCACATCAGCCTCGACGTGGCCGACAAGCCGGGCGTGCTCGCCCAGGTCGCGACGGTCTTCGCCGACCAGGGCGTATCCATCGATACGGTCCGCCAGCAGAGCCGGCCGGACAGTCAGGAAACCGACGGCGAGGCATCTCTCGTCGTCGTCACCCACCGCGCGCCCGACGCCGCCCTCTCCGGGACCGTCGAGGCGCTGCGCAAGCTCGACACCGTGCGCGGTGTCGCCAGCATCATGCGTGTTGAAGGGGAGTAAGGACCCATGACCACCAAGGGCACCCACCAGTGGCGCGGCATCATCGAGGAGTACCGGGACCGTCTCCCGGTCACGAGCACGACGCCGGTCGTCACGCTCCGTGAGGGCGGTACGCCGCTCGTCCCCGCTCAGGTCCTCTCCGAGCGCACGGGCTGCGAGGTGCACCTCAAGGTCGAGGGCGCCAACCCCACCGGGTCCTTCAAGGACCGCGGCATGACCATGGCCATCACCCGGGCCAAGGAGGAGGGCGCGCAGGCCGTCATCTGCGCCTCCACCGGCAACACCTCCGCCTCGGCCGCGGCCTACGCGGTCCGGGCCGGCATGGTGTGCGCGGTCCTCGTGCCGCAGGGTAAGATCGCGCTCGGCAAGATGGGCCAGGCGCTCGTGCACGGCGCCAAGATCCTCCAGGTCGACGGAAACTTCGACGACTGCCTGACGCTGGCCCGCTCGCTCTCGGACAACTACCCGGTCGCGCTGGTCAATTCGGTCAACCCGGTCCGTATCGAGGGCCAGAAGACCGCCGCGTTCGAGATCGTCGACGCGCTCGGCGACGCCCCGGACATCCACGTCCTCCCGGTCGGCAACGCGGGCAACATCACCGCGTACTGGAAGGGCTACACCGAGTACGCCGGGGACGGCATGTCGACGCACAAGCCGCGCATGTGGGGCTTCCAGGCGTCCGGCTCCGCGCCCATCGTGCGCGGCGAGGTCGTCAAGGACCCGTCGACCATCGCCACCGCGATCCGGATCGGCAACCCGGCATCCTGGAACTACGCGCTGGCCGCGCGGGACGAGTCGGGCGGCTTCATCGATGAGGTCACGGACCGTCAGATCCTGTCCGCCTACCGGCTGTTGGCCTCCCTGGAGGGTGTCTTCGTGGAGCCCGCCTCGGCCGCCTCCGTCGCCGGACTGCTCAAGGCCGCCGAGGAGGGCAAGGTCGACCCCGGCCAGCGCATCGTCTGCACGGTGACCGGGAACGGCCTCAAGGACCCCGACTGGGCCGTCGCGGGCGCCCCGCAGCCCGTCACCGTCCCGGTCGACGCGGCCGCCGCCGCCGAGAAGCTGGGCCTGGCGTAACCACGTAACGCGACGCCTTCCCCGGTCCGGTCCGGACGACGGCCCGGGGGAGGCGCCCGCGCACGCGACCACTCGTCGGAAAAGGCGTCCTACCGGCCCTTTTCCGCGACCAGAGCGCACCGCGGGCGTGCGACACGCATCGTGCGCCTCCTGTGCGCCCTATGTCGCCACAGAACCTTCCTTCGATAAGCTGTCCCCAACCCGCCCCGCCACATCTGCCGGGGTGCCCCGGGCCGTTGCGGCTCCCCCGAAGAATCCCCGCCCGCAGCCCCCGGAACCCCCGCCGCCTCACAAGGAGAGTCGTCACAGCGATGGCCGGTCCCGCCTTCCGAGCCGCCGCCGTCCGGGTGCGCGTCCCCGCGACCAGCGCCAACCTGGGCCCCGGTTTCGACACCCTCGGCCTGTCGCTCGGCCTGTACGACGACGTCGTCGTCCGCGTCGCCGACTCCGGACTGCACATCGACATCGCCGGTGAGGGCGCGGACACCCTGCCCCGCGACGAGAAGCACCTGCTCGTACGGTCCCTGCGCACCGCCTTCGACCTGCTCGGCGGACAGCCCCGCGGCCTGGAGATCGTCTGCGCCAACCGCATCCCGCACGGACGCGGCCTCGGCTCCTCCTCCGCCGCCATCTGCGCCGGAATCGTCGCCGCCCGCGCCGTGACGACCGGCGGCGACGCCCGGCTGGACGACGCCGCCCTGCTGGAGCTCGCCACCGAGATCGAGGGCCACCCCGACAACGTCGCGGCCTGCCTGCTCGGCGGATTCACGCTCGCCTGGATGGACGGCGCCTCCGCCCGCGCGATCAGGATGGACCCCGCTGACTCCATCGTTCCGGTGGTCTTCGTCCCCGGCAAGCCGGTGCTCACCGAGACCGCCCGCGGCCTCCTGCCGCGCACCGTGCCGCACGTCGACGCCGCGTTCAACGCCGGCCGTGCCGCCCTCCTCGTCGAGGCCCTGACCAGGCGCCCCGAGCTGCTGCTCACGGCCACCGAGGACCGGCTGCACCAGGACTACCGCGCGCCCGCCATGGCCGAGAGCGTCGAACTCGTGGCCCGGCTGCGCGCCGAGGGCGTCCCCGCGGTCATCTCCGGTGCGGGACCGACGGTGCTGGCCCTGGCCGGGGACGGTGACGCCGACAAGGTCGCCCGACTGGCGGGTGAGGGCTGGGCGGCCAACCGGCTCGCTCTCGACGCGCAGGGCGCCGGCGTCCTGCCGCTGGCCGCGTAGCCCGCGGGGCCGCTGGCCGAGAAGTGATTGCCGGTGAGTGAGAGGGGGAATGTTTGTTGGAGCCGGTAGTGTTAACCTCAAGTCTGCAATCGACGTCCATGAGGCGCGTTGCTTCGTGTCCCGTTCGGGACCACCATTTCTTCCGGGAGCCCCCCCAACTGCCTGAGCAGCCTGCCTGAGCAGTTGCGAGCACGCTCCGGAACCGGCACGACACCCCTCCGCTCGTCCAGGAGTGGGCCGAGCAGGGGGATGCTCGCGCCGGGCACATGCACACCTCATCTCTCCGCCGTTCCATCCGGCGGACCACCGCCCCGGCACGGGCCGCACCAACCGAGGACCGCAGCCGGACAGCACAACCGGTCGCCGAGCCAGAAGGCCGACGTCCGCTCCAGGGAAGGACCCTTCGTGAGCGACACCACCGATCTGATGGGCGTGACTGCCGACAAGAACGTCGACAGCGCCGCGCCCGCCGAAGGTGCTGCCACTGGCACCACCGCACGGCGCCGCCGCTCCGGCACCGGCCTTGACGGCATGGTCCTGGCCGAGCTGCAGCAGGTCGCGTCCGGCCTCGGCATCAAGGGCACCGCGCGGATGCGCAAGAGCCAGCTGATCGAGGTCATCAAGGAGGCCCAGGCCGGCGGCGGCTCCTCCGCCCCCAAGGCCAAGGCCACCGCGGCCCCCGCCGACGCGGCGGAGACCAAGCCGAAGCGCCGCGCCACCTCCAAGGCGCGCACCGGTGCCGACGAGGCCCCGGCCGCCGCGCCCGCCGACCAGGCCACGGCCCAGCAGCAGATCGACATCCCGGGCCAGCCGGCCAGCGACGACCAGCCCGCGGGCGAGCGCCGCCGCCGCCGCGCCACCGCGCAGGCGGGCAGCCCGGAGAGCAAGCCGGACGCCAAGGCGCAGACCAAGGACCGCGCCCAGGACGAGCCGAAGCAGGAGCAGAAGCACGAGGCGCCCGCCGAGGACCGCTCCGCCGAGTCCAAGGCCGACTCCGCCGCGGACAACGCCGAGGGCCGCCGGGGCGACCGCGGCGACCGCCAGCGCGGGGACCGGGGCGAGCAGCGCCGCGACCGCCAGCGCGACCGCCAGCGCGGCAAGGGCGACGACCAGGGCGGCAACCGCCGTCAGGGCGGCGGCCAGAACCAGGGCGGCGGCCAGAACCAGGGCGGCAGCAACGGCCCGCAGGACGACTTCGACGACGAGGGCGGCCGGCGCGGCCGTCGCGGGCGCTACCGCGACCGCCGGGGCCGTCGCGGACGCGACGACTTCGCCGCCGACGCCCCGCCCGTCACCGACGACGACGTCCTGATCCCCGTCGCGGGCATCCTGGACATCCTCGACAACTACGCGTTCATCCGGACCTCCGGCTACCTGCCCGGCCCGAACGACGTGTACGTCTCGCTCGCCCAGGTCCGCAAGAACGGCCTGCGCAAGGGCGACCACGTCACCGGTGCGGTGCGGCAGCCCAAGGACGGCGAGCGCCGCGAGAAGTTCAACGCGCTGGTCCGCCTCGACTCGGTCAACGGCATGGCACCCGAGTCGGGCCGCGGCCGTCCCGAGTTCCAGAAGCTGACGCCGCTCTACCCGCAGGACCGGCTCCGTCTGGAGACCGACTCCAACGTCCTGACGACGCGGATCATCGACCTGGTCGCCCCCATCGGCAAGGGCCAGCGCGGTCTGATCGTGGCCCCGCCGAAGACCGGTAAGACCATGATCCTGCAGGCCATCGCCAACGCGATCACGGTCAACAGCCCCGAGTGCCACCTGATGGTCGTCCTGGTGGACGAGCGTCCGGAAGAGGTCACCGACATGCAGCGGTCGGTGAAGGGCGAGGTCATCTCCTCGACCTTCGACCGCCCCGCCGAGGACCACACCACCGTGGCCGAGCTGGCCATCGAGCGCGCCAAGCGCCTCGTGGAGCTGGGTCACGACGTGGTCGTCCTGCTGGACTCGATCACCCGCCTGGGACGCGCGTACAACCTCGCCGCCCCGGCCTCCGGCCGCATCCTGTCCGGTGGTGTCGACTCGACCGCGCTCTACCCGCCGAAGCGCTTCTTCGGTGCCGCGCGCAACATCGAGGACGGCGGCTCGCTGACCATCCTGGCCACCGCGCTGGTCGAGACCGGCTCGCGCATGGACGAGGTGATCTTCGAGGAGTTCAAGGGCACCGGCAACATGGAGCTCAAGCTCGACCGCAAGCTCTCCGACAAGCGGATCTTCCCGGCGGTGGACGTCGACGCGTCCTCCACCCGCAAGGAGGAAATCCTGCTCGGCAGCGAGGAGTTGGGGATCGTCTGGAAGCTGCGCCGAGTGCTCCACGCGCTCGACCAGCAGCAGGCCATCGAGCTCCTGCTCGACCGGATGAAGAAGACCCAGTCGAACGCGGAGTTCCTGCTCCAGATCCAGAAGACGACGCCGGCCCCGGGCAACGGCAACGACTAGCCCCGGCCGCCCGGCAGCACACAGGGCCGCCCCCGCATTCCGGTGCGGGGGCGGCCCTGTGCCGTACCCCGCTGCCGTTCCGAGAGCTTCGCCACACGGGCGCCGTGGCGCGGCACCCGCGTACGACCGTTGTACGGGCCACGAAACCGCAGGTGAACGCCGGAATACCGGCCGTCCTCGCACCCGCCCGAGCCGCTCCGTACGCATACGGGGGTCACAGCCGCCTGTGCCACGCTTCTTGTCGCCGCCACTGCAAGGGGGTAGCCGGAAGCAGCCGACGGAACGAGGGAGACCCATGAGCGAGCGAAGCGGGAGCAGCGGCCGAATACGGGCCACCGGCAAGCGCCGGAAGAAGCCCTCCCGTGGCCGCAGGGCGGGCCGCATAACCGTCTGGAGCCTGGCCGGCGCGGTCGTCGTGGGCGGTGCGGGGCTCGGCTACGCGTACGTCCATCTCAACGGCAATCTCCAGGCCGTCGACATCAACACCGCGCTCGGCAAGGACCGCCCCGAGAACATCGACAACGGCTCCGAGGACATCCTCGTCCTGGGCTCCGACTCCCGCTCCGGTGCGAACGGCGAGTACGGCGCCGACGAGGGCGCGGCCCGCTCGGACACCGCGATGGTCGTCCACGTCAACAAGGGCCACAGGACCGCGAGTGTGGTCTCCATCCCGCGCGACACCCTCATCACCCGGCCCGACTGCACCGGCGACGTCAGCGGCGATCCGGTGCCCGGACAGCAGCGCGCCATGTTCAACACGGCGTACGAGGTCGGCGGGCCGGCCTGCGCGGTCAAGACCGTCGAATCCATGTCCGGCATCCGCATGGACCACTACGTCGAGGTCGACTTCACCGGCTTCAAGAAGCTGATCGACAAGCTCGGCGGCGTCGAGATCACCACCACCGAGGCGATCGACGACCCCGACAGCCACCTGGACCTCCAGCCCGGCGCCCACACCCTGGACGGCGAGCAGTCCCTCGGCCTGGTCCGCACCCGCCACAGCGTCGGCGACGGCAGCGACCTCGGCCGCATCCAGCTCCAGCAGGCGTTCATCAAGGCGCTGATGCAGCAGGTCAAGAGCGTGGGCGTGTTCGACGGCACCAAGCTCTACGGCATCGCGGACACCGCCACCAAGGCGGTCACCACCGACTCCGACCTCGGCTCGGTCACCAAGCTCGCGGGCTTCGCCAAGGGCCTCAAGGGCCTCGGCTCCGACAACGTGAACATGGTGACCCTGCCCGTCCAGTACGACCCCGCCGACCCCAACCGCGTCATCCCGCTGGAGAAGGCCGACCAGCAGGTCTGGGACGCCCTGGGCGCCGACCGGCCGATCCCCGCCTCCGCGACGAAGCAGTCGGCGGGGGACAAGGGCGACGCGGGCAAGATCGTCCGCTGAGCGGAGCGCCGGGGGAATACCCGGCCGTCCACCCTGGTTTTGGGAGATACGGCCGGTCCTGGCAGACTGGTACGTCGGCCCCGGTTCACGGACGCGCAATCCGCGCGTACGACCCGGCGCCCTCCCGAACCTAGGAGACACCCTTGAAGCGCGACATCCACCCCCAGTACGTCGAGACGCAGGTCAGCTGCACCTGTGGCGCGTCGTTCACCACCCGCTCCACGCTGGACAGCGGCACCATCCGTGCCGAGGTCTGCTCCGAGTGCCACCCGTTCTACACGGGCAAGCAGAAGATCCTCGACACCGGTGGCCGTGTGGCCCGCTTCGAGGCCCGCTTCGGCAAGGGCGCCAAGGCCGCCGGCAAGTAGCGAGCCGTCCGCGCCGGTCCGCGGTGCCCTCTACCCGGGGGCGCCGTGGCCGGCGTTTTTTTCCGGTCCGGGCACGGGGTCTCCGTACCCCGGCCCCGGCAGGCACCCACCGGCCGGCAGGCACGACCAGCGAAGGAACCAGGAGCCCGAGATGTTCGAGGCGGTCGAGGAACTGATCGGCGAGCACGCCGATCTCGAGAAGCAGCTCGCCGACCCCGCGGTCCACGCCGACCAGGGCAACGCGCGCAAGCTCAACAAGCGCTACGCGGAGCTGAGCCCGATCGTCGCGACGTACCGCTCCTGGAAGCAGTCCGGTGACGACATCGAGACCGCCCGCGAGTTCGCCGCCGACGACCCCGACTTCGCCGCCGAGGTCAAGGAGCTGGAGAAGCAGCGCGAGGAGCTCACCGAGAAGCTGCGCCTCCTGCTCGTACCCAGGGACCCCAGCGACGACAAGGACGTGCTCCTGGAGATCAAGGCCGGGGCGGGCGGCGACGAGTCCGCGCTGTTCGCCGGCGATCTGCTGCGCATGTACCTGCGCTACGCCGAGCGCGTCGGCTGGAAGACCGAGATCATCGACTCCACCGAGTCCGAGCTCGGCGGCTACAAGGACGTCCAGGTCGCCGTGAAGACCAAGGGCGGCAACGGCGCCACCGAGCCCGGCCAGGGCGTCTGGGCCCGGATGAAGTACGAAGGCGGCGTGCACCGTGTGCAGCGCGTGCCCTCCACCGAGTCCCAGGGCCGCATCCACACCTCCGCCGCCGGCGTCCTCGTGACGCCCGAGGCCGAGGAGGTCGACGTCGAGATCCACGCCAACGACCTCCGTATCGACGTCTACCGCTCGTCCGGCCCCGGCGGCCAGTCCGTGAACACGACCGACTCCGCCGTCCGCATCACGCACCTGCCGACCGGCGTCGTCGCCTCCTGCCAGAACGAGAAGAGCCAGCTCCAGAACAAGGAGCAGGCGATGCGCATCCTGCGCTCCCGGCTGCTGGCCGCCGCCCAGGAGGCCGCCGAGCAGGAGGCTTCGGACGTACGTCGCAGCCAGGTGCGCACGGTCGACCGGTCCGAGAAGATCCGGACGTACAACTTCCCGGAAAACCGGATCTCGGACCACCGCGTCGGCTTCAAGGCGTACAACTTGGACCAGGTGCTCGACGGTGACCTGGACGCGGTCATCCAGGCGTGCGTCGACGCCGACTCCGCCGCCAAGCTGGCAGCCGCCTGAGCCCGCCGCCGCCCCGCCCCGCTCGTGAACCCGTACGGAGAACCGCGATGAACCTGCTGCTCGCCGAGGTGGCCCAGGCCACCCAGCGGCTGGCCGACGCCGGTGTTCCCTCACCGAGATTCGATGCCGAGGAACTCGCCGCGTTCGTGCACGGCGTCAAGCGGGGCGAGCTGCACAACGTGCCGGACGCCGACTTCGACGCCCGCTACTGGGAGACCATCGCCCGCCGCGAGGCCCGCGAACCCCTCCAGCACATCACCGGACGCGCCTTCTTCCGCTACCTGGAGCTCCAGGTCGGCCCCGGCGTCTTCGTGCCCCGCCCCGAGACCGAGTCGGTCGTCGGCTGGGCCATAGACGCCGTCCGCGCGATGGACGTCGTCGAGCCGCTGATCGTGGACCTGTGCACCGGCTCCGGCGCCATCGCCCTCGCCATGGCCCAGGAGGTCCCGCGCTCCCGCGTGCACGCCGTGGAGCTGTCCGAGGACGCCCTGAAGTGGACCCGGAAGAACGCCGAGAACTCGCGCGTCACCGTCCACCGCGGCGACGCGCTCACCGCCCTGCCCGAGCTGGACGGCCAGGTCGACCTGGTCATCTCCAACCCGCCGTACATCCCGCTCACCGAGTGGGAGTACGTGGCGCCCGAGGCGCGCGACCACGACCCCGAGATGGCGCTGTTCTCCGGCGAGGACGGCCTCGACACCATCCGGGGCATCGAGCGCACCGCGCACCGCCTGCTCCGCCCCGGCGGCCTCGTCGTCATCGAGCACGCCGACACCCAGGGCGGCCAGGTGCCCTGGATCTTCACCGAGGAGCGGGGCTGGGCCGACGCGGCCGACCACCCCGACCTCAACCGGCGTCCCCGGTTCGCCACCGCCCGCAAGGCGATGCCGTGACCGGGGGGCGTCACCCGTACCAGCCCTACCCGTACATGCTTGAGGAGGCCGGCTGATGGCACGGCGATACGACTGCAACGACGCGACCGACCGCACGACGGGGCTGCGCGAAGCCGCGTCGGCCGTCCGCCGCGGCGAGCTCGTCGTGCTGCCCACCGACACCGTGTACGGGATCGGCGCGGACGCCTTCGCCGCCGAGGCGGTCGGCGACCTCCTGGAGGCCAAGGGCCGGGGCCGCAACATGCCCTCGCCGGTCCTCATCGGCTCCCCGAACACCCTGCACGGCCTGGTCACCGACTTCTCCGAGCAGGCGTGGGAGCTGGTCGACGCCTTCTGGCCGGGTGCCCTGACCCTGGTCGCCAAGCACCAGCCGTCGCTCCAGTGGGACCTCGGCGACACCCGGGGCACGGTCGCCGTCCGGATGCCGCTGCACCCGGTCGCCATCGAACTGCTCACCGAGGTCGGCCCGATGGCCGTCTCCAGCGCCAACCTGACCGGCCACCCCTCGCCGGAGGACTGCGACGCCGCCCAGGAGATGCTCGGCGACTCCGTCTCCGTCTACCTCGACGGCGGCCCGACCCCCGGCATCGTGCCGTCCTCCATCGTCGACGTGACCGGCAAGGTGCCCGTCCTGCTGCGCGCCGGGGCGCTCTCGGCGGAGGAGCTGCGCAAGGTGGTACCCGACCTCGAGGTGGCCAATTGACCGCCCCCGAGGGGCGTGGCATAGCGGGGCGGCCCGACACTTTCCGCATCCTCCACGTCAGCACCGGCAACGTCTGCCGCTCGCCGATCACCGAGCGGCTGACCCGGCACGCCCTGGTGCACCGGCTCGGGGACCCGCTCCAGGGCGGGCTGATCGTGGAGAGCGCCGGCACCTGGGGTCACGAGGGCGCCCCGATGGAGGCCAACGCCGAGGTGGTCCTCGCCGACTTCGGCGCCGACGCCACCGGCTTCACCGGCCGTGAGCTGCTGGACGAGCACGTGATCCGTGCCGACCTCGTGCTCACGGCCACCCGCGACCACCGCGCCCAGGTCATCTCCATGGGGCACTCGGCCGGGCTGCGCACCTTCACGCTCAAGGAGTTCACCAGGCTGGTCCGGGCCATAGACCCGGCCACCCTGCCCGACGCCCGCGAGGAGGGCGTGGTCGAGCGTGCCCGCGCGCTGGTGCGGGCCGCCGCGGCGCTGCGCGGCTGGCTGCTGGCCCCGACCGCGGACGCCGACGAGGTCCACGACCCGTACGGCGCCCCGATCACCTTCTTCCGGTCCATCGGCGACGAGATCAGCCAGGCCCTGGACCCGGTCGTGACCGCGCTGACCGGCGTCTCCGCTCCCCACTGACCCCCCTCGTGCAACCATCGGGGGCGGCTCCGTGTCCTCAACCATGGGACCGACCTAGTTAAGGTGTGGGCTGAGATGGCCGGCGATATCTGTGGGGCAGCCCGTGCGTGATTACTTGCTGACACTCTGTGTCACGGCCGCTGTGACCTACTTGCTCACCGGTCCGGTGCGCAAGTTCGCCATCGCGGTCGGGGCGATGCCCGCGATCCGCGCGCGTGACGTCCACCGCGAACCGACTCCGCGGCTCGGCGGCATCGCCATGTTCGGCGGGCTGTGCGCGGGGCTCATCGTCGCCAACCACCTCGCCAACCTCGACGGTGTCTTCGAACTCTCCAGCGAGCCCAGGGCGCTGCTCTCCGGAGCGGCGCTGATCTGGCTGATCGGGGTCCTGGACGACAAGTTCGAGATCGACGCCCTGATCAAGCTGGGCGGGCAGATGCTCGCCGCCGCCGTGATGGTCCTCCAGGGCCTCACGATCCTGTGGCTGCCGATCCCGGGCGTCGGCACCGTCGCGCTCACCCCGTGGCAGGGCACGCTGCTCACCGTGGCGCTGGTCGTCATCACGATCAACGCCGTCAACTTCGTGGACGGCCTGGACGGGCTCGCGGCGGGCATGGTCCTCATCGCCGCCGCCGCGTTCTTCCTGTACACCTACCGGCTCTGGTACGGGCACACCATCGAGGCCGCCGCCCCGGCGACGCTGTTCGCGGCGATCCTGATGGGCATGTGCCTCGGCTTCCTGCCGCACAACATGCACCCCGCGCGGATCTTCATGGGCGACTCGGGGTCGATGCTCATCGGTCTGGTGCTCGCGGCCGGTGCGATCTCGGTCACCGGTCAGGTCGACCCGGACACCATGAAGATCTTCGAGGGCAGTGAGCGCCAGGCGACCCACGCGATGCTCCCGGTGTTCATCCCGCTGCTGCTGCCGCTGACGATCATCGCCATCCCGGCGGCCGACCTGGTGCTGGCGATCGTGCGGCGCACCTGGAACGGCCAGTCGCCGTTCGCGGCGGACCGGGGCCACCTGCACCACCGGCTGCTCAACATCGGCCACTCGCACAGCCGGTCGGTGCTGATCATGTACTTCTGGTCGGCGCTGATCGCGTTCGGCGCGGTGGGGTACTCGGTGCACTCGACGTCCCTGTGGATCGTGATCGTGATCGTGGGGCTGAGCGCGCTCGGGCTGATCCTGCTCCTGCTGCCCGCGTTCACCCCGCGCGCCCCGCGCTGGGCGGAACGCTTCGTGCCGCCGCGCTACCGCCGCAGACGGCGTCGCCCGGAGGGGCCGGGGGCCGCGTCGGAGGAGGCCGCGGAGGGCCAACAGGGGCCCGTGGACGGCCAGATGGAGGCGGGTGCGACGGACGGGTCCGGTGATGCCTCCGAGGAGCGTGAGGCGGCTGCCGGGGCGCCTGTCGCCGCGGGTGTCTCGGGCGTCAACGGGGCGACCGCGATCGGCCACCGTTCGCGTACAGCGGACCGCAGAGCGGCCGGTTCGACCCGCCGGTAAACCGGTCACCGGCACCCATTAGCAGACAAAGTGAAGCCGTGCCTCGCTCACACGTGCTCGTTAGCCCTCACGTGTGACAGCAAGCACACTTTCTAGGTAAAGACCTCATCAAATAGTTTGTGATACCGTTCACGAAGCCCGGTGACAGAGCCGAAGGACCTGATGTAGCACGGTCCATCGGCCCGAGGCATCGACTCGGACCGGGCCTACGCTCGTCCATGACGACACACTGCCCACCCCCTGCAAGCGGAGCTGCCGCCATGCCGTCCAACGACGTCCGGACTCTCCTCCAGACCGCCGTACCCACCGCTGTCGCCGGCGCCGTAGCCGCCGCGATCAGCGCTGGCGTCGCCGGCGGCAAGGGAGCCCTGGGCGCGATCGTGGGGACGATCGTGGTCATCCTCTTCATGGGGATCGGACTCCTGGTCCTGCAACGGACCGCCCGGTCCATGCCCCACCTCTTCCAGGCGATGGGGCTCGCGCTCTACACGGCGCAGCTCCTGCTGCTGTTCATCTTCGTCGCCGTATTCAAGAACACCTCGCTGTTCAACCCGAAGGCGTTCGCGATCACCCTGGTCGCGACCACCCTCGTGTGGATCGGCGCACAGGCGCGTGCGCACATGAAGGCGAAGATCCTTTACGTGGAACCCGAATCCGACAAGGCCGACAAGGCCGGGAAACCGGGGTCGGACGCGTGAAGGGTAGGGGCGGAATAAGTGCGGGGTCAGGACCCTGCTATCGTCCGGTTCCAACTGCGGCACTGCGGGCGCGTGCATGTGAGCTGACGCCTGCTCGATCGCGAGGCTCACATGCCTGACTGCCGCTCACACATCCGAAACACCAGTCCAGTGCCGAACCGCGGCTGCGCGCCGCGCCGACACAACGAGGTTGCCGTACCTATGCGCCACGCTGAAGGAGCCCGCGGTGAGTGCTGACCCGACACAGGTGCTCGCCTTCGAGACCGATTGCCACCTCTTCGACGGTTGTGGCTTTCCGGCACCCGGCCTGCACTCGTTCCTGTTCGAGCCCCTCTGGGGCGACGCGGACAGCAACTTGTACTTCAACAAGACGATGCTGCTGGCCCTGCTCGGCTCGGTGATCATCGTTGGCTTCTTCTGGGCCGCCTTCCGCAAGCCGAAGTTGGTGCCCGGCAAGCTCCAGATGACGGCCGAGGCCGGATACGACTTCATCCGCCGCGGCATCGTCTACGAGACGATCGGCAAGCGCGACGGCGAGAAGTACGTCCCGCTGATGGTCTCCCTGTTCTTCGTCATCTGGATGATGAACCTCTGGTCCATCATCCCGGTTGCCCAGTTCCCCGTGACGGCGATCATCTCGTACCCGGCGATCCTCGCCGGAATCGTCTACGTGCTCTGGGTCGGCCTGACCTTCAAGAAGCACGGGTTCGTCGGCGCCCTCAAGAACTTCACGGGCTACGACAAGAACCTCGGCGGGGTCCTGCCGCTCTCGATGACCATCGAGTTCTTCTCGAACCTGCTGGTCCGGCCGTTCACGCACGCGGTCCGACTCTTCGCCAACATGTTCGCGGGCCACACGCTCCTGCTGCTCTTCACGATCGCCAGCTGGTACATGCTCAACGGCATCGGGATCGCCTACGCAGGTGTGTCGTTCGTGATGGTCATCGTGATGACCGCCTTCGAACTCTTCATCCAGGCTGTTCAGGCTTACGTCTTCGTGTTGCTGGCCTGCAGCTACATCCAGGGCGCTCTCGCCAAGGGCCACTGAGCACCCCACTCCTGAAGCACCCGGTGGCCAACCCCCACCGGACATTGAAAGAGAAGGAAGAACCGGCATGTCCGCTCTCCAGACCCTCGCCGCCGGCGTCGAAATCAAGGGCAACCTCGGCTCGATCGGTTACGGCCTCGCCGCGATCGGCCCCGGCGTCGGCATCGGCATCATCTTCGGTAACGGCACCCAGGCGCTCGCCCGTCAGCCCGAGGCTGCCGGTCTCATCCGCGCCAACCAGATCCTCGGCTTCGCCTTCTGTGAGGCGCTCGCCCTGATCGGTCTGGTCATGCCGTTCGTCTACCCGACCTCCTGACCGGTCGCGAACAGCCCATTCGACGGAAGGCACTGACGTGAACCCCCTGGTTCAGCTCGCGGCGGAGGAAGCGGAAAACCCGCTCATTCCGCCGATCCCTGAGCTCGTCATTGGCCTCATCGCTTTCGTCATCGTCTTCGGCTTCCTCGCCAAGAAGCTCCTCCCGAACATCAACAAGGTTCTGGAAGAGCGCCGCGAGGCCATCGAAGGCGGGATCGAGAAGGCCGATGCGGCCCAGACCGAGGCCCAGAGCGTTCTTGAGCAGTACAAGGCTCAGCTCGCCGAGGCCCGCCACGAAGCCGCTCGTCTGCGCCAGGAGGCGCAGGAGCAGGGCGCCGTGATCCTGCAGGAAATGCGTGCCGAGGGCCAGCGCCAGCGCGACGAGATCGTCGCCGCCGGCCACGCCCAGATCGAGGCCGACCGCAAGGCCGCCGCGGCCGCGCTGCGCCAGGACGTGGGCAAGCTCGCCACCGACCTGGCCGGCAAGCTCGTCGGTGAGTCCCTGGAGGACCACGCCCGGCAGAGTGGCACCGTCGACCGCTTCCTCGACGAGCTCGAAGCGAAGGCCGAGGCCGTCCGATGAACAGCGCGAGCCGCGAGGCACTGGCTGCCGCACGCGAGCGTCTCGACGCGCTGACCGACAGCACGTCGGTCGACGCGGCGAAGCTCGCCGAGGACCTGGCCGGCGTCACGGCGCTGCTGCACCGCGAGGTGTCGCTGCGCCGGGTCCTGACCGACCCGGCGCAGCCGGGCGAGGCCAGGGCCGAGCTGGCAGGCCGCCTGCTGGGCGGCCAGGTGGGCGGCGAGGCCGTCGACCTGGTCTCCGGCATGGTCCGCTCGCGCTGGTCGCAGTCGCGTGACCTGGTCGACGCGGTCGAGGAGCTGGCGAACACCGCCGACCTCACCGCCGCCCAGCGCAACGGCGACCTGGACGACGTCGAGGACGAACTCTTCCGGTTCGGCCGCATCGTCGCCTCGGACACCGGCCTGCGCGCCGCGCTCACCAGCCGGACCGCGACCCCGGCCGCCAAGGGCGAGCTGCTCCGCAGCCTGCTCGGCGGCAAGACGCGGCCCGCCACCGAGCGCGTCGTCGTGCGGCTTGTCACCCAGCCCCGTGGACGTAGCCTGGAAGCGGGACTCGACTCCCTCTCCAAGCTGGCCGCGGAGCGCCGGGAGCGCACGGTCGCGATCGTCACCTCAGCGGTGCCGCTCAGCGACCGGCAGAAGCAGCGCCTGGGTGCCGCCCTGGCGAAGATCTACGGCCGCCAGATGCACCTGAACCTCGACGTGGACCCCTCGGTCCTCGGCGGGATCTCGGTGCGGGTCGGCGACGAGGTCATCAACGGCACCATCGCGGACCGCCTCGACGAGGCGACCCGCCGCATGGCCGGCTGACGCAGGCGCAGCGCAACAGAACAGAGCAAGACCAGCGGCCCGGTTGGGCCGTGCAGAAACTGCAGAAGATTCCTGGGGGTCGGCCCCCAGACCCCCTTAAGAAACTTCGGGCCCAACAAGGAGAGCAGGGAACCCAGATGGCGGAGCTCACGATCCGGCCGGAGGAGATCCGGGACGCGCTGGAGAACTTTGTCCAGTCGTACAAGCCGGACGCGGCCTCGCGCGAGGAGGTCGGTACGGTCAGCGTTGCCGGCGACGGCATCGCGAAGGTGGAGGGCCTGCCCTCCGCCATGGCGAACGAGCTGCTGAAGTTCGAGGACGGCACCCTCGGTCTCGCCCTCAACCTCGAGGAGCGCGAGATCGGTGCGATCGTCCTCGGCGAGTTCAGCGGCATCGAGGAGGGCCAGCCGGTGCAGCGCACCGGTGAGGTGCTCTCCGTCGGCGTCGGCGAGGGCTACCTCGGCCGCGTCGTCGACCCGCTCGGCAACCCGATCGACGGTCTCGGCGAGATCGCGACCGACGGACGCCGCGCCCTCGAGCTGCAGGCCCCTGGCGTCATGGTCCGTAAGTCGGTGCACGAGCCGATGCAGACCGGCTACAAGGCCGTCGACGCCATGGTGCCGATCGGCCGCGGCCAGCGTCAGCTGATCATCGGCGACCGTCAGACGGGTAAGACCGCTCTGGCCGTCGACACGATCATCAACCAGCGCGACAACTGGCGCTCGGGCGACGTGAACAAGCAGGTGCGCTGCATCTACGTCGCCATCGGTCAGAAGGGCTCGACGATCGCCTCCGTGCGCGGCGCGCTCGAAGAGGCCGGTGCGCTCGAGTACACGACCATCGTCGCCGCCCCGGCGTCCGACCCGGCCGGCTTCAAGTACCTCGCGCCGTACACCGGCTCGGCCATCGGCCAGCACTGGATGTACCAGGGCAAGCACGTCCTGATCATCTTCGACGACCTCTCGAAGCAGGCCGACGCCTACCGCGCCGTCTCCCTGCTGCTGCGCCGTCCGCCGGGCCGTGAGGCGTACCCCGGCGACGTCTTCTACCTCCACTCGCGTCTGCTGGAGCGCTGCGCCAAGCTCTCCGACGACATGGGTGCCGGTTCGATGACGGGTCTCCCGATCGTCGAGACCAAGGCGAACGACGTGTCGGCGTTCATTCCGACCAACGTCATCTCCATCACCGACGGCCAGTGCTTCCTGGAGTCCGACCTGTTCAACGCCGGTCAGCGTCCGGCCCTGAACGTCGGTATCTCGGTCTCCCGCGTCGGTGGCTCCGCCCAGCACAAGGCCATGCGCCAGGTGTCCGGCCGGCTCCGCGTGGACCTCGCCCAGTACCGCGAGCTGGAGGCGTTCGCCGCCTTCGGTTCCGACCTGGACGCGGCCTCCAAGGCGTCGCTGGAGCGCGGTAAGCGCATGGTCGAGCTGCTGAAGCAGCCGCAGTACGCCCCGTTCCCGGTCGAGGAGCAGGTCGTCTCCGTCTGGGCCGGCACCAACGGCAAGATGGACGACGTCCCGGTCGAGGACATCCGCCGCTTCGAGTCGGAGCTGCTGGAGTACCTGCGCCGCGAGCGCAAGGACCTCCTCACCAGCATCCGCGAGGGCGCCAAGATGTCCGACGACACGCTGCAGGCGATCGCCGACGCCGTCGCCGCCTTCAAGCAGCAGTTCGAGACCTCGGACGGCAAGCTCCTGGGCGAGGGCTGATCGATGGGCGCTCAGCTTCGCGTTTACAAGCGCCGCATCCGCTCCGTCACCGCCACGAAGAAGATCACCAAGGCGATGGAGATGATCGCCGCCTCGCGCATCGTCAAGGCGCAGCGCCAGGTGGCGGCGTCGACGCCGTACGCGACCGAGCTCACCCGTGCGGTGACCGCGGTGGCGACCGGCTCCACCACCAAGCACCCGCTGACCACCGAAGCCGAGTCCCCGGCCCGGGCCGCGATCCTGCTCATCACGAGCGACCGCGGCCTGGCCGGCGGTTACTCCTCCAACGCCATCAAGGCCGCGGAGAAGCTGACCGAGCGGCTGCGCGGTGAGGGCAAGGAGGTCGACACATACGTGATCGGCCGCAAGGGTGTCGCCTACTACGGGTTCCGCGAGCGCAAGATCGCGGACTCGTGGACCGGCTTCACCGACAGCCCGACGTACGCGGATGCCAAGCGGGCGGCTGCTCCGCTGATCGAGGCGGTGTCCAAGGAGACCGCCGAGGGCGGCGTCGACGAGCTGCACATCGTCTTCACGGAGTTCGTGTCGATGATGACGCAGAACCCGGTCGACGACCGGATGCTGCCGCTCAGTCTCGGTGCCACGGAGCAGGAGACCGGCAAGGGCGAGATCCTGCCGCTCTTCGACTTCGAGCCGTCGGCGGAGGACGTCCTCGACGCCCTGCTTCCGCGGTACGTCGAGAGCCGTATCTACAACGCGCTGCTGCAGGCCGCTGCTTCCGAGCACGCCGCCCGCCGCCGCGCGATGAAGTCGGCCACCGACAACGCCGGTGAGCTCATCAAGACGCTCTCCCGGCTTGCCAACGCGGCCCGCCAGGCCGAAATCACCCAGGAAATCAGCGAGATCGTCGGCGGTGCCAGTGCGCTGGCCGACGCGACCGCGGGGAGTGACAAGTAATGACGACCACAGTTGAGACGGCCGTTGCCACGGGCCGCGTCGCCCGGGTCATCGGCCCGGTCGTCGACGTGGAGTTCCCCGTCGACGCGATGCCGGAGATCTACAACGCGCTGACCGTCGAGGTGGCCGACCCGGCCGAGGACGGCAAGCTCAAGACGCTGACGCTCGAGGTCGCCCAGCACCTCGGTGACGGCGTGATCCGCGCGATCTCGATGCAGCCGACCGACGGTCTGGTCCGCCAGGCCCCGGTCACCGACACGGGCACCGGCATCACGGTCCCCGTCGGCGACATCACCAAGGGCAAGGTGTTCAACACCCTTGGCCAGATCCTGAACAAGCCCGAGGCCGAGGCCGAGGTCACCGAGCGCTGGCCGATCCACCGCAAGGCGCCCAACTTCGACCAGCTCGAGTCCAAGACCGAGATGTTCGAGACCGGCGTCAAGGTCATCGACCTCCTCACCCCGTACGTCAAGGGTGGAAAGATCGGTCTGTTCGGTGGTGCCGGTGTCGGCAAGACCGTGCTGATCCAGGAGATGATCTACCGCGTCGCCAACAACCACGACGGTGTGTCGGTGTTCGCGGGCGTCGGTGAGCGCACCCGTGAGGGCAACGACCTCATCGAGGAGATGGCCGACTCCGGCGTCATCGACAAGACGGCGCTCGTCTTCGGCCAGATGGACGAGCCGCCGGGGACCCGTCTCCGCGTCGCCCTGGCCGGTCTGACCATGGCGGAGTACTTCCGCGATGTGCAGAAGCAGGACGTGCTCTTCTTCATCGACAACATCTTCCGGTACACCCAGGCCGGTTCCGAGGTGTCCACCCTGCTCGGCCGTATGCCGTCCGCGGTGGGTTACCAGCCGAACCTGGCCGACGAGATGGGTCTGCTCCAGGAGCGCATCACGTCGACCCGCGGTCACTCGATCACCTCGATGCAGGCGATCTACGTCCCCGCGGACGACCTGACCGACCCGGCGCCGGCGACCACCTTCGCCCACCTCGACGCGACGACGGTTCTCTCCCGTCCGATCTCCGAGAAGGGCATCTACCCGGCCGTGGACCCGCTGGACTCCACGTCCCGGATCCTGGACCCGCGGTACATCGCCGCGGACCACTACGAGGCCGCCATGCGCGTCAAGGGGATCCTCCAGAAGTACAAGGACCTCCAGGACATCATCGCGATCCTCGGTATCGACGAGCTGGGCGAGGAGGACAAGCTCGTTGTCCACCGGGCCCGTCGCGTCGAGCGCTTCCTGTCGCAGAACACCCACGTCGCCAAGCAGTTCACCGGCGTGGACGGTTCGGACGTTCCGCTCGACGAGTCGATCGCCGCGTTCAACGCGATCTGCGACGGTGAGTACGACCACTTCCCCGAGCAGGCGTTCTTCATGTGCGGTGGCATCGAGGACCTGAAGGCCAACGCCAAGGAGCTCGGCGTCTCCTGAGCCCCCGGCTCACCGAGGGGGGCGGGTGCGTCCCGTCCCCCTCACCACGCCCCGTAGAATTGACCCAACACCCGGCACGACCGCCGGGTGGTGACCCGAGGAGCCACCCTTGGCTGCTGAGCTGCACGTCGAGCTGGTCGCCGCGGACCGCAGTGTCTGGTCCGGCGAGGCCACCCTGGTCGTCGCGCGCACCACGTCCGGCGACATCGGCGTCATGCCCGGTCACCAGCCGCTTCTGGGTGTGCTGGAATCGGGCCCGGTGACGATCCGTACGAGCGAGGGCGCGACCGTCGTCGCGGCCGTGCACGGCGGTTTCATCTCGTTCGCCGACGACAAGCTGTCGCTTCTCGCGGAGATCGCGGAGCTTGCCGACGAGATCGACGTCGAGCGCGCGGAGCGTGCGCTCGAGCGTGCGAAGTCGGACACGGACGGCGCTTCCGAGCGGCGCGCCGAAGTGCGACTGCGTGCGGTGGCGGCACACTAGCCACCCCACGACATGGCTTTACCCTCAGCCGCGGCCCGTGCCGGAGACCCCTCCGGACCGTGTCGCGGCTGAGGCGATGCGGATGCAGATGACGTACGGACGGTAATCCGTTCACTCGACGACGCGAGGAGGTCGGTGGAGATGTACCTCGCGCTGTGGGTGGGCGGACTGGTCGTCGCACTGGTCGTACTGGGACTCTTCGTCTTCGGTCTGCGCCGGCGGCTGATCCAGCGCTCCGGCGGGACCTTCGACTGCAGTCTCCGGTGGAACGTACCCGAGGAACCCGACCTGTCCGGCAAGGGCTGGGTATACGGCGTAGCCCGGTACAGCGGCGACAAGGTGAACTGGTTCCGGGTCTTCAGCTACTCGCCGCGCCCCCGCCGGGTCCTCGAGCGGTCCGCGATCGAGGTCGTGGCCCGCCGGATGCCGGAGGGCGAGGAGGAGCTGGCGCTGCTCTCCGACGCGATCGTGCTCGGCTGCCTCCACCGGGAGACCCGCCTGGAGCTGGCGATGAGCGAGGACGCGCTGACCGGCTTCCTCGCCTGGCTGGAGGCGGCCCCGCCCGGCCAGCGGGTGAACGTCGCCTAGCGGTTCGCGGCGACGGCAGGGCGGACCCGGGTCAGCATCAGGTCCAGGAAGCGGTCCGGGTGCCGGAACGACGCGAAGTGGCTCGCGTCCTCGATGAGCGCGAAGTCCTTGGCCGGTGCCGTGACGGCCTCGTAGAACGCGCGCGCCGGAGCCGGTGGCGTCAGGACGTCGTGCGCGCCCTGGAAGACGAAGAACGGCAGGGCGAAGTCGGTGCCCTCGGCCCACTCGTCGATCGTCACGGCCTCCGGCGCCACCCGCTCCGAGAAGGTCATCCCGCCCATGTAGGAGCGCAGCCCCCGCAGCGTGTGCAGCGGTGAGAACCACAGCGAGCGGACCACCACCGTCTTCATGGTGTCGTAGGTGAGCGGGTCGGACGTGACGACGATCTTCGCGTGGGCCGACCACTGGTCCGGGGTCCAGGCGGCCGGGTCGGGGCCCATCGCAGTGACGGCGGCCAGGTCCTTGCGCTTTCCGGCCGCCCGCAGCCGCTCCAGCAGGACCTGGTGCCCGCCGTGGTCGCGGCCGCCCGCGTTGATGTTCTGGTCGGTGCCGACGTACGCGGAGTACCGCTCGGGGTGGCGGCGGGCCAGCCGCAGTCCGACCACGCTGCCGAACGAGTTGGCGACCAGCAGCACCTGGTCGACGCCCATGCGGGAGCGGATGTGGTCGGTGACCTCCAAGGCGTCCTCGTACAGCCGGTCCAGGGTGACGTCGCCCTGGCCGTCGGGGCCGTGCGCGGCGAAGGTGCGGCCGGCACCGCGCATGTCCCAGCGGACGATGGTGAAGTGCTTCTCCCAGCCCCGGGTGCGCGGCAGGAAGATGTGGTTGGAGGCTCCGGGGCCGCCGTGGATCTCCAGGATCACCGGGTTCGCGCGGTCGTCGCCCCGTACGGAGATCCACTGGTCGATGCCGCCGATCCGGACGAATCCCGACTCCTCGATCCCGTGCGGTGCGGTGATGCGCAGTTTCCTGGCGTTGGCGGTGCGCTTGAGCTGCCGGTAGCCGAGCATTCCCGCGGCCGGGCCGGCTATCAGAGTGGCGGCGGATGCGGTGATGAGCGTGGTCAGCATGGCTGACTCCTTAAACTGTTTATGGTGTAAGCGGTAGTGCTTAAGATATATACAGTTGTTCGGAGGGTGTCAACCATCCGACCGAGACCAGGGAGAGCGCGATGGCCGGGGCAGCCGGGAGAAGCAAGCGGGCAGGGCCGAGGGACATGCGGGCCGGGGTCGAGCTGCTCTGGGGGGAGCGGGGGCAGCCCGCCCGGGGCCCCAAGCCTTCGCTGACCCCGGGCAGGATCGCCGACGAGGCGGTCGCGGTCGCCGATGCGGAGGGCCTGGAAGCGGTCTCGATGGGCCGGGTGGCGGCCGGGCTGGGGGTCTCGGGGATGGCGCTCTACCGCTATGTGCCGGGCAAGACCGAGCTGGTCGAGCTCATGGTGGAGGTGGCGCTCGCCGACGTACCCGACCTCGCGGACGCGGGCCCGGGGTGGCGGGAGCGGCTGGCCGCCTGGAGCCGGAGGTCCTGGCAGGTGTACGCGGACCACCCCTGGCTGCTCGCGGCCACCGCGATGCGCCGGCAGATCATGGGCCCCCACCAGCTGGGCTGGCTGGACGCGGCCCATGCCGTGCTGGAGCCGACGGGGCTCGGCGCGGCCGACCGGCAGCGGGTCGTCCTGCTCCTCATCGGCCAGGTGCGCAGTCTCGCCCAGCAGACGGCGGACTTCGACGCGGAGCACGCCCGGGAGTGGGGCCGGCTGACCGGCGAACTGCTGGAACGGCACGCCGACCGGTTCCCCGCGCTCACCCGGGCCATCGCGGCCGGGGCGTTCGAGTCGGACGGCGCCGAGTCGTTGGACTTCGGCCTGACCCGCATCCTCGACGGTGTCCAGGCGCTGATCGACGAGGCGTCCCCGTAACGATGGAAAAGCCGGGGAGACAGGGGGCGGACCTGTCTCCCCGGCGTCTTTCGGGGGGCTGAGCCTCGGGGGTTACTTGAGGCCGGTGTTCATCGCGCTCACGAGTTCACCGTTGCTGGTGTCCCCGCTGAACTCCCAGAAGAACGCGCCTCCCAGGCCTTGGTTCTTCGCCCAGGCCATCTTCGACTTGATGGTGGCCGGGGTGTCGTAGCTCCACCAGTTGGTGCCGCAGTGGGCGTACGCGGTGCCGGCGATCGTGCCGGTGGTCGGGCAGGTGTTCTTGAGGACCTTGTAGTCCTCGATGCCCGCCTCGTACGTGCCCGGGGCGGCGCCGGTGGCGGTGCCGCCGGGCGCGTCCTGGGTGACGCCGGTCCAGCCGCGTCCGTAGAAGCCGATGCCGAGCAGCAGCTTGGACGCGGGGACGCCCTGGGCCTTCAGCTTGGCGATGGCGTCGGCGGAGTTGAAGCCGGCGATCGGGATGCCGGAGTACGAGTTCAGCGGGGAGTGCGGGGCGGTCGGGCCCTTCGCGTCCCAGGCGCCGAAGAAGTCGTACGTCATCACGTTGTACCAGTTGAGCGACTGCGCGGCGCCGGCGTAGTCCGCCAGGTCGATCTTGCCGCCCTGGGAGCCGTCGGCCGTGATGGCGGCGGTGACCAGGTAGTCCTTGCCGAACTTGGTGCGCAGCGCCGAGGTGAGCTTCTTCAGCGCGTCCGGGCCGCTGGTGTCACAGGTCAGGCCGCAGGCGTTGGGGTACTCCCAGTCGATGTCGATGCCGTCGAAGACATCGGCCCAGCGCGGGTCCTCGATCAGGCTGTAGCAGGAGTCGGCGAACGCGGCCGGGTTCTGGGCCGCCTGGCCGAAGCCGCCGGACCAGGTCCAGCCGCCGAAGGACCACAGCACCTTGATGTGGGGGTACTTCGCCTTCAGTTTGCGCAGCTGGTTGAAGCTGCCGCGCAGCGGCTGGTCCCAGGTGTCGGCGACGCCGTCGA
The DNA here is from genome assembly GCF_040632905.1 of Streptomyces sp. NPDC016469. Classification (NCBI taxonomy): domain Bacteria; kingdom Bacillati; phylum Actinomycetota; class Actinomycetes; order Kitasatosporales; family Streptomycetaceae; genus Streptomyces; species Streptomyces sp. NPDC016469. The sequence goes on from NZ_JBEYCQ010000002.1 coordinate 174,077, forward strand.
CGGACTGGTCGGCGGTGTACGCCTTGTCGTAGTCGGCGTAGGAGTCGCCGATGGTGCACTTGCCGCCCTGGACGTTGCCGAAGGCGTAGTTGATGTGCGTGATCTTCGCGGCCGAACCGGACGTGTCCAGGTTCTTGACGTGGTAGTTGCGCCCGTAGACGCCCCACTCGGCGAAGTAGCCGAGGTTGACCTTGTCGCCGGTCTCGTTGCCGCCGTCGTCACCGCCGCCGGTGGTGTGGACCTTGACCGCGCCGCTGACCGGGCCGGTCTGGTCGGCGGTGTCCCGCGCCTGCACGCTGTACGAGTAGTCCGTGCCCGCGGTGAGGCCGGTGTTCGTGTACGTGGTGCCGGTGACCGTGGCGACGACCGCGCCGTCCCGCAGGACGTCGTAGTTCTTGACGCCCTTGTCGTCGGTGGCCGCACTCCAGCTGAGCTTCACCGAGGTGTCGGTGATGCCGCTCGCGGTGGGGGTGCCCGGCGCCGAGGGGGCGTTGTCGCCGGGAACCGTGGGGCCGCCGTCGCAGGAGGCGCCGTTCAGCTTGCAGTTGGTGGCGGCGCCGCTGCCGGAGCCGGTGCCGTTGAAGCCGAAGGAGACGCTGGCGCCGGGCGCGATGGTGCCGTTCCAGCCGACGTTCTTGGCGGTCCAGTGGTTGCCCGTGTGGGTGACGGTGGCGTCCCAGGCGGAGCCGACGCCGGTGCCGCTGGGGAAGTCCCACTCGATGGTCCAGGAGCTGAGGGACGTGGTGCCGGTGTTCTTCACCGTCCACTGGCCCTCGAAGCCGGTGCCCCAGTCGGACTTCTTGAGGTACGTGGCCGTGGCGGAGGTCGCCGCCTCGGCGGGGGAGGCCATGCCGACCATGGCGGCAAGGGGAAGGAGCAGTGCGGTGAGGCTCGCGACGGCTCTGGTTCTGGTGGCTCGACCGGACCCGAGTCTGAATCGGGTCCGGCGGGGGGTCTCAGTGCTCAACGGTGCTCCTCGGGTGAGGTCCGGACATACGGGGTGGTCCGTGAACTGCAACCCTGCGCCGCCCTGAGCCCGCCTTTGTCATGGCAGGCTCACCGCAGTGTGTTCGGTGAGATTAAGAAGGTCTGGACCAATCGTCAAGAGGTCCAGACCAAAGATCGCGACCGTCCGCTGAATAAACCTCAGACTCCCAACTCCTGCGCCAGCACCGCCGCCTGGACCCGGCTGCGCAGCTCCAGCTTCCCCAGCAACCGGCTGACGTGCGTCTTCGCCGTCGCCTCGGCCATGGACAGCCGTTCGGCGATCTCCGCGTTCGACAACCCCTCGCCGAGGCACCCCAGCACCTCGCGCTCCCGCCGGGTCAGCGCCTCCAGCACCGAGGCGTCCGGAGCGTCCGCCGTCCGTCCGGCGGTGGCCCCCGCGAACTCCGCGATCAGCCGCCGCGTCACGGCCGGGGCGATCAGCCCCTCGCCGCGCGCCACCGTGCGCACCGCGTCGAGCAGCCCGGCCGCCTCGGTGTCCTTCAGCAGGAACCCGGAGGCTCCCGCCCGCAACGCCCCGAACACGTACGCGTCCAGGTCGAACGTCGTCAGCACCAGCACGTCCGCCAGCCCCTCGCCGGTCACCTGCCGGGTGGCCGAAACCCCGTCCAGGCGCGGCATCTGCACGTCCATCAGCACCAGGTTCGGCCGCAGCTCCCGGGCCAGCCGCACCGCCTCCTCGCCGTCCCCGGCCTCCCCGACGACCTCGATGTCCGGCGCGCTGCCCAGGATGAGCACGAGCCCCGCCCGTACCGCCGTCTGGTCCTCCGCGACCAGCACCCGGATCCTCATGGCTCCCCGTCTCCTTCCTCCACGGGCAGCTCCGCCCGTACCCGCCACATCCCGTCCTCCGGGCCGGCCTCGAACTCCCCGCCGAGCAGCGCGACCCGTTCCCGCATCCCCACCAGACCGGCCCCCGACCCCGGCGCGCGCGGCCCGGGCCGCTCCCCGAGCACGCTGCTCACCCCCACCGTCAGCCGCCGCCCCGCCTGCCCCAGCCGCACCGTGACCGGGCCCGGCGCCGCGTGCTTGAGCGCGTTGGTCAGGGACTCCTGCACGATCCTGTACGCGGCCAGCTCGACCGGCGCCGGCAGGGGTGCCCCGCCGGCCCTGGTGTCCTCCAGTACGCAGGTCAGCCCGCCCGCCGCCGCCGCGGCCCGGTGCTGCTCGATCAGCGCGTCCAGCGAGCCGAGCGTCGGCGAACTGCTGGGCTCCGGATCGGCCCCGCCGGTGCGCAGCAGCCCGATCAGGCGGCGCATTTCGGCCAGACCCTCGACGCTGTTCTCCCGGATCACCCCGAGGGCGGTGCGGGAGGTCTCGGGGTCGCCGATGGAGAGCGCGGCGGTGGAGTGGATCGCGATCGCGGACAGGTGGTTGGCGACCAGGTCGTGCAGTTCCCGCGCCATCCGGGCCCGCTCGGCGGTGACCGCCTGGGTGCGGTCCATCTCCGCGAGCAGGGCGGTCTGGTCGGCGCGCAGCCGGGCGGCCTCGGCGGCGTCCCGGTGGTTGCGCACGCTGACCCCGGTGAGGGCGGGCACGAAGACGACGAGGGCGGTGACGATGCCGATGAGCAGGGCATCGGGGCTGCGGAACCAGGCGAGCGAGCCGATGGTCACGACGAGGGAGATCAGGAAGGTGACCACCGGGATGCGGCGGGCGGCCGCCGGGGTCCCGTACAGCACCGCCGCGTACATGATGTCGGTGTACATCGCCACGGTCGCCAGGTTGCCGTGGGTGCACTGGTCCGCGACGAGCGCAACGGTGCCCACGGCCAGGGCGGTGCGCGGTGAGGTCCTGCGCAGCAGCTCCGCCCCCGACATCACCACGAGCGGGACCAGCGGCAGGCGGGTGTCCCCGAGGACGTAACCGCTGCGCATGTAGAGGTTCAGCAGCCACAGCACCAGGCCGCCGAGCAGCCCGGCGACCGCGATGAGCACGTCGTCGCGGTGGGGGCGGGGGAGGGAGAGAGCCGGCACTACATCGAAGTATGCAGTCGGGTCTCGTCACCTGGGCCGACGTTCCGGCCCCGCGCGGCGGCCAGGCTGGAAGGGAGCGAAAAGGAGCGGACCCGTGATCGTCACACTGATCGTCGCCTGCGAGATCGCCTTCTGGGTGCTGCTGGCCGCCGGCCTGGCCCTGCGCTACGGAGCGCACAGGCCGCGCCTGGGCGCCGCCGTGCTGCTGTGCGAACCGGTGCTGGAGCTCGTCCTGCTCGCGGTCACCGCCGTGGACCTGAAGAACGGCGCCGAGCCGGACTGGAAGCACGGGCTCGCCGCGGTCTACATCGGCTTCACGGTCGGCCTCGGGCACTCCACCATCAAATGGGCCGACGCCCAGGTCGCGCACCGGTTCGCCGGCGGCCCGCCCCCGGTGAAGCCGCCGAAGTACGGCAAGGCGCGGGCGGTGTACGAATGGAAGACCGCCGGCCGCTGGACCGTGGCCGCCGCGACCGCGCTGGCGCTGCTCCAGGCGGCCGTCTGGTACGTGGGCGGCGACGGGGACGTGAGCTCGCTGCGGTCCTGGCAGCGCACGATGCTGCTGGTGATCGGGATCAATCTGGTGATCGCGGCGAGCTACACGGTGTTCCCGAAGCGGGTGCCGGGACCGGATGCCTAGCGCTCGCCGCCCGGCACCCACAGCACGTCCCCGACCTCCTTGTTCGCCACCCGGGCCAGGATGAACAGCAGGTCCGAGAGGCGGTTGAGGTAGGTCGCCGTCAGCGCGTTCATCACCTCGCCGTGCACCTCCATCGCCGCCCAGGTGGACCGCTCGGCACGCCGGACCACGGTGCACGCCTGGTGCAGCAGCGCGGCGCCCGGCGTACCGCCCGGGAGGATGAAGCTGCGGAGCTTCTCCACCTGCTCCAGGTAGTGGTCGCAGTCGGCCTCCAGCTTGTCGACGTACGACTGCTCCACCCGCAGCGGCGGGTACTTCGGGTTTTCCACCACCGGCGTCGACAGGTCCGCGCCTACGTCGAACAGGTCGTTCTGTACGCGGACGAGGACCTTCACGACGTCCTCGTCCAGCTGCCCGAGGGCGATCGCGGTGCCGATGACCGCGTTGGCCTCGTTGGCGTCGGCGTACGCGGAGATCCGCAGATCGGTCTTGGCGGTGCGGCTCATGTCACCGAGGGCGGTGGTGCCCTTGTCGCCGGTACGGGTGTAGATGCGCGTCAGATTGACCATGCGGCCAGCCTAGTTAGGCCCCGGCCTTCCGGAAGACACCTGTGCCCACCGTCACGGCCGCGGCGGCGAAGCCCAGGGCGACCAGGGTCCCGTACAGCATGTGCGGGGTGGTGTACGAGCCCGTGTACGCGTCCCGCACCGCGTCCACCAGGTAGCGGAACGGCGTGAAGTGCGAGAGGACGTCCAGCCACTTCGGGCCGAGCGTCATCGGCAGCATCAGGCCGGAGAGCAGCATGGCGGGCATGGTGAGCGCGTTGATGACGGGGCCGAACTCCTGCGGCGTGGAGACCCGCATGGCCAGCGCGTACGAGAGCGAGGCCAGCGAGACCGTCAGCAGGCCGACGAACGCGAAGCCGATCAGCACCCCGGGCAGCGGCGCGCGCAGTCCCATCAGTACGGCGACGAGCACCAGCAGGACCGCCTGGAACATGAAGAGCAGCGCGTCCCGCAGCACCCGGCCCAGCAGCAGCGCCGCCCGGCTGACCGGGGTCACCCGCATCCGCTCGACCACCCCGGTCGACTTGTCGATGATGAGGCCGAACCCCGCGAACGAGGCGCCGAACAGCCCGAGCTGGAGCAGCAGTCCGGGTACCAGGACCTGCCAGGAGTCGACGTCGTCCCGGCCGAGCGGCAGCTCGGTGAGCAGCGGCCCGAAGAAGAGCAGGTAGAGCAGGGGCATCAGGACGCCGAAGAGGATCTGGAACTTGGAACGCAGGGTCTGGCGGGCGTAACGCCCGAAGATCAGCGCGGTGTCGTGCAGCAGCATGGGATTCCTGAGGGAGGTCAGACCGCGAGGGGAGCGGTGTCGGCGGCGGGGGCGCGTCCGGTGAGGGCCAGGAAGGCGTCCTGGAGCGTGGCGTCGGGGGAGCCCGCGTAGCGGGTCTTGAGGGCGGCCGGGGTGCCCTCCGCCGCCACCAGGCCGCCGTCGATGACGACGAGCCGGTCGGCGAGCGCGTCCGCCTCGTCCAGGTAGTGCGTGGTGAGCACGACGGTGGTGCCGTGCGCGTCGCGGAGCCGGCGCACCAGGTCCCAGAGGTCGGCGCGGCTGCCCGGGTCGAGCCCGGTGGTCGGCTCGTCCAGGAAGAGCACGGCGGGGCGGTGGGTGAGCCCCATGGCGATGTCGAGGCGGCGGCGCTGACCGCCGGAGAGGGTCGCCGTCCGCCGGTCGAGCAGGTCCGACAGGCCCAGTTCCCCGGCGAGTTCAGCGGCCCGGGCGACCGCCGCCGCCTTGCCGAGCCGGTACATCCGCCCCTGGGTGACCAGCTCCTCCCGCACGGTGGTGTGCGGGTCGACCCCGCCCGACTGGGCGACGTAACCGCACTGTGCGCGTACACCCGCCGGATCACCGACGAGGTCGCGGCCGGCGACGGTGGCCGCGCCGCCGGTGGGGGAGAGCAGCGTGGTGAGCATGCGCAGGGTGGTCGTCTTGCCCGCGCCGTTGGGACCGAGCAGGCCGAGGATCTCGCCGGCCGCGACGGTCAGGTCGAGGCAGCGGACGGCCTCGACGGGGCCGGACTTGCTGATGAAGGTCCGGGCGAGCCCGGACGTACTGATGACGGTCATGCGCCCACAAAAACAGAGTCACTGCAAAAATGCAATGACTCCAAATTTACAGAGACACCAGGCGGCCTACGATGGACGCATGGCTGAGGGACTCAGGGAGCGCAAGAAGCGGCAGACCAGGCAGCACCTCTCGGACGTGGCCACCGGCCTCTTCCTGGAGCGCGGCTTCGACGCGGTGACGATCGCCGAGATCGCCCACGCCGCCGACGTCTCGGTCAACACCGTGTACAACTACTTCCCGGCCAAGGAGGACCTGTTCCTCGACCGGAGCAAGGGCGTCGTGGAGCGCCTCTCGCGGTACGTCAGGGGCCGCGACGAGGGCGAGTCCGCGGCCGACGCCGTGCTGCGGGAGCTGCGCATCCAGGTCGAGGGCGTGTCGCCCACCGTCGGGCTGATGGAGGGGTACGCGCGCTTCATGCGGGTGATCGAGGAGGCCGACAGCCTCAAGGCCCGCCTCTGGCACATCCAGCAGGAGGCGGCGCGGCACCTGGAGGCCACCCTCGTGGAGGTGAGCGACGCCGGGGCGGGGGACCGGACACCGGTTCTGGTGGCCGGTCAGCTCTCCTGGGTCCACGGCACCCTCATGGGGTACATCGGGCAGGAGATGGTGGCCGGCCGCGGGCCCGCCGAGGTGTCCCGGGACGCGCTCGTGCTGCTGGACGACATCGAGGACCTGCTGGGCGAAAAGGTGCTCAACTACGCCCGGCGCACCGCCGAATGACGGCCCCCGGTGTGATGTCCGTCATTTGAGACGTGACGCGCATCTCTTCGCGGCCCCAGCACCCGCCCCGGGTACTAACCTCCGCCGGAGGGCATGGACCAGAACCAGCGACACATACAGAGGGGTGCCAACGTGGCCAGGAAGCTCGCCGTCATCGGAGCCGGACTCATGGGGTCCGGCATCGCGCAGGTCTCCGCCCGGGCCGGCTGGGACGTGGTGCTGCGCGACGTGACCGACGAGGCCCTGACCCGCGGCCGTGACGGCATCAAGGGCTCCTTCGACAAGTTCGTCGCCAAGGGCAAGCTGGACGCGGCCGACGCCGAGGCCGCGCTCGGCCGGATCACCACGACCACCGATCTCGACGCCGTCGCCGACGCGGACATCGTGGTCGAGGCCGTCTTCGAGAAGCTGGAGGTGAAGCACGAGATCTTCCGGTCGCTCGACAAGATCGTCCGGGACGACACCGTGCTCGCCTCGAACACCTCCGCCATCCCGATCACCAAGATCGCGGCCGTGACGGAGCGCCCGGAGCGCGTGGTCGGTGTCCACTTCTTCTCGCCGGTCCCGATGATGCAGCTCTGCGAGCTCGTACGCGGCTACAAGACCAGCGACGAAACCCTCGCCACCGCGCGGGAGTTCGCCGAGTCCGTCGGCAAGACCTGCATCGTCGTCAACCGCGACGTGGCCGGCTTCGTCACCACCCGGCTGATCTCGGCGCTCGTGGTCGAGGCCGCCAAGCTGTACGAGTCGGGCGTCGCCACGGCCGAGGACATCGATGTCGCCTGCAAGCTCGGTTTCGGCCACGCGATGGGGCCGCTCGCGACCGCGGACCTCACCGGCGTCGACATCCTGCTGCACGCCACGAGCAACATCTACACCGAGTCGCAGGACGAGAAGTTCGCCGCCCCGGAGCTGATGCGCCGGATGGTCGATGCAGGTGACATCGGGCGCAAGAGCGGGCAGGGCTTCTACACCTACTGATCATTTTCGGTCCGGTCCGGCTGATGCGCTGTCAGCCAGGCCGGGTGCCGTTCGGGGGAACGCCGTCCGGAACCACTGGTTCCCTCAGCGTTCGCGACCGTCCCGCATCACTCCTCGGAGTGAATTCGGTATCGGTTCGCTTACAGACGGCAACTACCCTGTCGCTGCCACAGTCAGTTGGGGCAGAGACAGTTTCGGACAGACGGACCGGGCCACGGAGCATTCCAGGGGAGCGCATATGCACATCAGGGGCGACCACGCCGAGCTGGTCGTCGGGGGCCGCCTCGACGTCCGAAGCGCGGCGGACGCCCGTACGGTCCTGCACTCGGCCCTGGACGACGGCGTCGGCGATCTGGTGCTCGACCTGACCGAGCTGGATTCGTGGGACGCCACCGGTCTCGGCGTCATCATGGGCGCACACCGCAGGGCCGGGCGCGCCGGACGGCGCCTCGTGCTGCGCGGCGTGCCTCCGCAGATGCAACGCCTCCTGGTGGCCACCCGGCTGCACCGCATCCTCGCCATCGAGGGCGGGATCGCGGCGGAGTCGCTGCCGCGCGTCTGACGGGCGTACGGGGACACCCCGTGCCCCCTCGGTGACCGTACGGCGAGAAGGCACACAATCCTCACGAGACCGTGATCTCGGGACGGCGCGCCACCCCGGATGGTCGTGGATACTGTGCGAAGGTTTAGGGTTCGGCCGTCTGCCGATTGACGGACCCGACCCGGCGGACACCGGACCGTGGGCGGCATCAGGACGTGCGAGGCCGGGAGGGACAACCGCGCTCGACACGTCTTGGGGGCTTTGGCGATGGACCCGATACACCGGGGGCCGGATGAGTTCGGCCACGACAGCAAGGACTTCGCCGAGGAGGCCGGCCGGCGTCGCCCTTCGCGCGATCCACTGACCCCGGATTTCGGTCAGCAAACACCGCAGCAGGTCCGGATGGCCACCCTCGTCGCCGGCGATCTGACGCTCACCGTCAACCCCGTCGACGGCAGCGAGGTCGAGCCGTGTCCGCCCGGTGAGCGGCCCGCCGCCCCCGTCCGCCGCACCCCCGCCGAGCGCACCGCCCGCGCCCGCGCCGCGGCGCCCCCCGTGCCGCCCGGCCCGCACGTCCCCCAGCTGCCGCTGCTGCGGCGCGACGAGGAACGCGAACGGCTGACCCGCCTCCTCGCCCGCGGCCGCTCCGTCCGGCTCACCGGACCGGCGGGTTCCGGCCGTACCGCCCTGCTCGACGCCGTCGCCGCCGACTGCGCGGACTTCGCGCCCGACGGGGTCGTCCGCCTCAGCGGTCACAAGCGCACCACCACCGACCTGCTGTACGCGCTCTTCGACGCCGTCCACGACGCCCCTCTGCACCGGCCCGACCGGACGCTCCTGCTGGAGACGCTGCGCTCCACCGGCGCCGTCGTCGTCCTGGACGACCTGGAGTTCGGCGGCGCCGCCCTGGACGAACTGCTCGACGCGACCCCCGAGTGCGCGTTCCTGCTCGCCGCGACGCCCGACGTCGCCGCGCCCGGCGCCGACTCCGCCCTGGAAGAGGTCTTCCTCACCGGCCTCGACCGCGCCACCTCCGTGGACCTGATGTGCCGGGTGGTCGAACGGCAGCTCACCGAGGAGGAGGCCAACTGGGCCGGAGACCTCTGGTTCGAGTCCGAGGGCCTGCCCCTGCGCTTCGTCCAGGCGGGTGCGCTGCTGCGCCAGCGGGACCGGCTGCGCACCGACGCCGGCGCGTACGACGAGTACGGCTATCTGGAGAACCGGCCCGCCGACGCGCCGCCCGTGCCCGCGCCGGCCGGGGAATCCGATGTGCCGCTGCCCAGCCTCGGCGAGGGCGCGGCGCCCGCGGCCCTGCTCGCCTCCCGGTTGAGCGACGCCGCCCGTGACACGCTGCGGTTCGCGGTGGCCCTCGGCGGTGAGGTGCCGCACCAGGCCCATCTGCCCGCGCTCGTCGGGGACACCCACGCCGACGCCGCCCTCGGCGAGCTGGCCGGCTGCGGGCTGCTCTCCCCGTCCGGCTCCCGCTACCGGCTGGCCGCCGGGGTCCTGGCCCAGCTGACGGCCGCCGGTTACGAGGACGGTGCCGTCGACCGGGCCCGCACCGCCGCCCAGCACTACGCCTGGTGGACCGGGCACCCCTCGGTCACCGCCGAGCGGGCGGTCGCCGAGGCCGACGCGATCATCGCCGCCATGGGCCGGCTGGTGCCGGGGGAGGGGGCCGGAGGGACGAGCGCCGCCGTGCTCCTCGCCCGCAGCGCGGCGCCCGCCTTCGCGGCCGGGCTGCACTGGGGGGCCTGGGAGCGGGCCCTGCGGATCGGCCAGGAGGCCGGGCGGCTCGCCGGGGAGGTCGCGGAAGAGGCGTACTTCCACCACGAGTTGGGCGTCCTCGCGCTCTGCACCGGTCACCCCGACCGCGCCAGGGCCGAGCTGGAGACCGCCATCAGTATGCGGGGGGCGCTCGCCGACAAGAGCGGTGCGGTGGCCGGGCGGCGTGCCCTCGCGCTGGTCGAGGACCGGGCCGGGGGTGGTCCGGCGGCGGCGGACGACGGGGCCTTCGAGGCGTCGCCGCCGCTGGGGGTGCCGGCCCTCGTCCCGGTCTCGATGACGAGCGCGTTCGCCGACACCGCGGTGGTGCCCCGGCAGGAGCCGGTGCCCGCACCTGCGGCGGACGGCGGCAAGGGCGCGGCGCGGGGCGGGCCGCTGGCCCTCATCGGCGGTGCCCGGCGCAACCTGGTCGCCGCCGGGGCGGGGGTGCTGCTGGCCGGGGTCCTCGGCACGGTGGTGACGCTCGGCCTGACGTCGAGCAGCGACCCGCAGGGCGGGGCCGGTACGTCGTCGACCGAGCAGGAGGTGCCGGACGACGACAGCATCTACGACGCGGATGTGGAGCCCGGGGAGCCGGCGGACGGGCCCTCCACGAGCGGGGCGCCTTCGGGGTCCGCGTCCTCGTCGGCCTCGGTGACGCCGTCTCCCACGGGGAGCGGGTCGGCGGCGGCCGGTGAGGTGTCGCCTTCGGCGACGTCCTCGGCGCCGGGTACGCCGTCGTCCCCGGGGTCGCCGTCGTCGCCCCGGGCGACGGAGTCGTCGCCGAAGCCCTCGTCGTCTTCGCCGACGCCCACGAAGACGGCCACCTCGCCGTCGACGCCCCCGTCGTCTGCGTCGCCGACGGATACGGAGCCGGAGCCGGAGGAGCCGCCCACGAAGCCGGATACACCGGAGCAGGCGAGCGACAGCCCTTCGGGAACCCAGGGCCTGTCCGACAGGCCCTAGGTCTGAGCCCCGTCCTCGGGGGCGTCCGGCCCTCGGCCCGAGGGTTCCGTGCTCAATCGCCGGACGGGCTTGAAAGGGCCGACGGGCCCGGAGCGGTCGCGCGGTTGGAGGCGCTCAACCGAGCAAGGGGCCCACAGGCCCCCACGCTCAGAACAAGCGCAGCTTGTCGTCCTCGATGCCGCGCATCGCGTCGTAGTCCAGGACCACGCAGCCGATGCCGCGGTCCGTGGCCAGGACGCGGGCCTGGGGCTTGATCTCCTGGGCGGCGAAGATGCCCTTGACCGGGGCCAGGTGCGGGTCGCGGTTGAGGAGTTCCAGGTAGCGCGTCAGCTGCTCGACGCCGTCGATGTCGCCGCGCCGCTTCAGTTCGACGGCCACCGTCTGCCCGTCCGCGTCGCGGCAGAGGATGTCGACCGGGCCGATGGCCGTGAAGTACTCGCGGCGGATCAGCGTGTAGCCCTCGCCCAGGGTCTCGATGCGGTCCGCGAGCAGTTCCTGGAGGTGCGCCTCGACGCCGTCCTTGATCAGACCCGGATCGACGCCCAGCTCATGGCTCGAGTCGTGGAGGATTTCCTCCATCGTGATGATCAGTTTTTCGCCCGCCTTGTTCACCACGGTCCAGACGCCCTCGGTGTCGCCGCTGCCCTCCTTCAGGGTGCAGGGCGGCGACATCCAGTTGAGCGGTTTGTAGGCCCTGTCGTCGGCGTGAATCGACACGCTCCCGTCCGCCTTCACCAGGATGAGGCGGGGAGCGGAGGGCAGGTGGGCCGTGAGCCGGCCCGCGTAATCCACGGAGCAGCGGGCGATGACGAGACGCATGGTCCGCAACGCTACTCGACAACGAGGGCCCGACGCGATTCACCGGTCGGCCGCTCTCACCCCTTCCGGAGTTGGCGCTTTCTGTCTTGCCCCTCTTTGAACCCCTTCGTTATTGGCCGGTTGTGTTCCCAATCTCCTGGTGCGGCCCGGACTGCGCCCTTACCGTGGAAGCGGGAGGTCGTCGTGCGTGCACGCTGCGTCGTCGTCGGCCTTCTTCCCTGCCCGTAAGGCTCCGGTAACCCGCCGGGGCCGCGAGAGGAGAACCCATGTCGCTCGACGTCTCACCGGCTCTGTTGGAACAGGCCGAGCGAGGCGAGGTCGACGAAGCCGACTTCGTCGACTGCGTCCGGACCTCCCTGCCCTACGCATGGGAGATGATCAGCTCGTTGGTGGCTCAGCTGAAGGTCGACGGCGGGGAGTTCGCCGATAACCAGACGCCGCCGCCCAATGAGCAGGCACGTGGTCAGCTGCTGCGTGCGCTCGCGAGTGATGCGATACGCGGGGCGCTGCAGCGGCACTTCGGGGTGCGTCTCGCATTCCAGAACTGCCACCGCGTCGCGGTGTTCCCACTGGACGCCTCGGTCGACGACCGACTGGCCAAGTTCACCTCGGTGAGGGGCCAGTTGCTCAACCAGTCGCCCGAACTACGGGACTGCTGAACGCTTCCGTCGCCGTTCCGGGCCGCGGGAGGTGCAACTGGTCCGGGGCGGCGGCTCCGTACGTACACCGCCGTACACCCTTTCGTCCGTGCGCGGGGGTCATTCGAGGAGTGGCCGTACCTCCGTGCCCAGCCGCGCTACGTTCTCCTCCGTGGCGACGAGATCTCCGGAACCCTCCACCAGGAGCGCGAAGCGGGTGATGCCCGTGCGCTCGGCGGTCACGGCGAGGCGCTCGGCCGCGAGCTCCGGCGTGCCCACGGGATGAAGGCCGCACAGCAGCTCCGCGTACCCGACGGGGTCCCGCATCACGCGGTGCCGGCCGTCCACCGTCACATGCGCGTCCAGCCCCTGGCGCAGCCAGCCCGGCATCGCCTTCACCAGCGTCTCGACGGCGTCCTCGGTGCGGTCGGCGATCTGGGCCACCCCGGCCGACACGTGCCCCGCCCCGCGCACCTTCTCCGGCGCATGGCCGGCCGCCAGCGCGCGGGACCGCCAGAGCGCCACCATCTCCGCCTTGTCCTCGTCCCCGCAGTGCATGCCGAGCAGCATCGGCAGACCCCGGTCGGCGGCGAGCTCCACGGTCTTGCGGGAGGTGCACGCGACGATCACCTCGGGGCCGGACCCCTCGGCGCCGTCCGCGCCGATCAGCTCGTCGGCCCGGGGGACGACCGCGACCTCGCGGAAGCCGTACCGCTCGCCCCGGCCCGCCACGCGCGGCTCGCGCAGCCAGTCGAGCAGGAGCCCCAGGGACTCCGGGAACCCCTTCTCGTACGCCTCCAGGCCGCCGCCGAACACCTCCAGGTCCACCCACGGCCCGCCCCGGCCGACCCCGAGGCTGAACCGGCCGCCGCTGGTCAGATGGAGCAACGCGGCCTGCTCGCCGAGCGCCACCGGGTGCTGCGTGGGCAGCACGCTCACCGCCGTACCCACGCGGATGCGGCGGGTCCGGCCGAGCAGCTGCGCGGCCAGGGTGACGGCGGACGGGCACACCCCGTACGGCACGAAGTGATGTTCGGCCAGCCAGACCGAGTCGAGCCCGGACTCCTCGGCGACCTCGGCGGACCGGATGGCGCGGTGCAGCGCTTCCCCCGGTCCCTGGCCCGGAAACTGGGCCGCCAGTACGAATGTTCCGACACGCATCGCCGATTGCCTCCTTGTGGCCGACGCGGCTCTCCCCTACTGGCAACAACGTCTGACACGTGCCAAAGGCACGGTCCGGCGCGGAGTTGTTGCGATTTTCCGGTAACCCGTCGCGCCGCGAGGTCCGAGAGACGGGTACCCCGCCCGAATGGCCCTACGCTGGACGGGTCCCGCCCGGCCCGTCCCAAGAGGTGAACCGTGTCCCCGCGCCGCAACCGCCCCCGAGGCGGCGAGAGCCGCAACGACAGCGCGAGCGTGGCGGGCGACCGGTACGGCGGGGGAGGGCGTACGGAGGAGTGGCAGGGCGAGGAGTGGTCGGTGCGCCCGGTCAGCGGCGCGAGCGCGGCCGGCAAGCGCTACCGCTGCCCCGGCTGCGACCAGGAGATCCCGTCCGGTGTCCCGCACCTGGTGGCCTGGTCCGAGTACGGCGGGGTCGACGACCGCAGGCACTGGCACAAAGCCTGCTGGAACGCGAAGGACCGCCGCACCACGAAGGTGCAGCGGTCCCGGAACGCGCCGCGCTACTGAGGCGGCGCGGCCTCAGACGTCGCGCTGGTTCATCGACAGGTACGCGCCGCCCATGGCGACCGCCGTCACGCCGAGGATGATCCACAGCGGCTCCCAGCCGGACGGGCCGGACGTGGAGACCGAGTTGTCGTAGAAGACGCTCAGCTGGTTCGGGACCGAGTACTCCAGCAGCGCGTCCCGGAGGCCCTCGAGCGAGCTCGCGAACATGAAGAGCGCCAGAACGAGCGGCAGCAGCACCACCCCGATCATGAGGGTGATCGCCCCGGCCGAGTGCCTGATCAGCGCGCCGACCGCGAGTGCCAGCAGCCCCAGCGTCGCCACGTAGAGCCCGACGCCGACCGTGGCGCGCAGCCACTCCTCGCCGCTCGGCGACGCCGCGTCCAGCATGGACGACTGGATCAGGGCGACCACCGACGTCATCACCGTGGTGAGGACGAAGGTGAGCAGGAAGAAGACGAGCGCCTTGGCGCCGAGCACCCGGCCCCGGCTCGGGCAGGCCGTCAGCGTCGTACGGATCATGCCGGTGCCGTACTCCGAGGCGATCGTCATCACGCCGAGCGTGATCACGCAGATGGTGCCGAGCAGCACCCCGAAGAAGCCGAGGCTCAGGACCGGGGTCTCGTTCATGTTCCCGTCGGACGCGGAGACGGCGACGGCCGCGAGCACCCCGATGACCAGCAGCAGCGCGGTCATGACCCCGAGCGTCCACATGGTTGAGCGCACGGACCGGATCTTGGTCCACTCGGAGGCGATCGCGTCCCCGAGTGTCGCGGGACGCATCGGGATCGGCGAGGTGTAGAACCCCTGCTGCTGGTACGCCTGCTGCGGTGCGGGCTGCTGGTACGGCGCCTGCGGCGCCGGCGGCGTGGTCATCGGGGGTCCTCGCTGGTCTCGCGCTTGGTCAGGTCTGCGGGTGCGGGGGCCTCGGCGGGCGCCGCCGGGGCGGGAGCGGTGGCGGCCGGCGCGGGTGCCTGGGCCGGGGGCGTGGGCGCCTGGCCGGGCGCGGCGGCCGCGTACGGGTTCTGTCCGGGCGGCGGCGGGGCGTACCAGCCCTGCTGCGGCACGTCGGGCACGGGCTGCTGGGGCGGCGGGGCGTATCCCGGCTGCTGCCCGTAGCCGGCGTACGGCGGCTGCTGCTGGAGGTGGACCCGCTGGTCGGCCGTCGAACGGTAGTCCACGGCGCCCTGCGTCATCCGCATGTACGCCTCCTCCAGCGACGCCTGGTGCGGCGAGAGCTCCCACAGCCGGACGTCCGACTCGTGGGCCAGGTCGCTGATCCGGGGGAGCGCGAGACCGGTGACCCGCAGGGCGCCGTCCGGCTCCGACAGGACCTGGCCGCCCGCCTCGGTCAGCGTGGTGGTCAGCTTCTCCCGCTGCTCCGGCGTCTCGTCCGGGACGCGGACCCGGGCGAAGTCGGCCGAATTGGCCGAGATGAAGTCCTTGACGCTCATGTCGGCCATCAGCTGGCCGCGCCCGATCACGATCAGGTGGTCGGCGGTGAGGGCCATCTCGCTCATCAGGTGCGAGGAGACGAAGACCGTGCGGCCCTCGGACGCCAGCATCTTCATCAGATTGCGGACCCAGAGGATGCCCTCCGGGTCGAGGCCGTTGACCGGCTCGTCGAACAGCAGCACCTGCGGGTCGCCGAGCAGGGCCGCCGCGATGCCCAGGCGCTGCCCCATGCCCAGCGAGAACCCCTTGGAGCGCTTGCGGGCCACGTCCTGGAGGCCGACGACGCCCAGCACCTCGTCCACCCGGGCCTCCGGGATGCCGGCCAGCTGGGCGAGCGAGAGCAGGTGGTTGCGGGCGCTGCGCCCGCCGTGCACCGCCTTGGCGTCGAGCAGGGCGCCCACCTGGCGGGGCGCGTTCGGCAGGTTCCGGAACTCATGGCCGCCGATGGTGACCCGGCCGGCCGTCGGCCGGTCCAGGCCGAGGATCATGCGCATGGTGGTCGACTTGCCCGACCCGTTGGGACCGAGGAACCCGGTGACGGCGCCCGGCCGCACCTGGAAGGAAAGGTTGTACACGGCCGTCTTCGCGCCATAGCGCTTGGTCAGGCCGACTGCCTCGATCATGCTCCAGCCCCATCGACTTATCTGTCGTCGGGGCACACGCCGTCCGGCCGTACGCCCCCGTAAGAGTTAGGAGGATATCCGCGCCTTGACGGTTCCGCCCAAGCCGTTACGGGGGTGAGTCCCCGGGCCACCCTCCCGGACGCCCTAGGCGTCCCGCTTCTTGAGCACGAGGAAGCCGCCGAGCACCGCGGCCGCCACCCAGGCCACCATGATCAGCAGCCCGGCCCACGGCCCGTACGGCGCCGGATCGCTGTTCATCGCGTCCGGCACCACCTGCATGATCTTGGACCCCGCCTGGTCCGGGAAGTACTGGGCGACCTTCTTGGCGCCCGGCACCGCCGACAGGATCTGCGAGACCAGGAAGAAGAACGGCATCAGGATGCCCAGCGACAGCATGGAGCTGCGCAGCATCGCCGCCACCCCCATGGAGAACAGCGCGATCAGCCCCATGTAGAGGCCGCCGCCGACGACCGCGCGCAGCACGTTGTCCGCGCCGATGTCCGTACCGTGGTCGCCCAGCAGCGCCTGTCCGAGGAAGAACGTGACGAAGCCGGTGACCAGGCCGACCACCAGCGCGAGGACCCCGGCCACCAGCATCTTGCTGAACAGGAACGTCGCCCGCCGCGGCACGGCCGCCAGCGAGGTGCGGATCATGCCGGAGCTGTACTCCGTACCGACGACGAGCACCCCGAACACCACCATCGCCAGCTGTCCGAGGATCATCCCGGAGAAGCTGATGAACGTCGGGTCGAAGGTCAGCCGCTCCTCCGGCGCGAGATCGTCGAACTGCGCGTTCATCACCGCGCACAGGGCCGCGCCCATCGCCACGGTGACCAGGAACGCCGAGATCAGCGTCCAGGTGGTGGAGGAGACCGTGCGGATCTTGGTCCATTCGGAATTCAGGACCGCGGGGACCGAAGCCATCGTCACGCCCCCTCTCCGCCGCCGGGCCGCTGTACCCAGCCCTCGCCCCACTGCGCGCCCTCCGGCGGCGGTGCGCCGCCGCCCGGCTCCGAGTGGGCGTGGTACTCGACCGAGCCCGCCGTCATCTGCATGAACGCCTCCTCCAGCGACGCCCGCTGGGCGCTCAGCTCGTGCAGCGTGATCCCGTGCCGGGCGGCCAGCTCGCCCAGGTCCTCGGTGGTGGCGCCGTCCACCTCCAGGGTGCCGCCCTCCGCCTCGACGGCGACGACGCCCTCCTGGTGCAGCACGTCGCGCAGCCGCTCCTGCTGCGGGGAGCGCAGCCGGACGTAACTGCGCGAGTTCTCGTGGATGAAGTCGGCCATCGACGTGTCCGCGAGCAGCCTGCCCTGGCCGATCACGATCAGATGGTCGGCGGTCAGCGCCATCTCGCTCATCAGGTGCGAGGAGACGAAGATCGTCCGGCCCTGTGCGGCGAGCGTCTTCATCAGGTTGCGGATCCAGTGGATGCCCTCGGGGTCGAGACCGTTGACCGGCTCGTCGAACATCAGGATCCGGGGATCACCGAGCAGCGCCGACGCGATGCCCAGGCGCTGGCCCATGCCGAGCGAGAAACCCTTGGACTTCTTCCTCGCCACCGCGGTCAGGCCCACGGTCTCCAGCACCTCCGCCACCCGCTGTTCGGGAATGCGGTTGCTCTGCGCCAGGCAGAGCAGATTGTTGTACGCGCTGCGCCCGCCGTGCATCGCCTTGGCGTCCAGGAGCGCCCCGATGTACTTGAGCGGTTCCTCGAGTTCGCGGTAGTGCTTGCCGTCGATCCGTACGGAACCGCTGGTCGGGTTGTCGAGATCGAGCATCATCCGCATCGTGGTGGACTTGCCCGCCCCGTTGGGTCCCAGAAAACCCGTCACCATTCCCGGTTTGATCACGCACGACAACTGGTCGACGGCGACCTTGTTCCCGTACCTCTTCGTGAGGCCATCGAGCTCGATCATGCGTTCACGCTAGAACGGCCGCGTGCCCGGCGCCACCACAAAGGCGGAACCGGGCACGCGGACGAGCCGTGCGGATGCTGCTCCCCGCGAATCAGCGGGTCTGCTGGGCCGGGACGCCGCGCGAGGCGGGCTCCTCGTCGGGGGTGCCGGCGGCGGCCACCGCGGCACCGGTCAGCGTCGCCAGCATCTCGCGGACGTTGGTCAGCTGCGCGTTGATCGAGTCGCGGCGGTTGGTGAGGGCCGCGAGCTCGCGCTCCGACTCGCTGCGGATGCGGTCGGCCTTCGCGTTGGCGTCCGCCACGATGTCCTCGGACTGGCGCTGCGCGGTCTCCACCGTCTGACGGGCCCGGCGCTCGGCGTCCGTGCGCAGCTTCTCGGCCTCCAGGCGGAGCTGCTCGGCGCGGTGCTCGATCTCGGCGAGGCGCTTCTCGGCCTTGGCCTGGCGGGACGCGAGGTCGCGCTCCGACTGGTCGCGGCGCTTGGCGAGGTTCGTCTCGAAGTCCGCGGCGGCCTGGGCGGCCTTGGCGCGGGTCTCCTCGAAGAGGGCGTCGGCCTCCTCCCGCTTCTGCGCCGCGTCCTTCTGCGCGTCCGAGCGCAGCGCGGTGGCCTCACCCTTGGCTTTGTCGACGATGCGGACGCCGTCGTCCTCGGCCTTGGCCTTGCGCTCGGCGGCGAACGTCTCGGCGTCGTTGCGCACCTGCTGGGCGGCGGACTCGGCCAGCTCGCGGTGCTGCTCGGCGGCGCGACGGGCCTCCTCGCGCAGGTCCTTCGCCTCCTCCTCGGCCAGGCGGAGGATCTTCTCCACACGCGCGCCGAGACCCGCGTACGACGGCTCCGCGTCGTTCACCTGGGCCTGGGCGTTCTGCGTTTCGAGGTGCAGCTCCTCGATGCGCTTTTCCAGCGATGTGATGCGGGCGAGAGCACTATCACGGTCGGCGACGAGCTTGGTAATGCGGTCATCCACCTGACCGCGGTCGTAACCACGCCGCACGAGTTCGAAGCCGAAGGGGGAGGAAGGGTCACTCATGGGGTTCCTGTCGAAGTGAGACCGGTGAGGTGATAGAGGGAATCCTAGGGGCCGAAACGGCGTGTCATCGAGTGGATGCCGGTTTGATCTGGAGAATGACACCCCTTTTGAGTGGCTGGCCCCCGTAACCCTTGCCACTCGGACGAATGGCGGTCCATGGACAATCACGGACGACAGCCGGTCGGCTACCCATCGGACTGCTTGCCACTCGATCGAGTGCCCGCCGCGGCACCGGCCTTGACGCCGCCGGCCGGTGCGGAGCCCCCGCCCTTACCGCCCGCCGCGGGGGTCTCGAAAGACTCCAACGCCTCCAGCACGTCCTGGACACGGGAGATCTCCGTGTTGATGTCCTCGCGCCGGCGCACCAGGACCTCCAGCTCGCGCCGGCCCTCGTCCACCATCCGCTTGGCCTCGGCCTCGGCGTCCGCCCGCAGCTTCTCGGCCTCGCGCACCAGGCTGGCCTTCTTCTGCTCGGCCTCCTTCAGCAGCGACTCGGCCCGCTTCACGGCGGCGATCCTGACCTTGCTCGCCTCCGAGTTGGCGTCCGCCAGCAGCTCCTTGGACTTCGCCGCGGCCTCCTCGCGCTGCTCGGTGGCGGCCTTCATCAGCTTGTCGACGCGCTCGCCGACCGTCTTGACCTGCTCGGCCGTCTCCCGGCGCGCCCGGTCGTGCAGCTCCTGGACCTCGGTCTCCGCACGGGTCTTCAGCTCCTCGGCCCGCTCCCGGATCTGCGTGGCGTCCCGGCGCGCCCCGACCAGCAGCTCGTCCGCGTCCGTCCGGGCCCGCTCCACCAGCGTATTGCCCTCGACCGTCGCCTCGGAGGTGATCCGCACGGCCTCCTTGCGCGCCGCGCCGACCATCGTGTCGGCCTGCTCCTCGGCCTCCGTGGCGGCGCGCAGCGCCTCCTCCTGGGCCTTGGCGATGAGCTGGTCCGCCTGCTCCGCCGCGTCCGCCCGGCGCTTCGACGCCGCCTCGCGCGCCTCGTCGAGCAGCCGGTCCGCCTCCTGCCGCGCCTCGGCCCGCATCTGCTCGGCAGCAGCCTCGGCGTCCGCCCGCAGCCGCTCCGACTCCTCCCGGGTGCGCGCCGCGTGCTCCTGCGCGGAGCCCACGGTGGCCGAGGCCTCCGCCCGCAGCCGCTCCGCGTCGCCCGCCGCCTCGTCCACGGTCCGGGCCGCCAGGCGCTCCGCGTCCGTGCGCATCCGCTCGGCCTCGGCGGTCGCCTCGGACACCAGCAGGTCGGCCTGGGCCGCCGCCTCGGTCCGCATCCGGTTGGCGTCCTCGCGGGCCTCCGCCCGGCTGCGCGCCGCGTCCTGCTCGGCGGACGCCAGCGCGTCCGACGCCTCGGTGCGCATCCGCTGGCTGTACTCGGCGGTGTCGGACCGCATCCGCTCGGACTCCGCGATCGCCTCGGAGACCGTACGCTCCGCCATCGCCTTCGCGGCGTCCGTCTCCTCCTTGGCCACCTGGCGGATGCGCGAGGCGTCCTCGCCCGCCCGCTCCCGCTCGGCGTGCGCGTCGGCCCGCAGCCGGTCGGCCTCCTCCTGGGCCTCCGACTTGGTCCGCTCCGCGACGTGCTCCGCCGTCGAGCGCAGCCCGGCGATCTCCGCCTCGGCCTGCTCCTGGAGCCCGCTGACCGCGTCCCGCACCTGCTGGGCGGTCTGCTCGGCCGCCGACACCAGCTCGGCCGCCCGGGCCTCCGCCTCGCCGGTCAGGCGCTGCGCCTCGGCCTGCGCCTCCTCCACCCGCTTGCGCGCGGAGGCCAGCAGCTCCTCGCTCTGCTCCCGGGCGCGCTCACGCTCCTGGCTCGCCTCGGAGCGGGCCGCGTCCAGCGTCTCCTCGGCCTCGCGCCGGCGCCGGTTCGCCTCCTCCTGGGCGGCGGCCAGCGCCTCGGCGGCCTCCGTGCCCACGCGCTCCGCGGCCGCGGCGGCCTCCGACCGCATCCGGTCGGCGCTCTCCTGCGCCTCGGTCCGCAGCCGCTCCGCCTCGGTGGCTGCCTCGGTCCGCAGCCGTACGGCGACGGCCTCGCCCTCGGCACGCGACTGCGCGGCGTCCGCCGCGGCCTCGTCGCGCAGCCGCTGGGCCTCGGCCTCCACCTGCTCCTGGAGCGTCCGCAGTCGCTCGGCGGACTCCGCGCGCAGCCGCTCGGACTCCTCAGCGGCCTCGCGCCGGATGCGCTCCGCCTCCGTACGCGCCTCGCCGAGCGCCTGCTCGGCTGCGGTGAGCCGGGTCCCGGCCTCGTCCTTGAGCCGGGTCAGCTCCTCGGCCGCCTCCGACTGCCGGGCCGCGACGGCGCGCTCGGTCTCCTCGCGCAGCGCGGCCGCCGCCTCCTCGGCCGCGGTCCTCGCCGCCTCGGCCTGCTCCTCGGCCTCCGTGCGCAGCTGCTCCGCCTCGGCCCGGGCCCGGTCGAGCGCGTCCTCCGCCTGCTTGCGCAGGGCGGCGGCCCGCTCCGTGGCCTCGGTCCGGACGCGCTCGCCCTCGGCGGTCGCGGTGCCGCGCAGCTCCTCCGCGTCGGCCTTGGCCTTCGCGAGCAGCTCCTCGGCGGTCTTCGCGCCCTCCTCGATCTGCTGAAGGGCCTCGCGGCGGGCCTCGCCCCGGATCCGCTCGCCCTCAGCGACCGCCTCGGCCCGCAGCTGCTCGGCCTCGCCGCGCAGCCGGCGCGCCTCCTCCTGGAGCTCGACCGTCTTGGCCCGGTACTCCTTGGTGTCGTCCTTGGCCGCGCCCTTGAGCTGGTCGGCCTGCTCGGCCGCCTCGCCGCGCAGCCGGTCCGCCTCGGCCTCGGCCTCGCGGCGGATGCGCTCGGCCTCCTCGCCCGCCGCCCGGGTGGCCGCCTTCGCGTTCTCGGACGCCTTGGTCAGGATCTCCTCGGCGGACCGGGCCGCCTTCGCGAGCTGGGCCGCCGCGTCCTCGGCGGCGGCGGTGCGCGCGGCCTCGGCCGCCTCCGCGCGCAGTCGCTCGGCCTCGCCACGGGCGTCCGCGAGCGCCTGCTCGGCCTCCGCCTTGAGGGTCTCGGACTCCTTGGTCGCCTCGCCGACCAGCCGGGCGATCTCCGTCTTGGCGGTCCGGGTGCGCTGCTCGTTCTGCGACTCGGCGGACGCCAGCCGCTTGACCGCGGCCTCCTTGGCCTCGGCGAGGACCTTCTCGGCCTCCAGGCGCGCCTCGCGCAGCCGGGTCTCGGCCTCCTGCATGCGCTGCTCGGCGGCCCGGTTCAGCTCGGTCGTCCGCTGCCGGGTCTGCTCGGTCTCCGCGGTCGTCGTCAGCCGCAGCTGCTCCGCGTGGCTGGTGGCCTCCTGCGCCTGGCCGGCGGCGGCGCCGAGCATCCGCTCGGCGTCCTTGCGGGCGCGCGACAGGATCGACTCCGCCTCGGCCCGGGCGGACTCCGCCTCGGAGCCGATGCGCTGCCGGGTCTCCTCGGCCAGCCGGGCGGCCTCGGCCCGGGCGGCGGCGAGCGCCTGCTCGGCCTCGGCCCGGGACTCCTCCATCAGGCGGCGGGCCTGCGACTCCGTCCGGGCCCGCAGCTGCTCGGCCCAGGCGACGTTCTCGTTGACGTGGGACTCGACGGTCTGACGGCGCTCCGCCAGCTCCTGGTCGAGCTGCTGGCGGCGCTGCACCGCCTCGTTGTGCAGCTCGGCCTGGAGGCGGGCCTGGTGCTCGGCGTGCTCCTGGAGGATGCGCTGCGTCTGGGCGCGGGCGTCGCGCAGCTCGCGCTCGGCGTCGCTGCGCAGCTGCTCGGCCTGGATCTGGGCGTTCCGGAGCAGCTGCTCCGCCTGGTAGCCGATGTCCGCGCTGTCGTAGGCGGGACGCATCGCCAGACTGCGCCGTGCCTCGTGCAGCTTGGCACGCAAGACCTCGACCTGGTAGCCGAGGTCCTCGGCGTGCTGGACGGCCTTCTCCCGGTCGGTCCTGAGCCGGTCCATCTCGGCCTCGAACCGCGAGAGATGGTCGTCTTCAGCTCGGTGGCTCTCCTGGCGTTCGTAGCCCCGCACTGCGCGGTCCCATCCTTCCCCGAGCTCTCAACGTTCGGGGAATGGTGACAGATCAACGGCTGGGGACGCGGCGCGCCCCCGACCCGGCCCCGGCCCGGAAGAGCCCACTCTACCGGGCGGGTATGGCTGGGGTCAGTGCTCCTTCTTCGCCGTGACCAGTTCGGTGAGGACGCCGTGGCAGTCCTTGGGGTGCAGGAAGGTGATCCTGGACCCCATCGAACCCGTCCTGGGCTCGTCGTACAGCACCCTGACCCCCTTCTCGCGGATGTCCGCGGCGTCCGCGTCGACGTCGGCGGTGCCGAACGCGATGTGGTGGACGCCCTCGCCGTTCCTGGCCAGCCATTTGCCCACGGCGGAGTCCTCCCGGACGGGCTCCAGGAGCTGGAGGTACGAGGCGCCGCCGTCGGACGTATCGTTGATCTTGAGCATGGCCTCGCGTACGCCCTGCTCCTCGTTGACCTCGGAGTGGAAGACCTCGAACCCGTAGGTCGAGCGGTAGAACTCGACGGTCTTGTCGAGGTCGAAACAGGCGATCCCGATGTGGTCGATTCGCGTCAGCATGGGGACAGTGCAGCGTGCTCCCGACGGTTGCGCAAGGTGCGCGCGATCACACTCGCGGGCGGATGACGGGGCGGGTACCGCTCAGTACATTCAAGTAAACCCTCGTTCACATCCAACCCAAGGGGCTGTGCCTCATGTCAGGAACGACCGGTACCACCTCCGTGATCGTCGCGGGCGCCCGGACGCCCATGGGCCGGCTCCTCGGCTCCCTGAAGACCTTCTCCGGCGCCGACCTCGGCGGCATCGCCATCAAGGCGGCGCTGGACCGGGCCGGCATCGGCGGCGACCAGGTCGAGTACGTGATCATGGGCCAGGTGCTCCAGGCCGGCGCGGGCCAGATCCCCGCCCGCCAGGCCGCGGTCAAGGCCGGCATCCCGATGAACGTGCCCGCGCTCACCGTCAACAAGGTGTGCCTTTCCGGGCTCGACGCCATCGCCCTGGCCGACCAGCTCATCCGCGCCGGTGAGTTCGACGTCGTCGTGGCCGGCGGCCAGGAGTCCATGACCAACGCCCCGCACCTGCTCCCCAAGTCCCGCGAGGGCCACAAGTACGGCGCGATCGAGATGCTGGACTCCATGGCGTACGACGGTCTGACCGACGCCTACGAGAACATCCCGATGGGCGAGTCCACCGAGAAGCACAACGCCCGCCTCGGCCTCGACCGCGCCGCCCAGGACGAGATCGGCGCCCTCTCCCACCAGCGCGCCGCCGCCGCCCAGAAGAACGGCCTGTTCGAGGCCGAGATCACCCCGGTCGAGATCCCGCAGCGCAAGGGCGACCCGGTCCTCTTCGCCAAGGACGAGGGCATCCGCCCCGAGACCACCGCGGAGTCGCTGGGCAAGCTGCGCCCGGCCTTCGCCAAGGACGGCACGATCACCGCGGGCACCTCCTCGCAGATCTCCGACGGCGCCGCCGCGGTCGTCGTCATGAGCAGGGCCAAGGCCGAGGAACTGGGCCTGGAGTGGATCGCCGAGATCGGCGCCCACGGCAATGTGGCGGGCCCGGACAACTCGCTCCAGTCGCAGCCGTCCAACGCCATCCGGCACGCCCTGAAGAAGGAGGGCATCGGCGTCGAGGACCTGGACCTGATCGAGATCAACGAGGCGTTCGCGGCCGTCGCCGTCCAGTCCATGAAGGACCTCGGCGTCACCTCGGACAAGGTCAACGTCAACGGCGGCGCCATCGCGCTCGGCCACCCCATCGGCATGTCCGGCGCCCGCGTGGTGCTGCACCTGGCGCTGGAGCTCAAGCGGCGCGGCGGCGGCACCGGTGCGGCGGCGCTGTGCGGCGGCGGCGGCCAGGGCGACGCGCTGATCCTGCGCGTGCCGGGCAAGTAGAGCGGTACGCGAGGACCCGGTGAGCGGAACGGAGCGGTGATGGTGGACGTCCCCACCCTGGTGGAGCAGGCCCGTGCGGGAGGGCCGCGGGCGGTGGCCCGGCTCATCTCCCTGGTGGAGGGTGCCTCGCCGCAGCTGCGCGAGGTGATGGCGGCCCTGGCGCCGCTGGCGGGCAGCGCGTACGTGGTCGGCCTGACCGGTTCGCCGGGCGTCGGCAAGTCCACGTCGACGTCGGCGCTCGTCTCCGCGTACCGGAAGCAGGGCAAGCGGGTCGCGGTACTCGCCGTCGACCCGTCCTCGCCGTTCTCCGGCGGGGCGCTGCTCGGCGACCGGGTCCGGATGTCGGACCACGCGTCCGACCCCGGTGTCTACATCCGCTCCATGGCGACCCGCGGCCACCTCGGCGGCCTCGCCTGGGCGGCCCCGCAGGCGATCCGGGTGCTGGACGCGTCGGGCTTCGACGTGATCCTGGTGGAGACCGTGGGCGTCGGCCAGTCCGAGGTGGAGATCGCCTCGCAGGCCGACACCTCGGTCGTCCTCCTCGCCCCCGGCATGGGCGACGGCATCCAGGCCGCGAAGGCGGGGATCCTGGAGATCGGCGACGTGTACGTCGTGAACAAGGCGGACCGGGACGGCGCCGACGCCACCGCCCGCGAGCTCAACCACATGCTGGGCCTCGGGGAGTCCCGGGGCCCCGGCGACTGGCGGCCGCCGATCGTGAAGACGGTCGCCGCCCGGGGCGAGGGCGTCGACGAGGTGGTCGAGGCCCTGGAGAAGCACCGGGCCTGGATGGAGGAGCACGGCGTCCTCGGCGACCGCCGGGCCGCCCGCGCCGCCCGCGAGGTCGAGGCGATCGCGGTCACCCGCCTCCGCGAACGCATCGGCACCCTGCACGGCGACCGCCGCCTGGACGCCCTCGCCGAACGCATCGTGGCCGGCCGCCTCGACCCGTACGCGGCGGCCGACGAACTGGTGGCGGGGCTGACGGGCGAGAGCTGACGGTCCGGAGCCCTCCCGGACGAGCCGCGTCCGGGAGGGCCCGTATCCGCCTCAACTCCCTTACCCCCGTGGCAGGATGGCCGCCGGTCATGCGCACGAGGGGGGA
Organism: Streptomyces sp. NPDC016469; assembly: GCF_040632905.1. Taxonomy (NCBI): domain Bacteria; kingdom Bacillati; phylum Actinomycetota; class Actinomycetes; order Kitasatosporales; family Streptomycetaceae; genus Streptomyces; species Streptomyces sp. NPDC016469. The sequence continues at coordinate 199,953 of NZ_JBEYCQ010000002.1, forward strand.
AGTGGCACATGCTCGGTCCGCTCAGGGACGACTCGCCCAGGACCATCGGCCCGTACACGATCCGGGCCCGGCTGGGCGCCGGCGGCATGGGGGAGGTCTTCCTCGGTGACCGGGGCGGCTCCACCGCGCCCGCCGCCGTCAAGACCGTCCGGCGCGACGTGGCGCAGGACCCCGGCTTCCGCGACCGCTTCCGCCGCGAGATCGCCGTCGCCCGGTCCGTCACCGGCGCCCACCTCGCCCCGCTGCTCGACGGGGACGCCGACGCCGCCGTGCCCTGGCTCGCCACCGCGTACGTGGCCGGTCCGACGCTCTCCGCCGCCGTGCGCGGGGCGGGCGCGCTGGACGAGGCCGAGGTGCGGATGCTGGGCGCCGGGCTCGCCCGCGCGCTGGCGGCCGTGCACGCGGCGGGGATCGTGCACCGGGACGTGAAGCCGGGCAACGTCATGCTCGCCGCCGACGGGCCCCGCCTCATCGACTTCGGGATCGCCCGGGACACCGGCGCCACCCCGCTCACCACGACCAGCCGGATGGTCGGCAGCCCCGCCTTCATGTCCCCGGAGCACGTCGCGGGCAGTGGGCGCGTCGTCCCGGCCTCCGACGTCTTCTGCCTCGCCTCCGTGCTCTGCTTCGCCGTCACCGGGCGCGACCCCTTCGGCGACGGGCCCGTGGCGGCCGTCCTGTACCGCGTCAAATACGTCGAGGCCGACCTCGCGGACGTGCCGGACGGCCTGCGCGCGGTCCTGGAGGACTGCCTCACCGCCGACCCGGCCGCCCGTCCCACCGCCGCCGCCCTCGCCGAACGGCTGACGCCCGGCGCCGCGTCCGGCTGGCCCGCCCCGGTCGGCGCGCGGATCGCGGAGTACGGAAGGGAGCTGGCGCGCGTCACCGCCCTGGGCGGCCCCCTGCTGCCCGGCTACACGCCCACCCAGGCCGCCACCGTGAGCCCGGCCGCGCCCGTTTGGCCCGCCGTGGCGCCGGACTTCGTTCCCCCCGTGCACCTCGCCCCCACCGAGGGCCCCGGCCTCCCCGAGACCCCGCGCCGCCCGAGGCGGGGTCTCGCCGCCGCCCTGGTGGCCCTGGTCCTGCTGGGCGCGGCCACCGGCGGGTACCTGGGGTGGCGCGAGCGCGGCGGCGCCGAGGCGTCACCGGGCGGCGGTGGGCCGGAGACGGCGGCCATGGTGGCGGGCGTGGGCGAGAAGGGCGGCCCGGACGCCTCGGGGACCGTCCCCTACGGCCGCGACGTACGCCCCGCCGGCTGGCAGAAGCCGTGGCGGGGCACGTTCGCGCATCCCCCGCTCGGCTGCTCGGCCGGACGCGACGCGCTGGTGTGCCGGCTGGTCGACGGCACGTACGAGGCGCTGTCGGCCGCCGACGGCCGCCACCTGTGGACGTTCGACTCGGGCCAGGAGATGTCCGGCCGGCAGGCGGGCTACGGGCCCAGCGGCGCGTTCTTCATGCCCGCCGGGGCCACCCTGCCCACGGTGTACGACGACACCGTCCTGCTCGCCGTCGGCGGCCGCCTCCACGCGCTGGACGCCCGCACGGGCAAGGGGCGCTGGGAGACCAGGGCGGGCGAGGCCCTGGCCCTGGAGAGCGCGCCGCTGGTCGTCGGCGACCTCGTCTTCGCCGCCGCATCGGCGTCCGACGGTGCCGAACTCGCCGCGTACGACCGGAGGACGGGCACCGAGAAGTGGCGGAAGCGGCTGGCGGAGGAGGACATCGCCATGGCGCAGAAGGGCAACTTCTGGCCCGTCGCCACCGACGGCAAGGCGGTGTACGCGATCGGCCTTGAGGGCCCGAAGGCGTTCCGCCCCGAGGACGGCCGGCTGCTGGGCACGGCAGGGGGCGACGCGGAGCAGGAATCCATAAACTCCGGCTGCGGGGACCTCCGGGTGCGCGGCACCTCGGCCTTCTGCGCGACCTTCACGCCCAACGACGAGGGCGACTCGGGCTTCGGCGAGGACGTCGCCGTCCTGCGGTTCAGGACCGGCGACCTCGGGGCCGAAGGGCGGGTGGAGCTGGACGCCGGGCTGGTGTCCGGCGCGACGCTGAGCGCGGTCGGCGACCGGGTCGTCGTGCTGAGCAGGGGCGACGAGTACGTGGAGAGCGTGCCCGACGAGATCGACGTCGTGAGCCGGGCGGACGGCCGCACCCTCGGCCGCTACCCGCTGACGCTCCACCCCGAGGAGGGGATGAGCAACCCGGTCTCCGCGCCGCTCGTCGTCGCCGACACCGTGGTCTGGGCGGACACCAGGACGCTGTACACGGTGGCGGTGCGCCCCGACGGCACGCTCGGCCCCCTCAGGAGGACCGAGGTCCCCGGTGCCCCCGGCCCGAGCGCGACCCCGGACTACGACAGGGCCCAGGGCATCGAACTGGGCAAGGAACTGCTCGCTCCCCGGGTGCTGCCGGTGGGCGGGGTGGTGCACATCGTCTACGACGACGGCACGACGGTCTCCGTACGGCTCCCGGCCTGATCCCGCACGACGCACGACGCACGACGCACGACGCACGACCCGGACCGACCCCGTACGACCGAGGAGAGCGCACAGTGATCCAGCCGCTGCCGGCCGGGCGGGCCCGGCTGATCGGGCCGTATCAGTTGCTCGGGCTGCTCGGCGCGGGCGGCATGGGCGAGGTGTATCTCGCCCGGCCCGTGGGCGGACCGCAGGGGCTCGTCGCCCTCAAGACCGTCCGCCCCGACCTGGACCTGGACGACGGCTTCCGGGTCCGCTTCCGCCGCGAGATCGCCGCAGCCGAGGCCGTCCGCAGCCCGCACACCGCCGCGCTGGTGGGCGGCGACGCGAGCGGCCGGCTGCCGTGGCTGGCCACCGAGTACGTCCCCGGACCCTCGCTCGCCGAGGCGGTGACCCGGGGCGGACCGCTCCCCGAACCGGTGGTCCGGGCCCTCGGCGCCGGACTGGCCCTGGCACTGGCGGACATGCACGCCGTACGCGTCCTGCACCGCGACCTGAAGCCGGGCAACGTGCTCCTCGGGCCGGACGGCCCGAAGGTCATCGACTTCGGGATCGCCCAGGCGTTCGACGCCACCCAGCTCACCCGTACCGGGGTCGTCGTCGGCAGCCCCGGCTACATCTCGCCCGAGCACGTCAACGGCTCCCGCGCGCTGGTGCCCGCGTCCGATGTGTTCTGCCTGGGCGCGGTGCTGGCCTTCGCGGCGACGGGGCACGGGCCGTTCGACGACTCCGACATGGCCGCCGTGATCTTCCGGATCTCCCGGGGCGAGGCCGAGCTCTCCCGCGTACCGCCCACGCTGCGCCCGGTGATCGAGGCGTGCCTGCGCACCGACCCGGCCGCCCGGCCCACGCCCGGCCGCCTCGCGGACCTGCTGCTGCCGGAACGGCCGGCGCCGGGCGCGTTCCCGTGGACCGGCGCGGTACGGGGGCAGCTGGCCGCCCACGCGGCGGCGGCCGACGCCTGCGCATGGGCGGCGGCGCCCGCCCCGGCCGCCCCGCCGCTCCCGCCCCACCACCCGGCGTTCGCCCGCACCCCGGTCGTGCCGCTCGCGGCCCCGGGGGACCGGAAGCGCGGCAGACGGCTGCGGCTCGGGCTCGCCGCGCTGGCGACGGCCGCGTGCGTCGCCCTGGGCGCGGTCCTCCTCCCGGGGCTCCTCCCCGGTGACGACGGGCAGGACGACACCGGCGGGGGCGCCCGGCCGACGGCGTCCGCCTCCGACGCCGCGTCCACCGAGGGCGTCGGCCGGGTGGTCTTCCCGCATGCGGGACCGGGCCGCACCGGCGACTTCGGCACGGCGGCGGCCGACGTCTCCGCCCGCCCGGAGGGCTGGCACGCCTGGCACGCCCAGGTGGACGACGGCCGGGTGGAGTGCGTGTACGCCGGTACGTCACTGGTGTGCGCGGGCCCCCACCGGGTCACCGCGCTGGCGGCGGCGGACGGCAAGCGGCTGTGGCGCGGCGCGCGGACCGGGTCCGGACCCACGTCGGTGGCGGCGGTCCTGGACGCCACGGTCTACGCGTTCGAGGGCGGCGCCCTGGTGGCGCGCGGGCTGTCCGACGGCGCCGAGAAGTGGCGCGAACGGCTGCCGGACGGGGTGGCCGTGGCCGATTCCGTGCAGTCGGGCGACACCCTGTACTACGCCACGAAGGCGCGGGGCTCCGCGACGGGCCGGCTCATCGCGCGCCGCCTGACCGGCGACCACGGCCGGCTCTGGGACAAGGGGTGGCGGGAGCCGTCCGAGACCCCGGAACTCCTCCTGGACGAGGGCCGGCTCGTCGCGGCGGGCGAGGCGGTCACGGTCCTGAAGGCGTCGGACGGGACCCGCGTCTCGGCGGCCGGCGCGCCATGCCGCACCCCGGTGTTGAAGGGCGAGCAGCTGCTCTGCCCCGGCCCGGACGGCCTGACCGTGGCCGACGTGACGTCCCCCGGGAACCGGCGCACGCTCCTCCCCGGCGTGGACATCGCGTACCGCCCCGCACTGGCGGCCGACGGCACGGTCGTGGTGAGCAGCCCGGACCGGATCTACGCGGTGGACCTGGCGTCCGGCGAGGTGCGGTGGTCGACGTGTGAGTGCGACGAGTACATGGCCCAGTCGGGCGCGCCGTTCGTCGTCGGTGACCGCGCGATGATCGTGCAGGACTACGGCCCGACGGTTGTCCCGCTGGCCTCGGAGGGCGAGGTGGAACCCCGGGGCGCGGCGGAGATCAAGGGCTGGCCGGGCCCGACGGCGGGCGACTACCCGGACCCGGCGTCGGTGTCCGTCCTCGCGCAGGGCGACACGGTGCTCGCGAGCTTCGAGAACGGCACGGTGCTCTCGGCGTACGCACCGTGACCCGGGCTGTTCCGGGGGCGCTGCCCCCGTACCCCCGCTCCTCACACGCCGGAGGGGCTTGATTCTGCCCCGCCGCACCCGCCGCGCCGTACCCCTACCGCTGCCCCCGCAAATGCTCCGCCACCGGTGCCAACGCCGACCGCAACTCCGCCAGCGCCTCCGGCGACAACAGGTCCACGAAGTGGCGACGGACCGATGCCACATGGTGCGGCGCCACCCGCCGCATCGTCTCCGCCCCCTCCTCCGTCAGTACCGCGTACAGCCCCCGCCGGTCCGACTCGCAGTTCTCCCGGCGGACCAGACCCGCGCTCTCCATGCGCGTGATCTGGTGCGAGAGCCGGCTCTTGGACTGCAGGGTCGCGCCCGCGAGGTCGCTCATCCGCATCCGCCGGTCCTCGGACTCCGACAGATTGACGAGGATCTCGTAGTCGTTCATGGTCAAGCCGAACGGCTGGAGGTCCTTCTCCAGCTGGTGGGTCAGCAGCCTGCCGACATCCAGGTGGATGCGCCAGGCGCACTGCTCGGCGTCGCTCAGCCAGCGGGTGGCCGTCTCGGTCTCCATGTATGGATTCTACCTAAGAAGTTGAAAGCCGGACGAAGTGTGGGGATGTGACACCCGGCACCGCGCATGCGGACCGCGCCAGGGCGCAGACGTTCGACGTCACACTCCGCAGACTACCGTTCACAACCCGAAGCGACGCTGGAGGTCCCCCAGCTGACCGGGCGCCCGGGGCGTCTGCCCCGGCCGGGCACCCCCACCCGGCACCCCCGCCTGCTGCGGCACCGCCCCCGTCGGCTGTTCGGCCATCAGCGCCTCGGAGGACTGGAGCAGCACCGTGCCGGCGCCGACGAACTCGAACTGGTGCTCCTCGCCCGAGGCGCCGCCGATCCCGGTCAGCCCGCGCAGGCCGCCCAGGAGGCCGGTCATGTAGCCGTGGTCGTAGTGGTGGCAGGGGGACGGGCAGTCCGCCCAGCCGACCAGCGCCTGCGGGTCCACCCGCAGCGGGGGCTCCATGAAGACCACCGGACCGTTGGATGCGGCGACGAACTTGCCGGTGCCGATCAGCGTCAGGAACCCGGGCACGATCGACTGCTTCAGCGCCAGCGACGGCTGGTACGCGAGCAGGTTGCCGGACCGGATCGTCAGGTTCCCGTCGTCCAGGTCGTAGGAGTTCACGTCGAACGCCCGGTCGGCGAGCAGCATCTTGCCGCTGCCCTCGGCCACCACCCAGTCGCTCGCGTGCAGCGGCGAGTGGAAGCTCGACCGGACCAGCCGCTCGAACCGGCCGTGCCCGATGCCGTCGAAGTTGATCTGCCCGTAGTAGGCGATCATCTTGCCCTTCTGGAGGAACCACTGGCTCCCCTTGAGCTCCACACAGAAGGTGTACGCGTTGACGTTGTCGTCCGACGGCAGCGTCATCGGGTCGAAGACCACGGGCCCGTTCACAGCTTCTCCTCCGACGCCTGGACGTACACCGCACCATTGCCGCTCAGCTGCAGCTGGAAGCCCTCGCCCGAGCCGCGCCCCACCATCTCGCGCCAGCCGAGCGCGGTGGAGAGCTTGTTGCGTACGTCGCCGTGGTGGGCGACGTACGCCTGGGGGTCGACGTGCACGTCGCGGCCCGGGGCGATCGGCAGCTCGATCACCCCGCCGTGCGCCATCACGGCCACGGCGCCATGCCCCTGGAGCGTCGTGGTGAACAGGCCCTGCCCGGTCACCTGGCCGCGCACCATGCCCATCACGCCGCCCTGCGAACCCATGAACATCGTGCCCTGCTGGAGCGTCCCGTCGAAGGCGAGCAGCCGGTCCGCCTCCACGTAGAGGGTGTCCCCGGAGAGGTTGATCACGTGGATGTGGTGGCCGCCGTGGCCGAACATCACCGTGCCGTTGCCCTCGACCGTCATCAGCGGGGTCGCCTCGTTGGCCAGCCGGCGGCCGATCATCGACATCATGCCGCCCTGGCCGCCCTGGATGTTCGGTGTGAACGCCACCTCACCCCGGTACGCGAGCATCGCCCCGCGCTGGCTGAACATCTTCTGGCCGGGGATCACTGTCGCCTCGACCATCTTGGAGTTGATCTCACGGAACGGCATCAGACGTTCCCCCCGATCGTGTTCCGCTCGCTGGGCTGCACGTAGACCAGTCCGTCGCCCTCGAAGCGGATCTGGAAGGACTCGCCGGAGCCCTCACCGATCAGCGTCCGGAAGTTCACCCCGGACTGGAAGTTCTGCTGGAGGCTGCCCTGGTGGGCGATGTACGCGCCCGGGTCGACGAACAGCGGGTACTGGGGGGAGACCCGCAGCACCACGGCCGTGCCGTCCGACATGATCGCCGCCTGGCCGGTCCCCTCCACGGTGGTGGTGAACAGGCCGTTGCCCGTCGCCCCGCCGCGCAGGCCGGTGAACGTGGTGCCGGTGCGCAGCCCCGCGTCGGTGCAGAGCAGATTGCTCGCCTCGACGTACAGCTTGTCGCCGTGCAGCGAGACCAGGTTGATCTCGCTCGCCCGGTCCGCGAAGTAGCAGGTGCCCTGCCCGCTGACCTGCATCACGGCCATCGACTCACCGGTCAGCCTGCGGGTCACCATCCCGCGCAGTCCCTCACCGCCGCCCGTCATCTTCTTGAACGTCATCTGGCCCTCGTACGCGACCATCGAGCCGTTCTTCGCCTTGACGGCATCGCCTGCCAGATCGACGGCGAGCGTCTTGTTTCCCTCAAGCCGGAACATTGCCACCCGGCGAAAATAGCCGCAGCCACCGCCGCCGGAACAGGGGCAGTCGTGCCAACGGGCGCCCGTGACCGCCCCTGATACGCATCCGGTACGGGACCCGGACGCGATCGGGACGTACTTCGCACGGAACACCGGGCGCCGGCTCCGCCGTTCCGTCCGGACCCGGCGCGGGACCTCCCCGCCCGCGATGTCACAATGGGTGCCGCTTGTGCGTGCGTTCACAAGCTGTCACGCCCCTCCCACCGAAGGTGCCCCCGTGGACATCAAGACCGCTACCGCCCTGCACCGGCTGCGCCTCATCTCGATTCCCGAGGCGCTGTCCTTCCCGGCGCTGATCCTCTTCGGCTCAGTGCTGAGCCGGGTCTCCGACATCGACTTCCTGATGATGCCGCTGGGCATGCTGCACGGCGTGCTCTTCGTGATCTACGTCGTGCTGCTGCTCGACGTGTGGGCGAAGACCAAGTGGCCGCTCAAGCGCGTCGCGTTCTTCTTCCTGCTGTGCGTGCTGCCGTTCGGCGGTCTGTACGGCGACAAGGTGCTCAAGCGCTACGAGGCGGACAGCGTCATCGCCGCCCGGGCCCGCCGCGAAGGCACGGTCAGCGCATGATCGTCGCCTTCTCCGTCAGCCCGCTCGGGGCCGGCGAGGACGTCGGCGAGTACGTCGCCGACGCCGTCCGGGTCGTCCGCGAGTCCGGGCTGCCCAACCGCACGGACGCCATGTTCACCTCCATCGAGGGGGAGTGGGACGAGGTCATGGACGTCGTGAAGCGCGCCGTGGCCGCCGTCGAGGCGCGGGCCGGGCGGGTCTCGCTCGTCCTGAAGGCGGACATCCGCCCCGGAGTCACCGACGGGCTCACCTCCAAGGTGGAGACCGTCGAGCGGTATCTAGCCGACTGACCCTCCGTACGCACGTACGCGAAGCCCCCGCCCCGGACCGGCCGGCGGGGGCTCTCCTCATTCCGGCACCGCCAGCGCGATCCCCAGCGGCGTCCGCTCGTACAGCACCTGGTGCCCGTAGCGCCGCGAGGTCAGCAGCCCCGCCGCCCGCAGCACCGACAGGTGCTCCGACACGGACGAGGGGGCGAGCCGCAGCCGGTGCGCCAGCGCGCTGGTGCCGGCCGGCTCGTCCAGCGCGCACAGGACGTCCGCCCTGGTCCGCCCGAGCAGTCGCGCCAGGGCGTCCGGCGTGGTGCCGCCCGGCTCGGTCCACAGGCTGCCGATGCCGCGCGCGGGGTAGATCACGGCGGGCGGCCAGGGCGGCTCGTACCCGCTGACCACGTCCGGCCAGGCGAAGACGCTGGGGATCAGCACGAGGCCCTGCCCGCCGAGCACCCGTGAGTGCCGGCCCCGCATCCCCACCAGGGTCAGGGTGGAGTCGGTCCACGTCAGCTGCGGGCTCAGCTCCCCGAGAAGCCGTGCGAATCCCACCTCGGCCAGCCGTCGCGAGTGGTAGGCGATATCGGCCTCCAGCAGGGCGCGCAGCCTCGACCAGTCCGGTTCGACCAGCGTCCGCCACGCCTCTTCGAGGAGATCGGCCAGCTCCCGCAAGGCACGCGCCGGGTCCGCCAGCAGCGCTCGGCCGGCGGCGGAGTCCAGGGCCCCCGGCTGGTCGGCCAGGGTCAGCGCCAGGTCCTCGGCGACCAGCTCGGGGGCGGTGGCGCGGACCGCCTCGATCTCGTCCGCGAAGGTGACGTTCGGCCTCGGCGGAGGCGGGCAGAGGAAGTCCGGATTGTGCCCCCCGTCGGTCATGAGCGACCAGAGCGGCCGCAGATCGAGCCCCGAGGCCGCGGCCTCGATCCGCCGCAGCCAGGGCCGGTGGTACCCGTGCCGTTGCGGGCGCAGCAGCGTACGCACGGCGGCCTGGGTCTCCCAGAGCGGGGAGAGCGCGAACCGGCAGCGCAACAGGTCGTTCTCGTCGAGGTGGAGATGGAACGGCATGGGCGACCCCCGCGAAGATTCGGTGTCAGCCGAAAGACTACGGCGAGGGCCGACCGGTCCTCCAGGCTGCCGCCATGCCGAGCAACAGCACCCGCCCGCAGGGCACCGCCCCCGTCGCGACGGACGCTCCGTCCGCCCCCCGCGGCTACCGCGCCGTCTTCGCCGTACGCGAGTTCCGCGCCGTCTTCGCCGCCCATCTGCTCTCCCTGCTCGGGGTCGTCGTCAGCGAACTCGCGCTCACCGTCCTCGTCTACGGCCTCACGGGCTCGCCGCTGCTGAGCGCCCTCACCTTCGCGCTCGGCTTCCTCCCGTATCTCGTCGGCGGCACCCTCTTCGCCGGGGTCGCCGACCGCTACCCGGCCCGGCGGGTGCTCGTCACCTGCGACCTGATCTGCGCGGTCTGCGTCGCGTTCATGGTGCTGCCGGGCACTCCGGTCGGCGCACTCCTCGCGCTGCGCTGCCTGGTCGCCTCCGTCTCCCCGGTCTTCACCGGGACGCGGATGGCCGCGCTCACCGACATCCTGGGCGAGGGCGAGCTGTTCGTCCTGGGGCGCTCGTTGCTGCGGATCGTCTCGCAGAGCGCCCTGATGACCGGCTTCGGCGTGGGCGGGGTGCTGCTGGCCGCGCTCTCCCCGCGCGGGGCGATCACGATCACCGCCGGTACGTTCCTCTGCTCGGCGGCCCTGCTCCGGTTCGGTACCCGCGACCGGCCCGCCCGGTCCGCGGGTGAACGCGGCGGTGCCCTGTTCCGGGAATCGCTGAGCGGCGCCCGCGCGGTCTTCGGCGACCGCCGGGTCCGCGCCCTGATGCTGCTCTTCTGGCTGCCCGCGCTGTTCGTCGTCGCGCCGGAGGCGCTGGCCGCCCCGTACGCGGACGAGGCCGGCCTCGGGCCCGCCGCCCTCGGCCTGCTGATGTGCGCCATGCCGGTTGGCCACATCGCCGCCGAGCTGTACGTGGGCTCCAGGCTGAGCCCACGGCTGCGCTCGCGGCTCGTGCTCCCGGTCGCCGCCCTCGGACTGCTGCCGCTGCTGCTGTACGCGCTGCGCCCCGGTATGGCGCTGACCCTGGCGGCGCTCGCGCTCGCCGGGGTAGGTGCCGCGTACAACATCGGCCTCGACCAGTGGTTCGTCGACGCCGTCCCCGAGGAGCTGCGCGGCCGGGCGATGACGCTGCTCACCGCCGGGCTGATGACGCTCCAGGGCGTCGGCATGGCCCTGGCGGGGCTGGCCGCCGAGTTCGTTCCGGTGCACGTGGTGGTCGCGGGGGCGGGGCTGGTGGGCACGCTGTGCGTCCTGCCCCTGATCGCCGAGATCCGCCGGACCGCACCCGGGCGCGAGGAGCCCCGGACCGAAGTGCGAGACGGGGAGGACCGCCAAGTTCCCCATGGGTAAGGTCGTGGCCGTGCCGAAGCCGCTCAGTCTTCCCTTCGATCCCATCGCCCGCGCCGACGAGCTCTGGCAGCAGCGCTGGGGCCCGGTCCCGTCCATGGCGGCGATCACCTCGATCATGCGGGCGCAGCAGATCCTGCTCGCCGAGGTCGACGCCGTCGTCAAGCCGTACGGACTGACCTTCGCGCGGTACGAGGCGCTGGTGCTGCTCACCTTCTCCAAGGAGGGCGAGCTGCCGATGTCCAAGATCGGCGAGCGGCTGATGGTCCACCCCACGTCCGTGACGAACACCGTGGACCGGCTGGTGCGCTCGGGCCTGGTCGGCAAGCGCCCGAACCCGAACGACGGGCGGGGCACGCTGGCCTCGATCACCGACAAGGGCCGCGAGGTCGTGGAAGCGGCCACCCGGGACCTGGTCGCGATGGAGTTCGGGCTCGGCGTCTACGACGCCGAGGAGTGCGCCGAGATCTTCGCGCTGCTGCGGCCCCTGCGCATCGCCGCGCAGGACTTCGAGGAGATCTGAGAGGCGCGGTTCCGGTGCCCGGCCCGCTGCAAGATCGCCCCGGACGTCCGGTTACGCTCGTTGGCATGAAACGCAGTGTGCTGACCCGATACCGGGTGATGGCTTACGTCACCGCCGTCATGTTGCTGATCCTCTGCGTGTGCATGATCTTCAAATACGGCTTCGACAAGGGCGAGGGTCTGACGCTCGTCGTCTCCCAGATCCACGGCGTGCTGTACATCATCTACCTGATCTTCGCCTTCGACCTGGGCTCTAAGGCGAAGTGGCCGACGGGCAAGCTCGCCTGGGTGCTCATCTCGGGCACGATCCCGACGGCCGCGTTCTTCGTGGAGCGCAAGGTCGTCCGCGAGGTCGAGCCGCTGGTCGCGGACGCGACGCCCGCCGCCCCGGCGAACGTCTGACGCCTCCGAACCGCCCCGCGCGAAGCGCCGGGCGGTTTGTCATCGACATTTACTAGGACGTCCTAGTAAATTGGAGGCATGGACGCTGACGCGATCGAGGAAGGCCGCCGCCGCTGGCAGGCCCGTTACGACAAGGCCCGCAAGCGTGACGCGGACTTCACCACGCTGTCCGGGGACCCGGTGGAGCCGGTCTACGGCCCCCGCCCCGGGGACGCGTACGAGGGCTTCGAGCGGATCGGCTGGCCCGGCGAGTACCCCTTCACCCGGGGGCTCCACCCGACCGGCTACCGGGGCCGCACCTGGACCATCCGCCAGTTCGCCGGCTTCGGCAACGCCGAGCAGACGAACGAGCGCTACAAGATGATCCTGGCCGCCGGCGGCGGCGGGCTCAGCGTGGCCTTCGACATGCCGACCCTGATGGGCCGCGACTCCGACGACCCCCGCGCCCTCGGCGAGGTCGGCCACTGCGGCGTCGCCATCGACTCCGCCGCCGACATGGAGGTCCTCTTCAAGGACATCCCGCTCGGCGACGTCACGACGTCGATGACGATCAGCGGCCCGGCCGTCCCGGTCTTCTGCATGTACCTGGTCGCCGCCGAGCGCCAGGGCGTCGACCCGGCCGTCCTCAACGGCACCCTCCAGACGGACATCTTCAAGGAGTACATCGCGCAGAAGGAGTGGCTGTTCCAGCCCGAGCCCCATCTGCGCCTCATCGGCGACCTGATGGAGCACTGCGCGAGCTCCATCCCCGCGTACAAGCCGCTCTCCGTCTCCGGCTACCACATCCGCGAGGCCGGGGCGACGGCCGCGCAGGAGCTGGCGTACACCCTCGCCGACGGCTTCGGCTACGTGGAGCTCGGCCTCTCGCGCGGTCTCGACGTCGACACCTTCGCGCCCGGCCTGTCCTTCTTCTTCGACGCGCACCTCGACTTCTTCGAGGAGATCGCCAAGTTCCGCGCCGCCCGCCGCATCTGGGCCCGCTGGATGAAGGAGACGTACGGCGCGAAGACCGACAAGGCCCAGTGGCTGCGCTTCCACACCCAGACCGCCGGGGTCTCCCTCACCGCGCAGCAGCCGTACAACAACGTCGTACGCACCGCCGTGGAGGCCCTGTCCGCCGTCCTCGGCGGCACCAACTCGCTGCACACCAACGCCCTCGACGAGACCCTGGCGCTCCCCTCCGAGCAGGCCGCCGAGATCGCGCTGCGCACCCAGCAGGTGCTGATGGAGGAGACCGGCGTCGCCAACGTGGCCGACCCGCTGGGCGGTTCCTGGTACGTGGAGCAGCTCACCGACCGCATCGAGGCCGAGGCCGAGAAGATCTTCGAGCAGATCAAGGAGCGCGGCACCCGCGCCCACCCCGACGGGCAGCACCCGGTCGGCCCGATGACCTCCGGCATCCTGCGCGGCATCGAGGACGGGTGGTTCACCGGCGAGATCGCGGAGTCCGCGTTCCGCTACCAGCAGGCCCTGGAGAAGGGTGAGAAGAAGGTCGTCGGCGTCAACGTGGCGCACGGCTCGGTCACCGGCGACCTGGAGATCCTGCGCGTCAGCCACGAGGTCGAGCGCGAGCAGGTCCGCGTGCTCGCCGGCCGCAAGGAGGCCCGCGACGACGCCCGGGTCAAGAGCGCCCTGGACGCGATGCTGGCCGCCGCCCGCGACGGCTCCAACATGATCGGGCCGATGCTCGACGCGGTCCGCGCGGAGGCCACCCTCGGCGAGATCTGCGGCGTCCTGCGCGACGAGTGGGGCGTCTACACGGAGCCGGCCGGCTTCTGACGTACCGGCTGTCCGGCGGCCGCGCCCAGGCCCGCCAGCAGCAGCAGCGTGAAGCGCCGGGCCCAGTCGGCATCGACGGGCTCGGCGCTCACCAGCGTCCGGTGCACCACCGCACCGGCGATCACATCGAAGATCAGGTCCGCCGTCAGGTCCGCCGTGGCCTGGTCCGGCTCGACGGGCAGCTCCCCGCGCTCCTGCGCCCGCCGCCGCCCCTGGAGCACGAGCCGCTTCTGCCGGTTGACGATCGAGTCGCGGATGCGGGCCCGCAGCGCCTCGTCCCGCGTCGACTCGGCGACCACCGCCATCAGCGCGGTCCGGGTCTCCGGCCGGTCGAGCAGCGCGGCGAACTGGAGCACGACCGCCTCCACATCGGCGGCCAGGCTGCCCAGGTCCGGCATCTCCAGCTCGTCGAAGAGCACCGCGACCGCGTCCACGACCAGTTCGTTCTTGCCCGCCCAGCGCCGGTAGAGGGTCGTCTTGGCGACCCCGGCCCGCGTCGCCACGTCACCCATGGTCAGCTTCGACCAGCCGAGGTCCACCAGCGAGGCTCTGGTCGCCTCCAGGATCGCCTCGTCGGCCTCGGCGCTGCGCGGGCGTCCCGATCGTGCGGGTTTGGGGTGGGGGCGGCTGAGCATGCCGAGACCATACCCGTCAGTAGGTAAATCCGACCGGCCTCGGAAGCCGTGAGACAGATCACCGAACACTCTTGTGCGTGAGGGGGCGTGGCCAGTTACGCTACGGGTCGTAGCGTAAGGCGACGGTCCGGACCGTCGTGGACGCCACGCACGAACGACAGCCACAGGCGCCGGGTGGGGACCGGGTGCCGCACCGGGTCTTTCAGGGGCCCCGGAACCGTGTCTGTCCGTCCACCCCGCACACCGGCGGGGGTCGCGGACGGGCGCGGTTTCCCGTATCGCTTTCCGGAACGGCGCACCGAAGGGGGAGGATGTACGCATGCAGCCCAGAAACATGTCCATGAGCGGCGTCGTCGACCTCGCCGCGGTGAAGGCGGCCGGAGAGGCCAAGGCGAAGGCGGAGCAGGCGCGCGCCGAGTCCGCACGTCAGGGCGGCCCCGCGGCCGTCCCCGCGTCCTCCCTCGTGATCGACGTCAACGAGGCGGGCTTCGAGAACGACGTCCTCCAGCGCTCCGCCGAAGTGCCCGTCGTCATCGACTTCTGGGCCGAGTGGTGCGAGCCGTGCAAGCAGCTGGGTCCGCTCCTGGAGCGCCTGGCCCACGAGTACAACGGCCGCTTCCTGCTGGCCAAGGTCGATGTCGACGCCAACCAGATGCTGATGCAGCAGTTCGGCATCCAGGGCATCCCCGCCGTCTTCGCGGTCGTCGCCGGACAGGCGCTGCCGCTCTTCCAGGGCGCGGCCCCCGAGGCCCAGATCCGGCAGACCCTGGACCAGCTGATCCAGGTCGGCGAGGAGCGCTTCGGCCTGACCGGCATCGCGGTGGACCCGTCGGCCGCCGGTGAGCCGCAGGCGGCGGCCCCGGCCCCGCCCGGCCCGTACGACTCGCTCCTGGAGGCGGCCGCGCGGGCGCTCGACGCCAACGACTTCGCGGGCGCGGTCCAGGCGTACAAGAACGTGCTGTCCGACGACCCGGCCAACACCGAGGCGAAGCTGGGCCTCGCCCAGGCCGAGCTGCTGGGCCGGGTCCAGGCGGCGGACCCGCAGCAGGTGCGCACGGAGGCGGCGGAGAAGCCGGCCGACGCGGACGCGCAGATGGCGGCGGCCGACCTCGACCTCGTCGGCGGCCATGTCGAGGACGCCTTCGGCCGGCTGGTCGAGACCGTGCGCCGGACCTTCGGCGAGGACCGCGACCGGGTGCGGCTGCGGCTGCTCGACCTCTTCGAGGTGATCGGCCCGGAGGACCCGAGGGTCGGTGCCGCGCGCACCGCACTGGCGCGCGTCCTGTTCTGATCCGGTCTGTCCGGTCCGATTGTTCCGAACTGACAACACGGCCGCGGCCGCCTCCGGGCGCCGCGGCCGTTTTCGCGGTCAGGCGACAAGAGTGGGCCCTGCTTTACCAAATCTTGATAAAAGCACGGCCTGTTACTCGCAGTAAATCGATCTTTGCGATCTGCCCCGTTTCGCTTGCTCTTCCTCCTTTTCGTCCGTTGGCCCGGGGCAACCCTGTGTGGCCGCTCGGTGCCGGCAAGTCGTCGCCCGGTTATGAGGGCGTTACCAGCGAGTAACGAACCCCCTTGTGTCCCGGCCGGGAATGGACCACGATCGGCCACGCTCGGTCCAATAACGCCAGTCCGGCTGCCAGTCGGGAGCGGCGGCTCCGTTGGGTCCCCACCGGGCGGGCCGGCGGCAGTGGCGCCGGCTCCGGACAGGGGGGTTCCTGCCGGTCGGCAGGGCCTGTCCGATGAGGTCGCGCACCCGCGTGACCAGTGGTTGTCGCTCGGGGGTGATCGCCGGTGATGCGGACGCGGTACACGCCTCCGTACGCGGGCGCTCTCCTTTCCGAGGACGTAGCACTTCTCCCATCCCAGGTCGGGCAGGATGCCGGACCGGAGATGTACGTCCGAGAAGGAGGAAAAGTATGAGTTCCCAGGTTCGCGGTGGCACGAGATGGAAGCGTTTCGCTGTCGTCATGGTGCCGAGCGTCATAGCCACCGCCGCCGTCGGCGTCGGTCTGGCACAGGGCGCGCTCGCCGCGTCCTTCAGCGTGTCGGGCCAGGAGTTCAAGGTCACGGCGCAGGAGCTGAACGGCGAGAACTTCGTCCAGTACGGCAGCATCGCGACCGAGGACGGCGCTGACGCCGCGAAGGAGGGCAAGGCGCACGCCGTGGCCGTCTCCGGGTTCAGTCACGCCACCATCACCAAGATGTGCCAGTCGGTCGTCACCCCCAACCTGCCGTTCGGGCTGGGCAGCGTGACGCTGCGGCTCACCGCCGGTGACCCGGGGAATGCCACGGGCGAGGCCAGGAAGAAGAAGCTGGTCGACGCGACCGGCCTCTACCTCGACGTCTCGGATCTCCAGGGTGACGCCGAGTTCGGCAACATCGACATCGGTGTGCGCACGGGCGATCTGAAGAACCCGGGCGTGCAGCCCAATGGTGGCAAGTACGTCAACCCGAACGGGTTCGCGCAGCGCGCCGAGACCGCCAAGCTGACGAATGTCAAGCAGCGGGCATGGGCCACCACGGCAGGAACGTTCAAGCTGCCGGGTCTGCACCTTGGGCTGTCCAAGGGCGTCGACGAGTGCTACTAGGGCACTAGCCCGGGCGGTCGGGGGCACACCACGGGTCCCCGGCCGCCCACCCTTCTCTTTCTCACAGCAGTACCGGTTCCCAGGGAGCTGTTTTCCATGAGCCCCGAATCCCAAGGGCAGAACGAGCACTACCTCTCCGTCGCCCGGCGAGGCTTCCGCACCTGGCGGGGTGACCGGCCGTTCTGGGCCGGACTGTTCACCATGCTGGGCGGCGTGCCCATCATGTACTTCCCGTACGCGAACATGCACCTCGGCAATGTGACGCTGGCGATGTCCACCACGGCCGGCGCCGGTTCGCTGATCATCGGGGTCCTGCTCGTCACGCTGGGCCTGACGATGTGGTTCCACAGCATCGTCCGCGTGTTCGCCGGTGTCGCGGCGATTCTGCTGGCCCTCATCTCCATACCCGTCGCCAACATCGGCGGCTTCCTGATCGGCTTCATCCTCGCCCTGCTCGGCGGCGCGCTCTCCGTGTCGTGGATGCCGGGACAGGCGCCGGCGGAGGCGCAGCCCGCTTCCGCCGAGGCCGCGCCGGAGACCGTCTCGTTCGCGAAGGACGAGCCGTTCCCCGAGGGCGCGCTCCACGGGGCCGGTTTTCCCGAGCAGCAGGCCGCGTACGACACCACGGTCGAGGCCGAGGGCGGGAGGCACCGTGCGGGGTGACGACGAGCAGCTGAACGGCGTGGACGAGAGCGGGACCCGGGAACGCAGAGGCCCCCGCCACGCCGCCCCGAAGAAATCGCTGCTGACGAAGCTCCACATGCCCGCGGGCAAGAAGGCGTTCGCGCTGGCCGCGATGCCGACGGCGGTCTTCGTCGGGATGGGCCTCACGCCCCGGCTGGCGATGGCCGACGACACCACGGACATTCCCTTCGCGCCCGGCCCCTGCGTCACGCGCTCCGACGGGCCGAGCGAGTCGGCGGACCCCACGCCCTCCGCGTCGAAGACGCCGTCCCCGTCCACGAGCGAGAGCGCGAAGCCGACGCCGGGGACGAGCGACTCGGTGACCCCGAAGCCCACGGGCTCGGCGGACGACACCGCGAAGAGCACCGACACCGCGGACAAGAGCACCGACACCGCGGACAAGACCACCGACACCGCGAAGAAGAGCACCGAGGCCGCCCCGGCCGAGACCCCGGCCGCCACGCCGTCGCCCACGAAGACGACGAACCCGCTCGACCCGCTGGGCCTCGGTGACGCGCTCAAGGACCTCTTCGACGGCGACAAGGACAAGGAGACGGCGAGCCCGTCCCCGAGCCCCACCACGGCGTCCCCGAAGCCGTCCGCGACCGCGGACACCGAGAACTCCGAGGACGAGACCGCGGACAAGGCCACCGACACGGCGAAGGACACCGTGAAGGACACGGCCGGCAAGACCACCGAGGCCATCCGCGAGGCGGCCGGCAAGGCGGGCCGGACGGTCGAGGAGCTGGACGAGGACGTCAAGGGCACCGACGCCAAGAAGGACGAGGACATCCCGGACGGCGCCAAGGAGCCGTTCCCGTGCCCCACCGCGGACCCGGAGGCCCTGGCCAACGCGAAGCTGGAGCCGGGCATCCCGAACCTGCCCACCGACCCGTGGATCCTGGAGAGCTCGCTGCTCACCCTGAACGGGCTCGACTACAAGGGCATCGTGGAGGTGCGGACGGGCGACGGCGCCACCAAGAAGGTGCTGAAGTTCACCGCGTCCTCGATCGACATCAAGGACCTGCACCAGCTGACGGTCGGCCCGATGCCGGGCACCACGGGCCACGTGCAGGCGCGGAAGGGCTCCACCTCCACCATCCGCAACGGCACGGTGACGATGTACACGGAGGAGCTGAAGGGCAACCTCTTCGGCCTCATCCCGATCACCTTCAGCCCGGAGACCCCGCCCCCGCTGAACGTCCCGTTCGCGTTCTTCACCAACGTCAAGGTCACCCAGGCCGGCCAGTTCGGCGGCACGCTGACCGTCCCGGGACTGCACAACTACTTCACCAAGGACGGCGCCTGACGCCGCTCGGTAGCATGGCGACGGCCCGCCGCCCCACGGGGTGCGGGCCGTCGCCATGCTCATCGACGTCTGCAGGGGACCTGTGAGTTCGACGTACGTGACACAGCCGGGGGAAGCCCGGACCGAGGCCGGGGGTGTCGGGGTCTACCGGCCCCGCTTCTTCGCGCCGGGCGACGACCACTTCGGGCGCATCCGGACCGAGCACGCGTTCCAGTCGCTGACGGAGTCCACCAAGGCCGGCACGGCCCACCGCACCGGGATCTACCTGACGCCCGTCACCCGTGAAGGGGACGCGCTGCACTTCCGGCTGCTCCGGTGCTCCACGAACCTCTCCGGTCCGACCGAGAACTTCCGTGCGACCGACACGGAGATCGTCGACGCGCTGAACCGGGAGGCGGCCACCCTGTTCCGGGGCCACGCGCCGCTGAACCACGTGCTGGCGCAGACGTACCACAACACCCGTGCCACCAACGGGCGGAAGCAGACCAAGGCCCGGATCTCGTCGCACGCCGACAAGACCAAGGACATGCCCCGCAACGGCATCATGGCCTTCTGCACCTTCTACGACCGGCTCGACGGGCTGAGCCCCATGGCCGACGACCCCGACGACCCCGACGACTACGGCGTGGGGCGCGCCAGTGCGCTCACCAGGCTCCATTTCCGGCTCAAGGACCCGGCGGACGAACGCGAGGACCGGCCCGCACAGTTCACGCTGACGCTCCACCCCGGCTCCGTCTTCTTCATGCCGCTCTCCACCAACCGCCTGTACACGCACGAGGTCCGGCCCTCCACGCTGGACGCCGCGTACCTGCCGACCCGCCTGGGATACGTGGTGCGCTGTTCCGGTACCGAGGCCGTGCACAAGGACGGCCGTACGTACCTCAAGGGCGCGGACGGGCCGGTCGAGCTGGAGCAGCCCACCGAGGCGGGCATGGCGGAACTGCGCGCGCTGTACGCCGAGGAGAACCGGTCCACGTCGTTCATCGACTACGGCGACCGGTTCCGCTTCAGCATGAACGCGGGGGACTACCGTGCTCCCCGGATCTGAGGACATCGTCCTGTGCTCGCTGCCGGCCGAGGCGGACCGCTTCCCGGAGCTGTGTGCGGCGACGCCCATGGAGGACGTCGGAAAGGGCCGGAAGGGCGCCGTGCTCACCAGGCCGGACGCGGACGGCGGGGTGCCGCTCGTACGGACGACCACGCGGTACGCGCGTCCCGCGCTGCGCTTCCGGGACGTACACGAGCGGCTGGCCCGGGAGGCAGGGGAGCGGGCGGGGCTCCCGGCCGACTTCGACAACGCGCTGGCCGAGCGCTATTCGAGCGCGTACACGACGATGGGCCGCCACTGCGACCAGGCGCTCGACCTCGCCGAGGAGTCGTACATCGCCGTCTTCTCCTGCTACCGGGACCCGGAGGCGGTCCCGCGCCGGAAGCTGGTTTTCGAGTCGAAGGAGGAGCCCGGCTCCGGGACGCTGGAGATCCCGCTCGTCCACAACGGCGTGGTCGCCTTCTCCGTGGCGGCGAACCGGCGCCTGAGGCACCGGATCCTCGCGGACCCACCGGGCCGGTTCGGGGACAACGAGTGGCTGGGGATCACGTTCCGGACGTCGAAGACCGTCCTCCGCTTCCGCGACGGGGTCCCGTACCTCCCGCAGGGCGTACGTCTCACGCTCGCGGACGAGGAGCAGGGGCGCGCGTTCTACGGGCTGCGGCGCCGCGAGAACGAGGAGACGGACTTCGCGTACCCCGCGCTGAGCTGCACCGTCAGTGCGAGCGATCTGCTGCCGCCGGTCTGAAAAGGGCGGTGCCCCCGGTTCGGAAGAACCGGGGGCACCGTGGTCATGCCGGGCGTCAGCCCTGGTCCTGGCCGCCCACGTGGTGGACGCGGACCATGTTGGTGGTGCCGGGGACACCGGGGGGCGAGCCGGCCGTGATGACCATCGTGTCGCCCTCGTTGTAGCGGCCGAGCTTCAGCAGCTCCGAGTCGACCAGGTCGACCATCGCGTCCGTGGTGTCCACGTGCGGGACGACGTGGGCCTCGACGCCCCAGCTGAGGGCCAGCTGGTTGCGGGTGGACTCGTCCGTGGTGAAGGCCAGGATCGGCTGGGCCGCGCGGTAGCGGGACAGCCGGCGGGCGGTGTCACCGGACTTGGTGAAGGCGACCAGCGCCTCACCGCCCAGGAAGTCCGCGATCTCGCAGGCCGCGCGGGCCACCGAACCGCCCTGGGTGCGGGGCTTCTTGCCCGGCACCAGCGGCTGGAGGCCCTTGGAGAGCAGCTCCTCCTCGGCGGCGACGACGATCTTCGACATGGTCTTGACCGTCTCGATCGGGTACGCGCCGACCGAGGACTCCGCGGAGAGCATGACCGCGTCCGCACCGTCCAGGATCGCGTTGGCGACGTCGGACGCCTCGGCGCGGGTCGGGCGGGAGTTGGTGATCATCGACTCCATCATCTGGGTCGCCACGACCACCGGCTTGGCGTTGCGCCGGCACAGCTCCACCAGGCGCTTCTGCACCATCGGGACCTTCTCCAGCGGGTATTCGACGGCGAGGTCGCCACGGGCGACCATCACACCGTCGAACGCCATGACGATGCCCTCCATGTGCTCGACGGCCTGCGGCTTCTCCACCTTGGCGATGACGGGGACCCGGCGGCCCTCCTCGTCCATCACCTTGTGGACGTCCTTGATGTCGTTGGCGTCCCGGACGAAGGAGAGCGCGACCAGGTCGGCACCCATGCGGAGCGCGAAGCGCAGGTCCTCGACGTCCTTCTCGGACAGGGCCGGGACGTTGACCGCGGCACCCGGCAGGTTGATCCCCTTGTGGTCGGAGATCACCCCGCCCTCGATGACGATGGTGTGGACCCGGGGGCCCTCGACGGAGACGACCTTCAGCTCGACGTTGCCGTCGTTGATCAGGATCGGGTCGCCCTTGGTGACGTCACCGGGCAGACCCTTGTAGGTCGTGCCGCAGATCGACTTGTCCCCGGGGACGTCCTCGGCGGTGATGACGAACTCGTCCCCGCGGACCAGCTCGACCGGACCCTCGGCGAACTTCGCCAGGCGGATCTTCGGGCCCTGGAGGTCGGCGAGCACGCCCACCGCCCGCCCGGTCTCGGCGGCAGCCTTGCGGACCCGGTCGTAACGACCCTGGTGTTCCGCGTGGGAGCCGTGACTGAAGTTGAAACGGGCCACGCTCATGCCGGCCTCGATCAGAGCGACGAGCTGCTCGTGGGAGTCGACGGCGGGGCCGAGGGTGCAGACGATTTTGGAACGGCGCATGAGGCGGATCCTATCGGTTTGTTTCGCTGCGGAATATTCCGGCTGGTGGAAGATACAAAAGGGCGGGGGCCCGCTCAGTTGTCGACCAGTGCGAAGGTCTGGGTGGCGATCTCCAGCTCCTCGTCGGTCGGCACCACGGCGACCGCGACCCGTGCGTAATCCGGCGAGATCAGCCGCGGTACGCCGGACCGTACGGCGTTGAGATCCGCGTCCACCGCGAGGCCCAGCTCCTCCAGACCGGCGATCGCAGCCTCGCGCACCGGGGCGGAGTTCTCGCCCACCCCCGCCGTGAAGACCACGGCGTCCACCCGGCCGAGGACCGCCGAATAGGCGCCGATGTACTTCTTCAGCCGGTGGACGTAGATGTCGAAGGCGAGCGCGGCACGCTCGTCGCCCTCGTCCACCCGGCGCCGGATCTCCCGCATGTCGTTGTCACCGCACAGCCCCACCAGGCCGCTCTTCTTGTTGAGCAGGACATCGATCTCGTCCGCCGACATCCCCGCCACCCGCTTCAGATGGAAGGTGACGGCCGGATCGATGTCACCGGACCGGGTACCCATCACCAGCCCCTCCAAGGGGGTCAGCCCCATCGACGTCTCCACGCACCGCCCGCCCGCGACCGCAGACGCGGACGCCCCGTTGCCCAGGTGCAGCACGATGACGTTGACGTCCGCCGGCTCCTTGCCCAGCAGCTCGGCCGCCCTGCGGGAGACGTACGCGTGCGAGGTGCCGTGGAAGCCGTAGCGGCGGATGCGATGGGCGTCGGCCGTCTCCACGTCGATCGCGTACCGCGCCGCGTACTCCGGCATCGTCGTGTGGAACGCCGTGTCGAACACCGCCACCTGCGGCAGGTCCGGGCGCAGCGCCTGGGCGGTGCGGATGCCCGTGATGTTGGCCGGGTTGTGCAGCGGCGCCACGGGGACCAGGCGCTCGATCTCCTTGAGCACGTCGTCGGTGATCACGGTCGGCTCGGTGAACCGCAGCCCGCCGTGCACCACCCGGTGCCCGATCGCCGCCAGCTCGGGGGAGTCCAGGCCGAGCCCGTCGGCCGCCAGCTCCTCGGCCGCCGCCTTCAGCGCCTCGTCGTGGTCGGCGATCCGGCCCGTCCGCTCCCGGGGGGCGCCGCCGCCGGCCGGCGGGGTGTGGAGGAGCCGGGAGGTCTCCTCGCCGATCCGCTCGACGAGCCCGGACGCCAGCCGGGAGCGGTCGTCCATGTCGAGCAGCTGGTACTTCACGGAGGACGAGCCGGAGTTGAGCACGAGCACCCGGCTCGGCTTCCCGGCGGCCGCCGCGTCTTCGGTGTTCGGGGTGGTCATGCGGGTCACTCCTCGCCCTGGGCCTGGATCGCCGTGATGGCCACGGTGTTGACGATGTCCTGCACCAGTGCGCCCCGGGACAGGTCGTTGACCGGCTTGCGGAGCCCCTGGAGGACCGGGCCGACCGCCACCGCGCCCGCCGAGCGCTGCACGGCCTTGTACGTGTTGTTGCCGGTGTTCAGGTCCGGGAAGATCAGGACCGTCGCCTGCCCGGCCACCTCGGAGCCCGGCAGCTTGGTCGCGGCCACGCTCGGCTCGACCGCCGCGTCGTACTGGATGGGGCCCTCGATCCTCAGGTCCGGGCGGCTCGCGCGCACCCGGTCCGTCGCCTCGCGCACCTTGTCGACGTCGGCGCCGGTGCCGGAGGTGCCCGTCGAGTACGACAGCATCGCGATCCGGGGGTCGACGCCGAAGCGGGCGGCCGTGGCGGCGGACTGGACGGCGATGTCCGCGAGCTGCTCGGCGTCCGGGTCCGGGTTGACCGCGCAGTCGCCGTACACCAGCACCCTGTCGGCGAGGCACATGAAGAAGACCGAGGAGACGATCGAGGCGTCCGGCTTCGTCTTGATGATCTCGAACGCCGGCCGGATCGTCGCCGCCGTGGAGTGCACCGCCCCGGAGACCATCCCGTCGGCCAGGCCCTCCTGGACCATCAGGGTGCCGAAGTAGTTGACGTCCGAGACCACGTCGTACGCCAGCTCGACCGTCACCCCGCGGTGTGCCCGCAGCTGCGCGTACCGCTCGGCGAAGGACTGGCGCAGCTCCGAGGTCTGCGGGTCGATGAGCTGGGTCTCGGCCAGGTCGATGCCGAGGTCGGCGGCCTTCTTGCGGATGACGTCCGGCTCGCCGAGCAGCGTGAGGTCGCAGACGTCCCGGCGCATCAGCACGTCCGCCGCGCGCAGCACGCGCTCCTCGGTGCCCTCCGGCAGCACCACCCGGCGCCGGTCCGCGCGCGCCTGCTCCAGCAGCTCGTGCTCGAACATCATCGGCGTGACCCGGCCGCTGCGGGCGACCGAGACCCGGTCGAGGAGGGCGGCGGTGTCGACGTGGCGCTCGAAGAGGCCGAGCGCGGTCTCCGCCTTGCGCGGGGTCGCCGCGTTGAGCCTGCCCTCCAGGGCGAACAGCTCCGCGGCGGTGGGGAAGGAGCCGCCGGCCACCGAGACGACCGGGGTGCCCGGTGCGAGCCGCGCGGCCAGCGTGAGTATCTCCTCGCCCGGCCGCTCGTCCAGGGTCAGCAGCACCCCGGCGATCGGCGGCGTCCCGGCGCTGTGCGCGGCGAGCGAGCCGATCACCAGGTCCGCCCGGTCCCCGGGGGTCACCACCATGCACCCCGGGGTCAGCGCCTTCAGCAGGTTCGGCAGCATCGCGCCGCCGAAGACGAAGTCCAGCGCGTCCCGGGCGAGCCCGGAGTCGTCGCCCAGGAGCACCGTCCCGTCCAGGGCCGTCGTGATCTGGGCGACCGTCGGGGCGGCGAGGGCCGGCTCGTCCGGCAGCACCGAGCAGGGGACCGGCAGGGTCGCGGCGAGGCGTTCCGCGACGACGTCCCGGTCGGCGGGGGCCACCCGGTTCACGATCATCGCGAGCACGTCGCAGCCGAGCCCCGAGTAGGCCCGGTACGCGTTGCGGGTCTCGGCGCGCACCGACTCCGCGTTCTGGTCCTTGCCGCCGACGACCGCGATCACCGAGGCACCGAACTCGTTGGCCAGGCGGGCGTTGAGCGCCAGCTCGTCCGGGAGCTGGGTGCCGGCGTAGTCGGTGCCGAGGACGAGGGCCACCTCGTAGTCGACGGCCACCCGGTGGAAGCGCTCGACCAGCCGGGAGACGAGTTCGTCGGTGCCCTGCTCGGCCTGGATCGCGGACGCCTCGTGGTAGTCCATCCCGTAGACGGTGCCGGGGTCCTGGGAGAGCCGGTAGCGGGCCCGCAGCAGCTCGAACAGCCGGTCCGGGTCGTCGTGCACCAGGGGGCGGAACACCCCGACCCGGTCCACCTGGCGGGTCAGCAGCTCCATGACGCCCAGGTCCACGACCTGGCGGCCGTCCCCCCGGTCGATCCCGGTCACGTACACGCTGCGCGTCACGCGTGCTCTCCCGTCGTCTCTGGTCCGGTATGGTGCCCGGTTCGAGTGGTATCGCCCGTTTGACGATACCCGTGGGGGCGGAGGCGCCGCCCGCCGGACGACTGCCCCGCGAGGGCGTCAGCAGGCCGCCCCGGAGCAGCCGGGAGCGCGAGCCGCGCGCCCGGCGTGGGACACTCGTCGTGACTCACGGTACGGGGGAAGCGGAAGAAGCCCCCGTTCCGGATGGCAAAACGGACGGGCCCAGCGAGCAGGAGACGGAACAGGATGCGCATCGGAGTTCTCACCGCAGGCGGCGACTGCCCCGGCCTGAACGCAGTGATCCGTTCGGTCGTCCACCGGGCCGTCGTCGGCCACGGCGACGAGGTCATCGGCTTCGAGGACGGCTTCAAGGGCCTCCTCGACGGCCACTTCAGGCCCCTCGACCTGAACGCGGTCAGCGGCATCCTCGCCCGCGGCGGCACCATCCTCGGCTCGGCCCGCCTGGAGCGCGCCCGGCTGCGCGAGGCCGCCGAGAACTGCGCCGAGCTGAGCCGCCGTTACGGCATGGACGCGCTGATCCCGATCGGCGGCGAGGGCACGCTCACCGCCGCCCGGATGCTGGCGGACGCCGGAATGCCCGTCGTCGGCGTCCCGAAGACCATCGACAACGACATCTCCTCCACCGACCGCACGTTCGGCTTCGACACCGCCGTGGGCGTCGCGACCGAGGCCATAGACCGTCTGAAGACCACCGCCGAGTCCCACCAGCGCGTGATGGTGGTCGAGGTGATGGGCCGCCACGCGGGCTGGATCGCGCTGGAGTCCGGCATGGCAGGCGGCGCCCACGGCATCTGCCTCCCCGAGCGCAAGTTCGAGGTGGACGACCTGGTCAAGATGGTCGAGGAGCGCTTCGCGCGCGGCAAGAAGTTCGCCGTCATCTGTGTCGCCGAGGGCGCGCACCCGGCCGAGGGCTCCATGCCGTACGCCAAGGGCGAGATCGACCAGTTCGGCCACGAGCGGTTCCAGGGCATCGGCAACCGCCTGGCCGTCGAGCTGGAGAAGCGGCTCGGCAAGGAGGCCCGCCCGGTCATCCTCGGCCACGTCCAGCGCGGCGGCACCCCGACCGCGTACGACCGCGTCCTCGCCACCCGCTTCGGCTGGCATGCCGTGGAGGCGGCGCACCGCGGCGACTTCGGCAGGATGACCGCGCTGCGCGGCAACGACATCGTGATGGTCCCGCTCGCCGAGGCGGTCACCCAGCTCAAGACGGTCCCGCTGGACCGGATGCACGAGGCCGAGTCGGTCTTCTGACCGGGGGACCTCGTCCGTCACGCGGAAGGGCCGGCCGCTTACGCCGGAGGGCCGGCCGCTTACGCCGGAGGGCCGGCCGTCTCCCAGAACCGGGGCACGATCCCGGTGAGGAAGGCCCGGCCCTGCTCACCGGTGTTGCCCGGCCGGTCCGTGCCCGCGCTGCTCCAGCTCAGCGTGGAGACCATCACCGCCTGGTAGTCGCCGTGCAGCCGCTCCAGGACCTCCTGGAGGCGGCGCCGGTCCACCGGCACCAGCTTGGCCACCGGCCGGGTGTACGCCTGCCACCGCGTCGTCACCGCGCTGCGCAGCAGGTCCGCCAGCTCCTCCTCGCGCCCGGTCGCCGTCACGAAGTCCGCGGGGGTCAGGCCCAGCGCCTCGCTCAGCGCGGCGGACTGGCGCTCGTTGCCCCGCCACCGCCCCGACTCCTCCATCCGCAGATACGCGGAGGTGGCCATCCCCACCCGGGCGGCCAGCTCGTCCGGCGACAGCTCCCGGGAGACCCGGTGCTCGCGCAGGCTGCGCGCGGCCGTCAGCAGCTCGCCCGGGGCGCACCACAGCACCCCGGCCAGCGCCGTGAGTTCGTACTCCGAGGGGAGCGCGAGCCCGCGCTCCCAGGCGGCCACCGTCTCGGCGGTGATCCGCAGTCCGTACTGAGCGCCGAGACCGTAGGCGACATGGCCGGGAGCCATACCCAGGGCCTCGCGGAGTCTTCGCGCGGCGGGGGCATTGAAAGGCGGGGAGAGGTGCACGGGGACACCGTAAGGAGGCGGAGGCCCCGCTGACTACGGTGTGTTCACCCGAGAACACGGCTCATAGGAAGGTCCTAGGCGCAAAAGCCGCACCACGGGACCGGTCGCCCGGCTCAGCGTCCCTCCGGCCGCCACCGGTAGTGCAGTTCGGGCCGCCCCACCTGCCCGTACTGCGGACTGCGCACCGCCCGCCCCACCGTCACCAGGTGTTCCAGATAGCGCCGCGCGGTGATGCGCGAGATCCCCAGCTCCTGGCCGGCGGCCGCGGCCGTCAGACCGTCCGGGGCCGCCCGCAGCGCCCCGGTCACCGCCTCCAGCGTCGGACCGCTCAGGCCTTTGGGCAGCCGGGCCGGCTCCGGGGCGCGGAGCGCGGCGAGCGCCCGGTCCACCTCGTCCTGCCCGCTCGCCTCACCGGCCGCCGCCCGGAACTCCGCGTACCGCACGAGCCGGTCCCGCAGGGTGGCGAAGGTGAACGGCTTCAGGACGTACTGCACGACGCCCAGCGAGACGCCCTCCCGGACCACGCCCAGGTCGCGGGCGGAGGTCACCGCGATCACGTCCGCCGAGTGCCCGGCCGCCCGCAGCGAGCGCAGCAGCTGGAGCCCGTGCCCGTCGGGCAGATAGAGGTCGAGGAGCAGCAGGTCGACCGGGGTGCGCTCCAGGGCCCGTACGGCCTCGGCGCGCGAGTGCGCCACGGCGGCCACGGCGAAGCCCGGCACCCTGCCCACGTACAGCTGATGGGCATCGGCCGCCACGGGGTCGTCCTCGACCACCAGGACCCGGATCACGAGACGCCCTCCTTCGCCGCCGCCGCGAGCGCCCCGCCCTCGCGGACCAGCGGCAGCCGTACGGTGAACTCCGCGCCCCCGTCCGGACTCCGCTCCAGCGCCACCGTCCCGCCGCCCCGGTGCGCCGCCTGACGGACCAGGGCCAGGCCGAGGCCGCGCCCCGCGCCGTGCGTCGACCAGCCGGCCCGGAACACCTCGGCCGCGTCCGCCGGGTCGATCCCGGCCCCGTTGTCCGCGACCCGCAGCAGCAGTTCGCCCCCTTCGGCGAGCGCGGTGACCGTGGCCCGGCCGCGCCGGGCGGGCATCCCCGCCTCCTGGGCGCCCGTCACCGCGTCCACCGCGTTGTCGATCAGGTTGCCGAGGATGGTCACCAGGTCCCGGGCGGGCAGCGACGCGGGCAGGGCGCCGTCGTCGATGAGGCTGTCCTCGGCGAGCACCAGCTCCACGCCCCGCTCGTTCGCCTGGGCCGCCTTGCCGAGGAGCAGGGCGGCGAGCACCGGTTCGGCGACCGCGCCCACCACCCGGTCGGTGAGCGCCTGGGCCAGCTCCAGCTCGGCCGTGGCGAAGCCCACCGCCTCGTCCGCCCGGCCCAGCTCGATCAGCGAGACCACGGTGTGCAGCCGGTTCGCCGCCTCGTGCGCCTGGGAGCGCAGCGCCCGGGTGAAGCCGCGCTCCGAGTCCAGCTCTCCGGACAGCGCCTGGAGCTCGGTGTGGTCGCGCAGGGTCACCACGGTCCCGCGCCGCTCGCCGCCGACCACCGGACGGGTGTTGACGACGATGACCCGGTCCGCCGTCAGGTGCACTTCGTCGACCCGCTCCTCGGAGGCGAGCAGCGCCCCGGTCAGCGGGGCCGGCAGATCGAGATCGGCGACCCGGCGGCCGACGATGCCCGGGGCCAGGCCGAGCAGTTCCCGGCCCGCGTCGTTGACCAGGGCGATCCGGCGCTGCCCGTCCAGCATCAGCAGCCCCTCGCGCACCGCGTGCAGGGTCGCCTCGTGGTAGTCGTGCATCCGGCTCAGCTCCGTCGCGTTCATCCCGTGCGTGTGCCGCCGCAGCCGGGCGTTGATCACGTACGTGCCGAGCCCGCCGAGCACCAGCGCCGCGCCGGCCGCCAGCGCCAGGGCGCCCAGCTGGGCCCGCACCTGCGAGGAGACCCGGTCCACGGTGATGCCCGCGCTGACCAGGCCGGTGATCCGGCCGCCGTCGCGGACCGGGGTGACGACCCGGATCGAGGGCCCGAGCGTGCCGGTGTACGTCTCCGAGAAGGTCTCCCCGCGCAGTGCCCGGGCGGTGTGCCCGAGGAAGGTCGCGCCGATCTGGTCCGTGTGCGGGTGCGTCCAGCGGACCCGGGCCGGGCTCATGATCGTGATGAAGGCGACCCCGGTGTCCTTCCGCACCCGCTCCGCGTACGGCTGGAGCGCGGCGGACGGGTCGTCGCTGCGGATCGCCTCCCGGACCGACGGCGATCCGGCCACCGAGAGGGCCACCGCCCGCGCCTGCCGTTCCGCCGTCTCCTCGGCCTGGCCGCGCCCGGAGACGTACGCGAAGAACGCGCACCCCGCCACGACGGCCGCCACCAGCACCACCTGCCACGCGAACAGCTGGCCGGCCAGGCTGCGTGGTCGGGTACGGGGGAAGCGCATGGCCATAAGTGTGCCTGGCCGAAAACATATGAACGAAATGCACGCAACGGAGACCGGGGTCACAGCGGACGGGATAGTCGCCGGGACCCCCGGCACGGGGGTGGGACGACGACGACCCGAGGAGACTCCCGTGGCAGTGAGCGCCGCCGAAGCGGAACGCACCGAGCCGGACCGTACGAAGTACCTGTATCTCGCCGTGATCGTGGCCGTGGGCCTCGGCATCCTCGTGGGCTTCGTCGCCCCGGACGCCGCCGTCGAGCTCAAGCCCATCGGCACCGGGTTCGTGAACCTGATCAAGATGATGATCTCGCCGATCATCTTCTGCACGATCGTCCTGGGCGTCGGCTCGGTCCGCAAGGCCGCCAAGGTCGGGGCCGTCGGCGGGCTCGCCCTCGGCTACTTCCTGGTCATGTCGACGGTCGCCCTGGCCATCGGCCTGGTCGTCGGCAACATCCTGGAGCCCGGTTCCGGCCTCCACATCACCGAGGCGGTCCGCGCCGCCGGGGAGAAGCAGGCGGAGGGGGCCGGCGAGTCCACCACGGACTTCCTGCTCGGCATCATCCCGACCACCCTGGTCTCCGCCTTCACCGAGGGCGAGGTCCTCCAGACCCTGCTGATCGCCCTGCTCGCGGGCTTCGCGCTCCAGGCCCTGGGCCCGGCCGGCGAGCCGGTGCTGCGCGGCATCGGGCACATCCAGCGCCTCGTCTTCCGCATCCTCGCCATGATCATGTGGGCGGCGCCCATCGGCGCGTTCGGCGCGATGGCCGCGGTGGTCGGCGAGACAGGCGTCGACGCGCTGAAGTCCCTCGCGGTCATCATGATCGGCTTCTACATCACCTGCGCGCTCTTCGTCTTCGTGGTGCTCGGCGCGATCCTGCGCCTGGTCGCGGGGCTCAACATCTTCAAGCTGCTGAAGTACCTCGGCCGGGAGTTCCTGCTGATCCTGTCCACCTCCTCCTCGGAGTCGGCGCTGCCCCGGCTGATCGCGAAGATGGAGCACATGGGCGTCAGCAAGCCCGTCGTCGGCATCACCGTGCCGACCGGCTACTCCTTCAACCTGGACGGCACCGCGATCTACCTCACGATGGCCTCGCTGTTCATCGCCAACGCGACGGGCGACCCGCTGAGCATCGGTGAGCAGATCTCCCTGCTGGTCTTCATGGTCATCGCCTCCAAGGGCGCGGCGGGCGTCACCGGCGCCGGCCTCGCCACCCTCGCCGGCGGCCTCCAGTCGCACCGCCCCGAGCTGGTCGACGGCGTCGGCCTGATCGTCGGCATCGACCGCTTCATGAGCGAGGCCCGGGCCCTGACCAACTTCGCGGGCAACGCGGTCGCCACGGTCCTCGTCGGCACCTGGACCAAGGAGATCGACCGCGAACGGGTCGGCCAGGTGCTCTCCGGCGCGATTCCCTTCGACGAGAAGATGCTCAGCGACGAGGGCCCCGCCGAGCCGCACGTCCCCGAGGCCCGCGAGGGCGGCCACGAGCAGACGCCCGAGCCCGCCAAGGTCTGACACGTCCTTGCCTTGACGTCGGCGTCAAGGATTACGGTCGCGGTATGCGAATCGGGGAGCTGGCCGAACGGGCCGGGACGACGACGCGGACGCTGCGCTACTACGAGTCGCGCGGGCTGCTGCCCGCACGGCGCGCGGTGAACGGCTACCGCACGTACGACGAGAGCGACCTCAGGCTGATCCAGCAGATCCGGACCCTCCAGGACTTCGGGTTCGACCTGGAGGAGACCCGGCCCTTCGTGGAGTGCCTGCGCGCCGGGCACCCCGCCGGGGACGCCTGCCCCGCCTCGCTCGCCGTCTACCGGCGCAAGCTCGGCGAGCTCGACCGGCTCATCGAGCAGTTGCGAGCCGTCCGCGCGGAGGTGGGCGCCCAGCTGGCCCGCGCCGAGCTGGAGGCGTCCGCCGGGCTGCCCGGCGGCCCCGAACCACGCTGCGAACTGGGAGGATGACAGATGATCCACGTAACGGGCGTCGACGAGCTCACCGACGAGACCTTCGACACCGAGGTGCTGGGGGAGACCCGGCCGGTCCTGGTGGAGTTCACCGCCGACTGGTGCGGCCCCTGCCGCCAGCTCGCCCCGGTCCTGGGCGCCATCGCCGAGGAGGAGCGCGAACGGCTCCGCGTCGTCCAGATCGACGTCGACCGCAACCCGGGCATCAGCACCCGCTACGGCGTCCTCTCGATGCCGACGCTGATGGTGTTCCGGGACGGCGAACCGGTGAAGTCCATGGTCGGCGCCCGCCCGAAGCGGCGGCTCCTCCAGGAGCTGGAGGACGTGCTCTGACCGCCCGAGGGGGCGGGGCCACCGCCCCGCCCCCTCACCGCGTCACGCCGGCTTGAACCACACCGTGGCCAGCGGCGGCAGCGTCAGCGACACGCTCGACGGCCGGCCGTGGGACGACACGTCCTCCGGCTTCAACGGCTCCTCGTTGACCACACCGCTGCCCCCGTACCGGGCCGCGTCCGTGTTCAGGACCTCCGCCCACAGCCGGGGCCCCTCCGGCACCCCGAGCCGGTAGTCGTGCCGGACCACCGGCGAGAAGTTGGAGACCGCCAGCAGCGGCGCGCCCTTCGCGTCGTGGCGCAGGAACGCGAACACGTTGTCCTCCGCCGCGCCCCCGTCCACCCAGGCGAAGCCCTCCGGACGGGTGTCGCGCTGCCAGAGCGCGGGCGTCGCCCCGTACACCCTGTTCAGGTCGCCCACGAGGTCCCGCACCCCGCGGTGGTCGCCCGCCGCCTCGTACGACGGGTCCAGCAGCCACCAGTCCGGGCCGTGGCCCTCCGACCACTCCGCGCCCTGCGCGAACTCCTGCCCCATGAACAGCAGTTGCTTGCCCGGATGGGCCCACATGAAGCCCAGGTACGCGCGGTGGTTGGCGCGCTGCTGCCACCAGTCACCGGGCATCTTGCTGACCAGGGCCTGCTTGCCGTGCACCACCTCGTCGTGCGAGATCGGCAGCACGTAGTTCTCGCTGTACGCGTACACCATCGAGAACGTCATCTCGTTGTGGTGGTACTTGCGGTGCACCGGCTCCTTGGAGACGTACACCAGCGAGTCGTGCATCCAGCCCATGTTCCACTTCAGCCCGAAGCCGAGCCCGCCGTGGTCGGTGGCGCGGGTCACGCCCTCCCAGGCGGTGGACTCCTCGGCGATGGTGACCACGCCCGGATTGCGCCGGTAGACCGTGGCGTTCATCTCCTGGAGGAAGGAGACCGCGTCCAGGTTCTCCCGCCCGCCGAACTCGTTCGGCGACCACTGGCCGTCCTCGCGGGAGTAGTCCAGGTAGAGCATCGAGGCGACCGCGTCCACCCGCAGCCCGTCGATGTGGAACTGCTCGCACCAGTACGTGGCATTGGCGACCAGGAAGTTGCGCACCTCGGTCCGCCCGTAGTCGAACTCCAGCGTCCCCCAGTCCGGGTGCGCGGCCCGCCTCGGGTCGGAGTGCTCGTACAGCGGCCGGCCGTCGAACTCCGCGAGCGCCCAGTCGTCGCGCGGGAAGTGCGCCGGCACCCAGTCCATGATCACGCCGATCCCGGCCCGGTGCAGCGCGTCCACCAGGAAGCGGAAGTCGTCCGGCGAGCCCATCCGGGAGGTCGGGGCGTAGAAGCCGGTGACCTGGTAGCCCCAGGAGCCGCCGAAGGGGTGCTCGGAGACCGGCATCAGCTCGACGTGCGTGAAGCCCAGGTCCTTGACGTACGCGGGCAGCTGCTCGGCCAGCTGCCGGTACGAGAGCCCCGGCCGCCAGGACGGCAGGTGCACCTCGTACACCGAGAACGGCGCCTCGTGCACCGGCACGCTCCCCCGGTTCGCCATCCACTCCTGGTCCTGCCACACATGGTGCGCGGCCGTCACCACCGAGGCGGTGGCGGGCGGCACCTCGGTGTGCCGGGCCATCGGGTCCGAGCGCATCGTGTGCGAACCGTCGGGGCGGCAGATGTCGAACTTGTACAGCGCGCCCTCCCCGGTCCCCGGCAGGAACAGCTCCCACACCCCGGACGAGCCCAGCGACCGCATCGGGAAGCCCGTGCCGTCCCAGTAGTTGAAGTCACCGCACACCCGCACGCCCCGGGCATTCGGCGCCCACACCGTGAACCGCGTCCCGGTGACCCCCTGGTGCTCCATCGGCCGCGCCCCGAGCGCGGTCCACAGCTCCTCGTGCCGGCCCTCCCGGATCAGGTGCAGATCCAGCTCCCCGAGCGCGGGCAGGAAGCGGTACGGGTCGTGGACCTCGGTCTCGTTGTCGTCGTACGCCACCAGCAGCCGGTACTCCGGCACCGAGGGCAGCGGCAGCACCCCGGAGAAGAGCCCGTCCCCGTCGCTGTGCAGCGGCGCCCGCAGCCCCTTCGCGAGCACGGTGACCGACCGGGCGAACGGGCGCAGCACCCGGATCTCCACCCCGTCGCCCACCTGGTGCGCGCCCAGCAGGTCGTGCGGGGCGTGGTGCTCGCCGGCCAGCAGCCTGCCCCGGTCGGCCTCGTGCAGCGGGGCGGCCGGACGCAGCTCCTGGCTGCCGGCGCTGCGGGGCTTGGGCGGCGCGGCGGCCTTCTTCGCGCGCTTCGCCGGGGCGGCGGCGGCCCCCGTCGCGGGGGTCTTCTTCGGGGCACGCTTCTTCGCGGGCGGCCCGGCCGGCGGCGAGGAGAGGGTGGCGGCGATCGGTTCCTCGGCGAGCGGGAGCTCGGCGGCGGGCGCGGCGGGGACGGCGGGCTCGGACTTGCGGGACGGCTTGCGGGCGGTCACGGGGACTGCCTCCTCGGAGGGTGTCGGGGTGGGACGGATCGGGCGGTACGGGGGAGCGCGGCGGCCTCAGCCGGCGGACACCGAGGCCAGGCGGTGGATCGCGGCCATCGGGACCGGCAGCCAGTCGGGCCGGTGCCGGGCCTCGTACAGCACCTCGTACACCGCTTTGTCGGTCTCGTGGGCGCGCAGCAGCTCCGGCTCGGCGCGCGGGTCGGAGCCCGCCGCCTCGGCGTAGCCGTCGCAATAGGCGTCCCGGCAGCGGGCGGCCCACTCGGGCTTCCAGGGCCGGTGCGAGCGGGCCGCGTAGTCGAAGGAGCGCAGCATCCCGGCCACATCGCGCACCGGGGGCTGCGGGCTGCGGCGCTCCGGGAGCGGCCGGGCCGGCTCGCCCTCGAAGTCGATCAGTGACCAGAAACCGTCGGCGCCGCGCAGGGTCTGGCCGAGGTGGAGGTCGCCGTGCACCCGCTGGGCGGCCCAGCTGCGCCCCCGGTGCCCGAGCGCGGCGAACGCGTCGAACGCGGTGCGCAGTCCGGGGACGTACGGGACCAGCTCCGGCACCGCGTGGGCGGCGGCCTCCAGGCGCTCCACCATGGCGGCGGCCAGTTCGTCGGTCTGGGCACGGCGGAGCACGGGGGTCGGCAGTGCGGCGGCGAGCGCGGTGTGCACCTCGGCCGTCGCCCGGCCGAGCGCCTTCGCCTCGGCGAGGAAGTCGTGCCCGGTGGCGAGGGCACGCAGGGCCAGCTGCCAGCCGTCCTGGGCGCCGCGCAGGAAGGGCTGGAGCACCCCGAGCGTCAGCCGCTCCGGGGTCGCCGCCTCGAACCAGGCGACCGGCGCCGGGACCCGCCCGCACCCCTCGCGGGAGAGCGCGAGGGGCAGTTCGAGGTCGGGGTTGGTGCCCGGGAAGACCCTGCGGAAGATCTTCAGGATGTACGCGTTGCCGTACACCAGCGAGGAGTTGGACTGCTCGGTGTCCAGCACCCGGGGCGGCAGGTCCTCCGGGATCGGCTCCGGGCCCCGGTCGAAGCGGACCGCGCCGAGCCGGCCGGGGGTGCGCAATCGTTCCAGCAGCAGCGAGGCGAGGCGCGCGTCGTGCAGCCCGTCGTAGACCGCGAGCCCGGCCAGCGGTCCGTCGGGCACCCGGCCGATGGCGGCGGGGGCCAGGTGCTGGGGCAGCGCGGAGCGGACGCCGAGGAGCAACTGGTAGCAGTCCACGGGGGGCTGGGCGGGCATCGTGGGCTGGTGGACCCGCACCAGCAGGTGCAGGAGCCCCGGGGCGGAGCCGTCGCCACCGTCCACCGGCAGTATCTCGGTGGCCGAGACGAGCGAGAAGGCGGTGATGGACCGTCCCTTGCCCGCGAACCACCGCTGCCGGGGCAGCCATTCGTGGAGCAGCGGTCCGAGAGACGGAAGCAGGGCTGTGCTGTTCGCCAGGGTGACCTGAGCGGATGCAGCCTCCGACATGGCATCGCGTCCTTTCCCCGGGCACACCACAGGATGCGAAGAGTGTCCCGGATTGCGGCATTGGCTGTCCGGCTGTGCGGGACGTGTCGGGTCAGGATGGTCCGTACGGACTCGACATGAGGGGATAGAAACGCCAGGAGGATCCAGGAAGATTCCTGAACCACCCGGTATGGGTGCGAGTGCCCCGTGCGGGGCGGTGGAAACCGCCCCGCCGGTGGCCTCGCGGGT
This sequence comes from Streptomyces sp. NPDC016469, assembly GCF_040632905.1. Taxonomy (NCBI): domain Bacteria; kingdom Bacillati; phylum Actinomycetota; class Actinomycetes; order Kitasatosporales; family Streptomycetaceae; genus Streptomyces; species Streptomyces sp. NPDC016469. The sequence goes on from NZ_JBEYCQ010000002.1 coordinate 236,327, forward strand.
CAGCTCGGCGGCGCGTCCTTGCGCAGCCGGAACCAGTAGAAGCCGTGTCCCGCGAGTGTCAGCAGGTAGGGCCACTGACCGATGGCGGGGAAGCGCACCCCGCCGATCAGCTCCACCGGATGACGCCCGTTGAAGGACCTGAGGTCGAGCTCCGTCGGCTGTGCGAACCGGGAGAAGTTGTGGACGCACAGCACGAGGTCGTCGCCGTGCTCACGGGTGAAGGCGAGCACGGCCGGGTTCGAGGACGGCAGTTCGTTGTAGGTGCCGAGGCCGAACGCCGGGTTCTGCTTGCGGATTTCGATCATCCGCCGGGTCCAGTGCAGCAGCGAGGACGGGGAGGCCATCGAAGCCTCGACGTTGGTGACCTGGTAGCCGTAGACCGGGTCCATGATCGTGGGGAGGTAGAGCCGCCCCGGATCGCTGGAGGAGAACCCGGCGTTGCGGTCGGGCGTCCACTGCATCGGGGTGCGTACGGCGTCCCGGTCGCCCAGCCAGATGTTGTCGCCCATCCCGATCTCGTCCCCGTAGTAGAGGATCGGGGAGCCCGGCAGCGACAGCAGCAGGGCGGTGAACAGCTCGATCTGATTGCGGTCGTTGTCCAGCAGCGGCGCCAGCCGGCGGCGGATGCCGATGTTGGCCCGCATCCTCGGGTCCTTGGCGTACTCCGCGTACATGTAGTCGCGTTCTTCGTCCGTCACCATTTCGAGCGTCAGCTCGTCGTGGTTGCGCAGGAAGATGCCCCACTGGCAGTTGTCCGGGATCGCCGGGGTCTTCGCCAGGATTTCGGAGACCGGGTAGCGGCTCTCGCGCCGTACGGCCATGAAGATGCGCGGCATCACGGGGAAGTGGAACGCCATGTGGCACTCGTCCCCGCCGGAGCCGTAGTCGCCGAAGTAGTCCACGACGTCCTCGGGCCACTGGTTGGCCTCGGCGAGCAGCACCGTGTCCGGGTAGTTGGCGTCGATCTCCTTGCGGACCCGCTTGAGGAAGTTGTGGGTCTCCGGCAGGTTCTCGCAGTTGGTGCCCTCGCGCTGGTAGAGGTACGGCACCGCGTCGACCCGGAAGCCGTCGATGCCCAGGTCCAGCCAGAAGCGGAGGGCGGAGATGATCTCCTCCTGCACCGCCGGGTTCTCGTAGTTGAGGTCGGGCTGGTGCGAGAAGAACCGGTGCCAGTAGTACTGCTTGCGCACCGGGTCGAAGGTCCAGTTGGACGTCTCGGTGTCCACGAAGATGATCCGGGCGTCCTGGAACTGCTTGTCGTCGTCGGCCCAGACGTAGTAGTCGCCGTACGGCCCGTCGGGGTCGGTCCGGGACTGCTGGAACCACTCGTGCTGGTCGCTCGTGTGGTTCATGACGAAGTCGATGATCACGCGCATGCCGCGCTGGTGCGCGGCGTCCACGAACTCCACGAAGTCGGCCAGGTCGCCGAACTCCGGCAGCACGGCGGTGTAGTCGGAGACGTCGTAACCGCCGTCGCGCAGAGGTGACTTGAAGAAGGGCGGCAGCCAGAGGCAGTCGACCCCCAGCCACTGGAGGTAGTCGAGCTTGGCGGTGAGCCCCTTCAGGTCTCCGACGCCGTCTCCGTTGGAGTCCTGGAAGGACCGGACGAGCACCTCGTAGAAGACGGCACGCTTGAACCAGTCGGGATCGCGGTCCTTGGCCGGGGTGTCCTCGAACGTGTCGTGGACGGGCTCATTGACGATCATGGTGTGGGTGACCCTCCGGTCGGCGGGGACGGTCGCAGGACGGCGATGTGCGCGGGCGTCACGCCCGGCTCAAGGCGCACATAGAACGTCCTGCCCCAGTGATAGGAAGTGCCGGTGAGCTCGTCGCGCACCGGCACGCTCTCGTGCCGGTCGAGGCCGAGTTGCGGCATGTCCAACGAGACGGTCGCCTCCTGGGTGTGGTGCGGGTCGAGGTTGACGACCACCAGAAGGATGTTCGAACCGGAACGCTTGCTGTACGCGATCACCGCGTCGTTGTCCGACGCGTGGAAGTGCACGTCACGCAGCTGCTGCAGGGCCGGGTGGCGGCGCCTGATCCGGTTGAGCGAGGTGATGAGCGGGGCGAGCGAACGGCCCTCGCGCTCTGCGGCTTCCCAGTCCCTGGGCCGGATCTCGTACTTCTCCGAGTCGAGGTACTCCTCACTGCCGTGGTGGATCGGGGTGTTCTCGCACAGCTCGTACCCCGCGTACACCCCCCAGGAGGGGGAGAGGGTCGCCGCGAGCACCGCCCTGGCCTCGAAGGCGGGCCTGCCGCCTTCCTGAAGGTATCCCGGAAGGATGTCGGGGGTGTTCACGAAGAAATTCGGCCGCATGAACGCGGCGGTCTCACCGGCCAGTTCGGTCACGTAATCCGTGAGTTCCTGGCGGGTGTTCCGCCAGGTGAAATACGTGTACGACTGCTGGAACCCGATGGCGGCGAGGGTGCGCATCATCGCCGGCCGGGTGAATGCCTCGGCCAGGAAGATCACATCGGGATCGGTGCGGTTGATCTCCGCGATGACCTTCTCCCAGAAGATCACCGGCTTGGTGTGCGGATTGTCGACGCGGAAGATCCGCACACCCCGGTCCATCCAGAACCGCAGGATGCGCACGCTCTCCGCGACGATGCCCGGAAGATCCTTGTCGAAGGCGATCGGGTAGATGTCCTGGTATTTCTTCGGCGGATTCTCCGCGTACGCGATCGAACCGTCGGCCCGGTGCTGGAACCACTCGGGGTGCTTCTCCACCCACGGATGGTCCGGCGAGCACTGGAGGGCGAAATCCAGGGCCACTTCGAGACGCAGGTTGCGGGCCGTCTCCACGAAATGGACGAAGTCCTCCAGCGTGCCCAGGTCCGGGTGGACCGCGTCGTGCCCGCCCTCCGCCGAACCGATCGCCCAGGGCACTCCCACATCGTGCGGGGCGGGGGTCAGCGAGTTGTTCGGGCCCTTGCGGTGCGTCGTGCCGATGGGGTGGATCGGCGGCAGATAGACCACGTCGAAGCCCATCGCGGCGACCGCCGGAAGCCGCTCGGCCGCCGTCCGGAAGGTGCCGCTGACGATCCGGGGCGGCCGCGGCTCCGCCGCCTCGGCGCCCCGGCCCCTGCGCGGCTTCGCGGCCTCGTACCTGGCCCCCTCCGAGCGCGGGAACATCTCGTACCAGGAGCCGTACAGCGCGCGCCGCCGCTCGACCACCAGCGGGTGCGGGCGGGACGCGGTGACCAGTTCACGCAGCGGGTGGCGGTCCAGCGCCTCCCGGGCCTCGGGCGCCAGGGCCGCCGCGAGGCGTGCCTCGGCCGGCCGGGACTCGTCGCGCAGCGCGTCCACCGCCGCCAGTACCGCCTCCCGGCCGTCGCGCTTCGGGACGCCCTCGGCGGCGCGCTCGTACAGCTCGGCGCCCTCGGCGAGGACCAGCGCGGTGTCGATGCCCGCCGGGATCTTGATCCCCGCCGCGTGGCGCCAGGTGGCGACCGGGTCGCTCCACGCCTCGACCGTGTACGTCCAGCGGCCCTCGGAGTCCGGGGTGACCTCGGCGCCCCAGCGGTCGGTGCCCGGCGCCAGCTCGCGCATCGGCGTCCAGGGGCCCGGGCGCCCGCTCGGGCTGCGCAGCACCACATTGGCGGCCACCGCGTCGTGGCCCTCGCGGAAGACGGTCGCGGTGACCTGGAAGGTCTCACCCGCAACGGCCTTGGCGGGCCTTCTGCCGCAGTCGACGAGCGGATGGACGTCGAGAACGGGAATGCGACCGATCATGGAATCACCTGGGGGCTGGATCTCGGACTCGGCAGAGTGGGCAGCGTGCGCCGAAGGCTGAACGCGCGCGCCGCGAGGATGGGGTTGCGTCCTTTCTAGCCGCTTCGTGGATGACTGGCGGGGTGTGGGCATGGCCGCTCCTGTCCGCGTTCACTCGAATGGCAGTCCAAACAGGTCGTATACGAACCGGGGACCGATCACCGGCGGCCAGGGAATGAATCACGTGCGTGCCGGAGATGAACCGTCATCGGCTGTCATCCGAATGCATTCGTTCCGGGTACCGGAGAAGCCTTCCCCCGCATCGTGGTGGGCCAATCCGGTGATATGTCATCTGCTCGGGCGTACGGGGGACGTGGGAATGGGCGCCACCCGGCAGCTTTCCCTGTGCCGCGAAGGCCCACAAGACCGAATGAGGGGAAGGAATCGGCCATAACGCCTGTGACGTACGGGCCCGGTGACGCCTTACGGGACAGGGGAGGGGTACGGGAAAGCCGCGCGCCGTGTCGGGAGCCCCGGGGACACGGCTACCGTCGAGGGTGACGGAGCGGCGCACATGGAGGTGCGACCCGCTCGGATTCGTACGTCCCCTGTAAAGGTGGAATACGTGAAGGCCATTCGTCGATTCACCGTGCGTCCCGTCCTTCCGGACTCCCTCCAACCCCTCAGCGACCTGGCGCGGAACCTGCGCTGGTCCTGGCACACCGAGACCCGCGAGCTCTTCCGCGCCGTCGACCCGGCGGCCGGCTCCGGCGCGGAGTGCGACCCCGTACGCCTGCTCGGCTCCGTGTCCGCGGGGCGGCTCGCCGAGCTGGCCCGGGACGAAGCGTTCCTGCGCCGGCTCGCCGAGGCGTCCGCCGACCTCCGCGCGTACCTCCAGGGCCCCCGCTGGTACCAGGAGCAGCGCCGCCATGACGACGCGCTCCCCGCCGCCATCGCCTACTTCTCACCCGAATTCGGGGTGACCGCCGCCCTGCCCCAGTACTCCGGCGGGCTCGGCATCCTCGCCGGGGACCACCTCAAGGCCGCCAGCGACCTGGGCGTGCCCCTCATCGGCGTCGGGCTGCTCTACCGCCACGGCTACTTCCGGCAGACCCTGTCCCGGGACGGCTGGCAGCAGGAGCACTACCCCGTCCTCGACCCCAACGAACTGCCGCTCACCCTGATCCGCGAGGCCGACGGCACCCCGAGCCAGGTCGTCCTGGACCTGCCCGGCGGCCGGTCCCTGCACGCCCAGATCTGGCAGGCCCACGTCGGCCGGGTCCCCCTGCTCATGCTCGACTCCGACGTCGAGGAGAACCTCCCCGGCGAGCGCGAGGTCACCGACCGGCTCTACGGCGGCGGCAGCGAGCACCGGCTGCTCCAGGAGATGCTGCTGGGCATCGGCGGCGTCCGCGCCGTGCGCGCGTACTGCCGGCTGACCGGCCACGCCGCCCCCGAGGTCTTCCACACCAACGAGGGCCACGCCGGTTTCCTCGGCCTGGAGCGCATCCGCGAACTCGCCACGACCGGGCTGGACTTCGACGCCTCGGTGGAGTCCGTACGGGCCGGCACCGTCTTCACCACCCACACCCCGGTCCCGGCCGGAATCGACCGTTTCGACCGCGATCTCGTCGCCCGCCACTTCGGCGAGGACGGCGAACTGCCCGGGGTCCCCGCCGAACGGGTCCTCGAACTCGGCACCGAGACCTACACCGGCGGCGACCCGGGCGTCTTCAACATGGCGGTCATGGGGCTGCGGCTCGCCCAGCGCGCCAACGGCGTCTCCACGCTGCACGGCGCGGTCAGCCGGGAGATGTTCGCCGGGCTCTGGCCGGGCTTCGACGCGCCGGAGGTCCCGATCACCTCCGTCACCAACGGCGTCCACGCACCGACCTGGGTGGCCCCCGAGGTCCTCCGGCTGCGCGCCGAGTCGGGCTCCGCCCCCGGCCGCTGGGACTCCGTCGCGGACATCCCCGCCCGCCGGCTCTGGGAGCTGCGCCGCACCCTGCGCGAACAGCTGGTGACCGAGGTCCGGAAGCGGCTGTACGCCTCCTGGCGCCACCGGGGCGCCCAGCCCGCCGAACTCGGCTGGATCGACGGGGTGCTCGACCCGGACGTCCTCACCATCGGCTTCGCCCGCCGCGTCCCCTCGTACAAGCGGCTGACGCTGATGCTGCGCGACCGGGACCGGCTGCGGGCGCTGCTGCTGGACCCGGAGCGGCCGGTCCAGATCGTCGTGGCGGGCAAGGCGCACCCGGCCGACGACGGCGGGAAGCGGCTGGTCCAGGAGCTGGTCAGGTTCGCCGACGACCCCCGGGTCCGGCACCGCATCGTCTTCCTGCCCGACTACGGGATGGCGATGGCCCAGAAGCTCTACCCGGGCTGCGACGTCTGGCTGAACAACCCGCTGCGCCCGCTGGAGGCGTGCGGCACGAGCGGGATGAAGGCCGCGCTCAACGGCTGTCTCAACCTGTCCGTGCTGGACGGCTGGTGGGACGAGTGGTTCGAGCCGGACTTCGGCTGGGCGATCCCCACGGCCGAGGGCGGCGCGCTGGACGAGGACCGGCGCGACGACCTGGAGGCCAATGCCCTGTACGAGCTGATCGAGGACCGGGTCGCCCCGCACTTCTACGAGCGCGGGGACGAGGGGCTGCCCGGCCGCTGGATCGAGATGGTCCGCCGCACCATGGGCACCCTGGGCCCCAAGGTGCTCGCCGACCGCATGGTCGCGGAGTACGTCGAGCGGCTGTACGCCCCCGCCGCGCTCGCCCAGCGCTCGCTGGACGTGCCCCGGGCACGGGAGCTGGCGGGCTGGAAGGCGAAGGTCCGGGCCGCCTGGCCGAGGGTGGCCGTCGACCATGTGGAGGCGGTGACGCCGACCGCCTCCGGTACGACGGCGGAGCTGGGGTCCACGCTGGCGCTGCGGGTCCGGGTCTCACTGGGCGCGCTGGCGCCGGACGACGTGGAGGTGCAGGCGGTGGCCGGGCGGGTCGACTCGTCCGACGCGATCTCCGAGGCCCAGGTCTTCCCGCTGAAGCCGGCGGGCGGCCAGGACCTGGAGGGCCACTGGCTGTACGAGGGCCCGCTGGCCCTGGACCGCACGGGCCCGTACGGCTACACCGTGCGCGTGCTGCCCGCCCACCGGCTGCTGGCCGGCGGCGCCGAACTCGGCCTGGTCGCACAGCCGACCGGGGCCACCCGTGAGGGCGGCGGCGTACTGCTGCGCTGAGGCGCGTCCGGCATGGCGGAACCGCCCGGGGGAGAGGCTCCTCCCGGGCGGTTCCGTGTCAGCGACGGGTCATGCGGTGACCCGCGTGGTGGGGGGTGGCGCCGAGGGGGCTCAGAAGGTCAGCTTGAAGCTGTTGATCTTCCCGGTGTCCCCGCTGTAGACGTCCTGGACCTTGAGCTTCCAGGTGCCGTTCGCGACCTCCGACGAGGCGTTGACCGTGTAGGTCGTCTTGACGTTGTCCGCCGAGTCGCTGGAGGAGGAGTTCTTCAGGCGGTAGGTGCTGCCGTCCGGCGCGACCAGGTCGATGACCAGGTCACCGCGGTAGGTGTGGGTGATGTCCACGCCGACCTTGAGGGTGCTCGGGGCGTTGCCGGTGCGGCCGGTGACGGTGACCGAGCTGGTGACGGCGGAGCCGGCGTCCGGGATGGAGACCGCGGTGGAGTTCTCGAAGACGGTGCCGGTGCCGGGGTCGGTGCCGCCGGAGCGCGCACCGACGTTGATCCCGGCCCACGCGTCCTGGACGGCCTTGTACTCGGCGCTGGTGGTGCCGTACAGCTCACCGGCCGCCGCGAGCGTGCCGGTGCGGGCGCCCGCGTAGTTGGTGGTCGAGGTGAACTTGGTGGTGAGCGCCTTGAACCAGATCTGCTCCGCCTTCGCGCGGCCGATGCCGGTCACCGGCAGGCCGTCCGAGGTCGGGGAGTTGTAGCTGACGCCGTTGATGGTCTTGGCGCCACTGCCCTCCGACAGGAGGTAGAAGAAGTGGTTGGCCGGGCCCGACGAGTAGTGCACGTCGAGGTTGCCGAGGCCCGAGTACCAGGCATCCTTGGACGCCCCGTCCTTGCTCGGCTTGTCCTGGTAGCGCAGCGGCGTGCCGTCGCCGTTGATGTCGATCTTCTCGCCGATCAGGTAGTCACCCGGGTCGGCGGCGGTGTTGGAGTAGAACTCGACGGCGGTGGCGAAGATGTCGCTGGTCGCCTCGTTGAGGCCGCCGGACTCGCCGCTGTAGTTGAGGCCGGCCGTGTTCGAGGTGACGCCGTGGCTCATCTCGTGGGCCGCCACGTCCAGCGCGGTCAGCGGGTTGGCGTTGCCGCTGCCGTCGCCGTACGTCATGCAGAAGCAGCTGTCGTCCCAGAACGCGTTCACGTAGTTGTTGCCGTAGTGGACGCGGGAGTACGCCCCGACGCCGTCGCCCTTGATACCGGTGCGGCCGTGGACGTTCTTGTAGTAGTCCCAGGTCTCGGCCGCGCCGTAGTGGGCGTCCGCCGCCGCGGTCTCCGCGTTCGAGGCGCTGCCGTTGCCCCAGACGTCGTCGGAGCCGGAGAAGAGGGTGCCCTTGCCGGACGTGCCGTGGTTCAGGTTGTACGTCTTGTGGCTGCCGCGCGCGGTGTCCGTCAGGTTGTACGCGCCGGAGGACCCGGAGGTCCCCAGGGTGACCTGGCCGCTGTACTCGGTGTTGCCGACGCCGTTCTCGATCGCCTGCCACTCGTAGAGCTTCGCTCCGGTGGAGGCGTCCGTGATGACGTGCAGCGCGTTCGGGGTGCCGTCCTCCTGGAGGCCGCCGACCACGGTCTCGTACGCCAGCTGCGGCGTGCCGGAGGCCATCCAGACGACCTTGCGGGGCGCCTTGTCGGCCTCGGCCCGGTCCGAACCGGCCGCCTTGGCCGCGCCGAGCGCCTGCTTGGAGGCCGCCGCAGGGGTGATGTCCGCGACCGTGTCGACGGCCTTCAGCTGGGCGGCGGTGGCGCGGGACGCCTTGACGACGCTCTCCGTCGCGCCGGCCCCGGTCTCCTGGACGACCAGGTCGCCGCCGAGGACCGGGAGGCCGGCGAAGGTGCGCTCGTAACGGGTGTGCGTGGTGCCGTCGTTGTCCTGGATGACGTCGCGGACGACGAGCTTCTCCTGGGACCCGAGGCCGAGCTTCTTCGCCGTGGCAGCCCGGCTCGCGGTGGCCTCGCGGATCAGCTCGGCGCGCTGCGAGGGCGAGAGCTGCTTGGGCAGGGCGCCGGGGTTCGCCTTGGTGGCGCCGGCGGTCCTGGCGGTGCCGTTGTCCGGGGCGGCGGAGGCCGATCCGGTCTGGACGCCTACGGCGAGGAGGGCGGCTGCGGCTATGAGAGCGCCGGTCGCGGTGGCACGACGGCTGTGCGTGGATCTCACGCGGACTCCTTCTGCGAGGGGGGTACCGGCGGCTGGGTGAGCCGTCCGGGCAGAGCAAGCAGAGCGCGGAACGGGGTGAAGAGTGTCAGGAGTCGGCCATCTCTGTCAGGACCGCGTCAACAACTTGGCCGGAATTCGTTCGTTGCCGGAAGATGCGTGTTCGTTAAGCGGACGTTTCGCGGAACTTCGCGCGGCGGTTCCAGGGGGCCCGTCGAGCCCCCTCGGGGGCCGAAACCGCAGGGCGCGTCGGGGTTGCGGGCGGAAGGGCGGAGTGCGACGCGAATGTGAACAAGCGGAAAGTTCCCACCTGACGAGACGGTAACGAGGCGTGGCGCGATCTGGCTGTCCGCCTTCGTGCGATATCGGGCGGACAGCCGGGGAGTCAGGCCAGGCTCTCCCGCCACGCGCGGTGCAGACCGGCGAACCGGCCCGTGCCCGCGATGAGCTCGGACGGCGTGCCGTCCTCCACGATCCGCCCCCGCTCCATCACGAGCACCCGGTCCGCGACCTCCACGGTCGACAGCCGGTGCGCGATCACCACCGCGGTGCGGCCGTGCAGCACCGTGTCCATCGCCCGCTGCACCGCGCGCTCACCGGGGATGTCCAGCGAACTGGTCGCCTCGTCGAGGATCAGCACCGCCGGGTCGGCCAGCAGCGCCCGGGCGAACGCCACCAACTGCCGCTGCCCCGCCGAGATCCGGCCGCCCCGCTTGCGTACATCGGTGTCGTAGCCGTCGGGCAGACCGGTGATGAAGTCATGGGCGCCGATCGCCTTCGCGGCCCGCTCGATCTCCTCCCGGTCCGCCTCCGGGCGGCCGATCGCGATGTTCTCCGCGACCGTCCCGGAGAACAGGAACGCCTCCTGGGTCACCATCACCACCCCGCGCCGCAGCTCGGGCGTGGCCAGGTCGCGCAGGTCGGTGCCGTCCAGCAGGACCCGGCCCGCGCTCGGGTCGTAGAACCGGGCCAGCAGCTTGGCGAGCGTCGACTTGCCGGCCCCGGTCGAGCCGACCACGGCCACCGTCTGGCCCGCCGGGATCGTCAGGTCGAACCGGGGCAGCACCTCGCCGCCCGTCCGGTATCCGAAGCTCACCCCGTGGAAGACCACTTCGCGGCCCGGCTGCTCCCCCGACCCGGCCGGCAGCTCACGGGGCTCCAGTGCCTCCGGGACCGTCGGCACCTGCGCGAGGAGCCCGGCGATCTTCGTCATCGAGGCGGCCGCGGACTCGAAGGAGTTGAGGAACATGCTGAGCCGGTCGATCGGGTCGTACAGCCGCCGCAGATAGAGCACCACCGCGGCCAGCACCCCCAGCGCGAGGCCGCCGTCCGCCACCCGGTAGGCGCCCCACAGCACGATTCCGGCCACCGCGGTGTTGGCGACGAGCCGCGAACCGACGACGTAGCGCGCGTTCTCCAGCATCGCGTCGCCGTTGGCGGACCGGTGACGCGTGTTCAGTTCCAGGAACGCCGCGTCGTTGGCCCGCTCACGGCGGAACGCCTGGACGGGCCGGATGCCGTTCATGGTCTCCGCGAACTTCACGACGACCGACGCGATCGCCGTCGAACGGCCCGCGAAGATCACCGAAGAGCGCTTCCGGTACAGCCGCACCAGCAGGTACAGCGGCAGGAAGGAGGCCACCGCAGCCGCGCCCGTCGCCAGGTCCAGCCAGAGCAGCACCACGGCGATGGACGCGAACGACAGGACGATGTGGATCAGCTCCTGGAGCCCCTCCTCCAGCAGCTCCCGCAGCGACTCCAGGTCGGTCGTGGACCGCGAGATCAGCCGGCCCGAGGTGTAGCGCTCGTGGAAGTCCACGCTCAGCGCCTGCGCGTGGCGGAAGATCCGGCCGCGCAGGTCGAGCAGGACATTCTGGCTGACCCGCGCGGACAGCTGGATGAACGCGTACTGCAAGGCGCCCGAGACCACCGAGCAGAGGGCGTAGCCCAGCGCCACGGCGATCAGCGGCCCGTAGTCGTCGTCGCGGAAGGCGGGCACCCCGCTGTCGATGGCGTAGGCGACCAGCAGCGGCCCCGCCTGCACCGCGGCCTGCTGCAACAGGATGGCCAGGGCGGCCGCTGCCACCCGGCCCCGCATCGGCCGCAGCAACGAGGCGAGCAGCTGCCGGGTGGCACCGCGCGGCGTGGGCAGGTCGTCGCGGTCGAAGGGGTCCCCGGCCGCCTTCGCGGACGGCGCGTCCGGGGCGGGCCCCCGCGCGTCCTCCTCGCCGCCGGGCTCGGCGGGGCGTCCGGTCGTCGTGCTGGTCATCGGGTGCTGCCCTTCTCGGCAGGGGCCTTCGCGCCCAGGGGTTCGGTGGGGTCGGAGCCGGACACGGGCTCCGCCTGCGGTACGGGCTGCGCCTGCGCCCCCGGTACGGGCTGCGCCCCCGGTACGGGCTGCGTCTGCGCTGTGGGCTGCGCCTGCGCGCCGCCCTCCATGTCCGCGCCGCCCGATGCCTCCGCGCCGGACATCAGCCAGGCGTACTCGGCGTTGGTGCGCAGGAGTTCCTGATGGGTACCGACCGCGCTGATCCGGCCCCCGGACAGCAGCGCCACCCGGTCCGCGAGCATCACGGTCGACGGCCGGTGCGCGACCACCACCGCCGTGGTCTCCGCGAGGACCTGCCGGAGCGCCGCCTCCACCAGGGCCTCCGTGTGCACGTCGAGCGCGGAGAGCGGGTCGTCGAGGACCAGGAAGCGCGGCCGGCCCACCACCGCCCGGGCCAGGGCGAGGCGCTGGCGCTGGCCGCCGGACAGGCTCAGGCCCTGCTCGCCGACCTCCGTGTCCACGCCGTGCGGCAACTCGTGGACGAACCCGGCCTGGGCGACCGAGAGCGCCCGCAGCAGCTCCTCCTCGCCGGCCCCCTCGGCGCCCATCAGCACGTTCTCCCCGACGCTCGCGGAGAAGAGCGTCGGCTCCTCGAACGCCACCGATACCAGCTCCCGCAGCCGGGCGCGCGGCATGGCGGTGATGTCCTCGCCGTCCAGGGTGATCCGCCCGGCCGTCGCCTCGTACAGCCGGGGCACCAGCGAGGTGAGCGTGGTCTTGCCGGATCCCGTCGCGCCGACCAGCGCCATCGTCTCGCCCGGCCGGACGTGCAGGTCGATGCGGTCCAGGACGGGCGCCGAGCCCTCCTCCGCGTCGGGATAGCGGAATCCGACGCCCTCGAAGACCATGCCGCCCGCCCCGGGTTCCCCGGTCGCGGCCGCGCGGCCGGTGTCCTCCTCCTCGGCGGCGTCCATCACCTCGAAGTACCGTTCGGTCGCCGTCGCCGCATCCTGGCTCATCGCCAGCAGGAAGCCGATCGATTCGACGGGCCAGCGCAGCGCGAGCGCCGTGGAGAGGAAGGCGACCAGGGTGCCCGCCGACAGACCGCCGTCGGCGATCTCGATCGTGCCGAACACCAGGGCGGCCCCGATGGCGAGTTCGGGGAGCGTGGTGATGAGGGTCCAGATCCGCGCGAGCAGCCGGGCCTTGCCCAGCTCCGTGGTGCGCAGGTTCCCGGCGAGCGCCCGGAAGGCGTCGGACTGGCTGCGGTGGCGGCCGAAGCCCTTGATGATGCGGATGCCGAGCACGCTCTCCTCGACGACGGTGGTCAGGTCGCCGACCTGGTCCCGGGCGCGGCGCGCGACCTCGGCGTACTTCACCTCGAAGGCCGAGCAGAGGATCACGAGCGGGACGACGGGGGCGAGCAGCATCAGGCCGAGCGTCCACTCCTGGAAGAGCAGCACCACGAAGCCGACGAGGATCGTGGTCGCGTTGACCAGGAGGAAGGTCAGCGGGAAGGCCAGGAACAGCCGGACCATCATCAGATCCGTCGTCCCGCGCGAGAGCAACTGCCCCGAGGGCCAGCGGTCGTGGAAGGCCACGGGCAGCCGCTGGAGGTGCCGGTAGAGGTCCGCCCGCATCGACGCCTCGACCCCGGCCAGCGGACGCGCCACCATCCACCGCCGCACCCCGAACAGCACCGCCTCGGCGACGCCCAGGAGCAGCAGGTACAGCGCGCCGAGCCAGACCCCGCCCGGGTCCGAGTCCGCGACCGGGCCGTCCACGATCCACTTCAGGACGAGCGGGATCACCAGGCTCAGACAGGAGGCGACGACGGCCACCAGGGCGGCCCCGAAGAGCCGCGCCCGTACCGGCTTCACGTACGGCCACAGCCGCAGCAGCGAGCGTACGGCCGACCGGTCCTTGGGTTCTACATGTTCCTGGCGCATCAGGGAGGAGCCTACGGTCCGTCCGGATATCGGTCCTGCGGTTTTATCCCGCCACCGGGCGCACCGCCGGACAGGCCCTCAGGGTCGTAAGGGGTATCAACCGATCGGCCGATGCCGGTTCGAGCGCGATGGCCGATACCGGGGCGGGTCCGCCGGGCGGATGCTCGACGCCATGGCAATCATCGAAGCGAACGGGGTGCGCAAGTCCTACGCCGGCCGCCCCGTGGTCGACGGGATCACCCTCTCCGTCGACGAGGGGGAGATCTTCGGGATTCTCGGCCCCAACGGCGCGGGCAAGACCACCACCGTCGAGTGTGTCGCGGGCCTCCGGGTCCCCGACGCGGGCACCGTCCGGGTCGCCGGGCTCGACCCGGTCGCCGACCGCGACCGGGTGACCGGGCTGCTCGGCGCCCAGCTCCAGGAGAGCGAACTCCAGACCAAGATCACCGTGCGCGAGGCCCTGGACCTGTACAGCGCCTTCTACCCCCGGCCCGCCGACTGGCGCCCGCTCGCCGAACGGCTCGGCCTGCACGCCAAGCTGGACACCCGCTTCCACCGGCTCTCCGGCGGTCAGAAGCAGCGCCTGTCCATCGCGCTCGCCCTCGTCGGCCGGCCCCGCGTCGTCATCCTCGACGAGCTGACCACCGGCCTCGACCCGCGGGCCCGGCGTGACACCTGGCAGCTGATCCAGGACGTGCGCGAGGGCGGCGTCACCGTCGTGCTCGTCACCCACTTCATGGAGGAGGCGCAGCGCCTCTGCGACCGCATCGCCGTCATCGACAAGGGGCGCGTCGTCGCGCTCGACACCCCGGCCGGTCTCGTCGCCGGCGCCGACGGCGCCACCATCATCTCGTTCACGCCCTCCGAACCGCTGCCCGAGGCCGAACTCGCGGGACTGCCCGGCGCGGTGTCGTACGAGACCGAGGACGGCCGGGTCGTCATCAACGGCACCGACGAGACCGTCAACGCCGTGATCTCGCTGCTGGCCCGGCTCCACGTCACCGCCCACCGCCTGCGCGTCTCCGAGGTCACCCTGGACGACGCCTTCCTCGACCTCACCAGCCCCGCGGACGGGCCCGGCCGCACAGAACGGGCAGCCTGAGATGGCCACCGCACCCACCGCCCCCGCCGCCGCGCCCCGCGCCGCCGTGCCGGGCGCGACGCCCGCCGTCCTCAAGGCGGAGACCCGGCTCTTCCTGCGCGAACCCGGCAGCCTGTTCTGGATCGTCGTCTTCCCGACCGTGCTCCTGGCGATCCTCGGCTTCGTCCCGTCCTTCCGGGAGCACGACGACGGACTCGGCGGCCGGCGCGTCATCGATCTGTACGCGCCCGTCGCGGTGCTGCTCGCCCTGATCATGTCCGGGCTCCAGGCGATGCCGCCCGTCCTCACCGGCTACCGCGAACGCGGCATCCTGCGCCGCATGTCCACCACACCGGTGCGGCCCTCCGCACTGCTCGGCGCCCAGATCGCGCTGCACGGCGCCGCCGCGCTCGTCTCCGCCCTGCTGGTGGTGGCCGTCGGCCGGATCGCTTACGGGGTGCGGCTGCCGGACCAGCCGTTCGGCTATCTGCTGGCGCTGCTGCTCGCGGTCGTCTGCGTCCTCGCCATCGGCTCGCTGATCTGCGCCCTCTCCCGTACGACGAAGATCGCCGCCACCGCGGGCTCGCTCGTCTACTTCTCCATGATGTTCACGGCGGGCGTCTGGGTCCCCGTCCAGGCCATGCCCGACGCGCTGCGCCGCATCGTCCAGGCCACCCCCTTCGGCGCCGCGTCCCAGGCCCTGGACCAGGCCGCCCGGGGCGACTGGCCGAGCTGGGCCTACCTCGGCGCGGTCGCCGCCTGGGCCCTCGCGGCGGGGTGGACCGCGATCCGCACGTTCCGGTGGCAGTAGAACGGCGCCCGGGGCGCGGGGGAGACTGGCGGCCATGAGCGCACAGGTGACGACGGCCGAGCAGTGGTGGGGGCGGTTCTTCCGGTACGGCCCGTACGGGCTGCTCGGCCTGGCCACCGTCGTCTCGGCCGTCTCCCGGAACCTCGTCATGTCCCCGGCCGACGAGCGTGCCGCCATGGTGCTCCTCCCGGCGGCGTTCGTCCTCCAGCTGTGGTGGTCCCGCACCGCGCCAGGCGCCGGCCCGAGGGCCGGGGTCTGCTACTTCACCGCCCGCACCCTGCTGGCCCTCGGGCTCACCTGGTGCAACCCCTTCTTCTCCATCTACGCGGTGCTCGGCTACTTCGACGCCGGCCGGATCCTCCCGCCGCGAGCCATGCGGCCCGGCCTGCTCGCCGTCGCCGTCATCATGGCGGGCGCGCAGAGCGGCAGCCCCCTGCCGCCCGCCACCCTGATGAACTGGGTCGTCTTCGGCGTCGTGCTCGCCGTGCACGCGACCCTCACGATGGTCTTCGCGCAGATCGGCGACCAGGAGGCCGATCAGGAACGGGCCAGGACCGCCACCATCACCGCCCTGGAGACCGCCAACGCCCGCCTGGAACAGGCCCTCACGGAGAACGCCGGGCTGCACGCCCAGCTCCTCGTCCAGGCCCGCGAGGCCGGGGTGGCCGACGAGCGGAGCCGGCTCGCCGCCGAGATCCACGACACCATCGCCCAGGGCCTCACCGGGATCATCGCCCAGCTCCAGGCCGCCACCTCCACCGCCGGCACCGACCCGGACCTCGCCCGCGAACACCTCGTACGGGCCGCCGCCCTCGCCCGGCACAGCCTCGGCGAGGCCCGCCGCTCGGTGCACAACCTGCTCCCCGCGGCCCTGGAGCACGACGACCTGCCCGGCGCGCTCGGGAAGACCGTCGCCACCTGGTCCCGGCGCACCGGGGTGCGCGCCGAGTTCACCGTCACCGGCACCGTCGCACCCCTGCACGACGAGGTCGGCGCGACCCTGCTCCGGATAGCCGAGGAGGCCCTGGCCAACGCCGGCCGGCACGCGGAGGCGTCCCGGGCCGGGGTCACCCTGTCGTACATGGGCGACGAGATCACGCTCGACGTCCGCGACGACGGCCGCGGCTTCGACCCGGCCGCGCTGCCCCCGTACCGGGGGGCCGGCGGATTCGGCCTCGGCGGCATGCGCTCGCGCGCCGAACGCATCGCGGGCACCGTCGAGGTGGAGACCGGACCCGGCCTCGGCACGGCGGTCAGCGCCCGCGTCCCGATGGTGCCGCACGCCTGACACCGTCCCGTACGGTGTCAGGCATGGACCGGGAACCCGCGCGCGTCATCACCCTGATCGTCGTCGACGACCACCCCGTCGTACGGGACGGGCTGCGCGGGATGTTCGCCGCCGCACCGGAGTTCCGGGTGCTCGGGGAGGCGGCCGACGGGGTCGAGGGCGTCGAGATGGCCGCCCGGCTCGACCCCGACGTGGTGCTCATGGACCTGCGGATGCCGGGCGGCGGCGGGGTCGCCGCGATCACCGAGCTGACCCGGCGCGGCGCCCGCTCCAAGGTCCTCGTCCTCACCACGTACGACACCGACTCCGACACCCTGCCCGCGATCGAGGCGGGCGCGACCGGCTACCTCCTCAAGGACGCGCCCCGCGAGGAGCTGTTCACCGCCGTCCGGGCCGCCGCCGAGGGCCGGACCGTCCTCTCACCGGCCGTCGCGTCGCGCCTCGTCTCGGCGGTCCGCGCCCCGGCGGCCCCCGGCAACGAGAAGCTGTCGGCCCGCGAGCGCGAGGTGCTGACGCTCGTCGCCCGGGGGACCTCCAACCGGGAGATCGCCGCCGAGCTGTTCATCAGCGAGGCCACCGTGAAGACCCACCTCACCCACCTCTTCGCCAAGCTCGGCGTCAAGGACCGCGCCGCCGCCGTCGCCGCCGGCTACGACCGGCGCATCCTCGGCTGACCGCGCGGCTCACTCCCGTACGCGCAGCAGCAGCACCGACCGCTCCGGCACCGTCAGCCGTCCGCCGCCCCGGTGCACCGTGCCCGGGGGCTCGGCCTGGTCCTCCCGGGAGGTGTCCAGGACCAGTTCGTACGCCTGCGCCCACGGCGGACCCGGCAGCAGGAAGTCCGCCGGTTCGTGGCCCGCGTGCAGGACGGCCAGGAAGCTGTCGTCGGTCACCTGCTCACCGCGCGCGTCCCGCCCCGGGATGTCCCGGCCGGAGAGGTAGAGGCCGACGGTCGCGGCGGGCGCGTACCAGTCGGACTCGGTCATCTCCGCGCCCGCGCTCGTGAACCACGCCAGGTCCCGCAGCCCGTCCGGGGCCTGGGACCGGCCGGAGAAGAAGGCCCGGCGGCGCAGCACCGGATGGCGGTGGCGCAGCGCGAGGACCCGCGCGGTCAGCGCGGCCAGCTCCCGCCACTCGGGTTGTTCCAGCAGCGACCAGTCCACCCAGCCGGTCTCGTTGTCCTGGCAGTACGCGTTGTTGTTGCCGCCCTGCGTACGCCCCATCTCGTCGCCCGCGACCAGCATCGGCACGCCGGTCGACAGGAGCAGCGTGGTGAGCAGGTTGCGCAGCTGTCGGCGGCGCAGCGCGTTGACGCCCGCGTCGTCGGTCTCGCCCTCGGCGCCGCAGTTCCACGCCCGGTTGTCGGAGGTGCCGTCCCGGTTCTCCTCGCCGTTGGCCTCGTTGTGCTTCTCCTGGTAGCTCACCAGGTCGCGCAGGGTGAACCCGTCGTGCGCGGTGACGAAGTTGACCGAGGCGTACGGGCGGCGCCCGCCCCACGCGTACAGGTCGCTCGACCCGGTCAGCCGGTAGCCGAGGTCCCGTACGTCGGGCAGCGCGCCGCGCCAGAAGTCCCGCACGGTGTCCCGGTAGTGGTCGTTCCACTCCGTCCACAGGGGCGGGAACGCGCCCACCTGGTAGCCGCCGTTGCCGACGTCCCAGGGCTCGGCGATGAGCTTGACCCGGCGCAGCACCGGGTCCTGGGCGATCACCGCGAGGAACGGCGAGAGCATGTCCACGTCGTGCATGGAGCGGGCGAGCGCCGCCGCCAGGTCGAAGCGGAAGCCGTCCACGCCCATCTCGGTCACCCAGTACCGCAGCGAGTCCGTGATGAGCCGCAGCACGTTCGGCTGGACGACGTGCAGGGTGTTGCCGCAGCCGGTGTAGTCCGCGTACCGGCGGGCGTCGGCCTGGAGGCGGTAGTAGCCCCGGTTGTCGATGCCGCGCAGCGACAGCATCGGGCCCAGCTCGCCCGCCTCCGCGGTGTGGTTGTAGACGACGTCGAGGATGACCTCGATGCCCGCGTCGTGCAGCGCGCGCACCATCCGCTTGAACTCGCCGACCTGGCCGCCCGCCGTGCCGCTCGCCGAGTAGCCGGCATGCGGGGCGAAGTAGCCGATGGAGTTGTAGCCCCAGTAGTTGCTCAGCCCGCGCCGCAGCAGATGGTCCTCGTGCGCGAACTGGTGCACCGGCAGCAGCTCCACCGCCGTCACCCCGAGGTGCTTCAGATGCCCGATCGCCGCCGGGTGCGCCAGCCCCGCGTAGGTGCCGCGCAGTTCCTCGGGGATGCCGGGGTGGAGCCGGGTGAAGCCCTTCACGTGCAGCTCGTAGATGACGGAGTCCGCCCACGGCGTCTTCGGCCTGCGGTCGTCGGCCCAGTCGTCGTCATCGTGGACGACGATCCCCTTCGGTACGTACGGGGCGGAGTCCCGCTCGTCCCGTACGGTGTCCGCGAACCGCTGGTCGGGCCAGTCCCTCACATGGCCGTACACCTCGGCCGGAAGGGTGAATTCGCCGTCCACGGCCCGGGCGTACGGATCGAGCAGCAGCTTCGCCGGGTTCCACCGGGCGCCCGTCCACGGGTCCCACCGGCCGTGCACCCGGTATCCGTACCGCCGGCCCGGCCGCACCCCGGGCACGAAGCCGTGCCAGACCTCGTGGGTCAGCTCGGTCAGGGGGAGCCGGGCCTCCGTGCCGTCCTCGTCGAAGAGGCACAGCTCGACGGCCTCGGCGCCGCCCGCCCAGAGCGCGAAATTGGTGCCCGCCACCCCGTCGGGGCCGGTCCTGAAGCGGGCACCGAGCGGCATGGGCGCCCCCGGCCACACCGCCGGCGGGCGCCGGCCGGGCGCCGCGGCGGCGACCCGTTCCGCGACCGCCCCGGCCGTCCCCGCGTCCGCCTCCGGTACTGCCTCCTGCTCGGCTGCGCTCGACACCTGCTCGCCTCCCGCGGCTCGTGGGACCGGCACCGGAAGGGGGTGTGCGGCGTCCCGGCCGCGGCTCCCCGAGTGCGGCCGTCCCCTGTGTTCTGCCCACCGGGCGGCCCGCACTCACGTTTCCCACGACCGGCCCCCGTCGTTGGGGGGACATGAATGACGTAGCGAAGAAGGCAGGGACGCGCCCGGTCACCCCTCCGCTCGGGCGGTGCCTGCTCGTCGTAGCGGCACTGCTGGCCGTGCTGACGGGCTGTTCGGGCACCGGTTCGTTCATCGGCGGGAAGGGGAAGCCACAGGAGGCCATCCGGGTCACGCCCGCCGACCGGGCCGAGGACGTCCGGGCGGACGGCCGGGTCGGGGTGGAGGTCCCCGACGGCCGGCTGGAGAGCGTGCGGGTGCGGCGGATCGAGGACGCGCGGGAGCAGGAGGTGCCGGGCCGGATCTCCGAGGACGGCCATTCCTGGGCGCCGGAGAAGGGGGCGCGGCTCGGTCTTGCCGCCAAGTACAGCGTCGACGCGGTCGCGGTGGACGGCGGCGGCCATCGCGCGGCCCGGCACACGACCTTCACCACCGCGGTCCCCAAGGACCGGTTCATCGGCTACTTCAAGCCGGAGAACCGCTCGACCGTCGGCACCGGCATGATCGTCTCCTTCGAGTTCAACCGCCCCGTCACCCGGCGCGCGGCGGTGGAGCGGGCCATCAGGGTGACGGCCGATCCGCCGGTGGCCGTGGCGGGGCACTGGTTCGGGAAGAGCCGCCTGGACTTCCGCCCCCAGGAGTACTGGCAGCCCGGCACCGAGGTCACCGTGGACATCGGGCTGGCCGACGTGGAGGGCGCGCCGGGGGTGTACGGCAGCCAGCGCAAGACCGTGCGCTTCACGGTGGGCCGGGAGCAGGTCTCCCGGGTGGACGCCGCCGCGCACACGATGGAGGTGCGCCGGGACGGGGAGCTGGTCTCCACGGTCCCGGTCACCGCGGGCTCCGCGACGACCACCACGTACAACGGGAAGATGGTGGTGAGCGAGATGCACGAGGTGACGCGGATGGACGGGCGGACCGTCGGCTTCGGCGGCGAGTACGACATCAAGGACGTGCCGCATGCCATCCGGCTGACGAAGTCGGGCACCTTCCTCCACGGCAACTACTGGTCCGACGAGGACGTCTTCGGCTCCACCAACGTCAGCCACGGCTGCATCGGGCTGCGTGACGTCCAGGGCGGCAGCGGTTCGACCCCGGCCGGCTGGTTCTTCGACCGCACCCTGATCGGGGACGTCGTCGAGGTCGTCAACTCGGCCGACAAGACGGTCGCACCGGACAACGGACTCGGCGGCTGGAACCTGGGCTGGGCCCAGTGGCGGGCGGGCTCCGCGCTCCGGTAGCGGTCGCCACGGCACCCCCGGGCCGGGCGGCGGAAACCCCGCGGCCACTTGGGACGGAACAGTGACAATTCCGGGGGGATCTGCCCGCAGTCGGTGTGATTATCTCTTTGCTGAGCGTGCATGTGCAGCGCGCGGGGGTGGGAACCCGAGGGTTCCCGGGGCCTTGGCGGGGCCAGGCCGTGTGAGGGGAGACGACCACATTGAACGGGCAGCCGATATCGGGGACATCGGCAGGAACGGGCGGCAGGCGGCGGCTGCGGGGAGCCACCGGTCTGCCGGCCCTGGCGGTGGGTGCGCTGTTGCTTCTGGTGACGGCGTGCGGCGGGGGGGACGCCGACGGGAGCGCGGACGCCAAGGCGGGCGGGGTCAAGAACCAGGACACCAGCGCCTCGCAGGCCGTGGTGACCGTCGCGCCCGAGGACGGGACCGACGACGTCGCGACGAACGGCGCGCTGAAGATCACCGCCGAGCGCGGGAAGCTGACCACGGTCAAGGTCTCGGACCCCAAGGGCGGCGAGGTCGAGGGGAAGATCGCGGCGGACGGCGCGAGCTGGGTGCCCGACCAGCACCTGGCATCGGCGACCAAGTACAAGGTCCACGCGGTGGCCAAGGACGCCAAGGGGCGTGAGTCCGCGAAGGACACCTCCTTCACCACGCTGGTCCCCAAGAACACCTTCATCGGCCAGTACACCCCGGAGAACGGCTCGACGGTCGGCGTCGGCATGCCGGTCTCCATCCACTTCACGCGCGGCATCACCGACCCGGAGGCCGTCGAGAAGGCCATCAAGGTGACCGCCGAGCCCGCCGTACCCGTCGAGGGCCACTGGTTCGGCAACGACCGCCTGGACTTCCGGCCCGAGCAGTACTGGGCCGCCGGTACCAAGGTGACCGTGAAGCTCAATCTCGACGGCGTCGAGGGCCGGCCCGGGGTCTACGGAAAGCAGGCCAAGACCATCTCGTTCACCATCGGCCGCAGCCAGGTCAGCACCGTGGACGCGAAGTCGCACCGGATGAAGGTCGTCCGCGACGGCAAGCAGATCAAGGACATCCCGATCTCGGCGGGCGCCCCGGCCACCACCACGTACAACGGCCAGATGGTCATCAGCGAGAAGCTGCGGGTGACCCGGATGAACGGCGACACCGTCGGCTTCGGCGGCGAGTACGACATCAAGGACGTGCCGCACGCCATGCGCCTGTCCACCTCGGGCACCTTCATCCACGGCAACTACTGGGGCGGACCCGGGGTGTTCGGCAACGCCAACACCAGCCACGGCTGCGTCGGCCTCCAGGACGTGCGCGGCGGCGGCAACTCCTCCATGCCGGCGTCCTGGTTCTTCGACAACTCGCTCATCGGCGACGTCGTCGTCGTGAAGAACTCGCACGACAAGACGATCAGCCCGGACAACGGCCTCAACGGCTGGAACATGAGCTGGTCGGAGTGGACCAAGTAGGTCCGCGTCCCACGCACCCCGGCGGGCCCGGCACCGAGATCCACGGTGCCGGGCCTGTTCGCGTCCGCCGTGACGCACGGCATCGCCCCCGGCCGGTGCCGACGGCGGTTAGCGTTGGTTAACCTGCACCCCATGACCGTAACCCTCGAAGTAAGCGACGGCGTCGGCACCATCCGCCTGGACCGCCCGCCGATGAACGCCCTGGACGTGGCGACCCAGGACCGGCTGCGCGAGCTCGCCGAAGAGGCGTCCCGGCGCGACGACGTGCGCGCCGTGGTGCTCTACGGCGGCGAGAAGGTGTTCGCGGCGGGCGCGGACATCAAGGAGATGCAGGCGATGGACCACGCGGCCATGGTGCTGCGCTCCAAGGCCCTCCAGGACTCCTTCACCGCCGTCGCCCGCATTCCCAAGCCCGTCGTCGCGGCCGTCACCGGCTACGCGCTGGGCGGCGGCTGCGAGCTGGCCCTCTGCGCGGACTTCCGCATCGCCGGCGACAACGCCAAGCTCGGCCAGCCGGAGATCCTGCTCGGCCTCATCCCGGGCGCCGGCGGCACCCAGCGGCTCGCCCGTCTGGTCGGCCCCGCCAAGGCCAAGGACCTCATCTTCACCGGCCGCCACGTGAGGGCGGACGAGGCCCTGGCGATGGGGCTCGTGGACCGCGTGGTGCCCGCCGCCGAGGTGTACGAGCAGGCGCACGCCTGGGCGGCCGGGCTGGCGAAGGGACCGGCGCTGGCGCTGCGCGCGGCCAAGGAGGCCGTCGACGCCGGGCTGGAGACGGACATCGACACGGGCCTCACGATCGAACGGACCTGGTTCGCGGGTCTGTTCGCCACGGAGGACCGGGAGCGAGGAATGCGCAGCTTCGTGGAGGAGGGGCCGGGCAAGGCGAAATTCCTCTGACCGGGGGCTGGTTGAAGCCCGGACCGAACGCCGGTGGAGAACGCGAACCGGCGCGTTCATCCGTGCGGGCGGATCGGCGGAACCTTGAGGGAGCCTTGAGGGCGGCCGCGCCCGGAGCGTCGGCGAACCCGGCCGGAGGCATCGTTTGCGCAGGTCAGGCGGGCCGTATTAGGCTGCGTAGTGCCTGTGGCATATGCCGGACGCCCCTCGGTGAACGACTGATTACGGGTCGCGTATTCCCCAGGAACGGCCCCGGGAGGCCCGCCGTGCGGCCATGATGGTGTGCATGGCGGGCCTGGAGGGTGTGGAGCAGCCGCGACCGCGCAGCAGCGCGACAGCGGCACGGAGATTGCCGGCCGTCGAGGACGAACAGGCGTTCAAAGCGCTGGAGTTGTTCGGAAACCCGACGGAGGAAGAAGTCCGGCTGCCCTCCCGCCCGGAGTCGGCGGCCACCGCGCGCCGGCTCACCTCGTGCGTCGTCCTGCATCAGTGGGCGCTCTCCTCGCAGACGGCCGAGCACGCCGTCCTGCTCGTCTCCGAACTCGTCGGCAACGCCGTACGGCACACCGGGGCCCGAGTCTTCGGTCTGCGCATGCTGCGCCGCCGCGGCTGGATCAGGATCGAGGTGCGCGACCCCTCGCGCGGGCTGCCGTGCCTCATGCCGGTCCGCGAGATGGACATCAGCGGCCGGGGTCTCATGCTCGTGGACAAGCTCTCCGACCGCTGGGGCGTGGACCTCTTACCCCGGGGCAAGAACACCTGGTTCGAGATGCGCATCTCCGACCGCTGACGCCCTCCGCACGGGCCGCCCCGGGCAGACAGAAGCCCCCGTGTCGGCCGTGGTGCGGCGCCTCGGGGGCTTCTGTGGGGGGACCGTGAAATGGGGGGTGTGTTCACGGCCGCTCATGACGACCTGGCCCGGGTCAATGGGGGTCGTGCCCTCGACTATGACAGACGGAAGACTCCCTTGCCAAAGCCGCATGAATCGCATTGCGTTGCATTTCCGGACATTTTAACGAGGAAACGCAGGTGTGCTGAGTCACTTGCCTGGCAATCCATGAGTATTCATAGGTACCCGCGCATAATCCATTGATCGTCCACGATGTGGACGGCGTGTGCCGGTGACGCCGACGCGTACTCAGCCCGCGATCAGCAGGGCCTCCGCCCCCACCGGCCGGTAGCCGGCCGCCTGGAACGTCCGCACGCTGCGCGCGTTCCCGGGCGACTGCTGGGCCCACACCGCGGGCCCCTCCACCAGATGCCGGGCCGCCCGCGCCAGCTGTCCGCCGAGCCCCTGCCCGCGCGCCTCCTCGGCCACCTCGATCGCCGCCTCCCAGCGGCCCGCAACGCCCCGGCCCAGGATCAGCACGCCCCCCTCCGCCGTCCAGACCCGTACCTCGTCCCGGTACTTCATGGCCCGCGCCACCCGGGGGTGCTCCGGGTCGTGGATCTCCCGCAGCGCGAGATCGGGCGCGCCGGGCAGCGCGGGGGCGACCGTGAGGAGGTCGATCGTGTTCATGCGGCGGCCCGTCCGGGCCAGCAGCGCGTTCAGGAAGTGCGGGGTCATCGTGGCGGAGAGGGGGTCGCCGGGTGTGGCGGCCAGGGTGTCCAGCACCCAGTCCGGGTCCTCGTCCGTGAAGACCACCGAGTGCGCGGTGAACGCCAGCACCCCCGCGTCCCGGCCGCCCGGCTGCGGCACCACCGTGGTCGTGCCGTCCGGCGGCGGAAACCGCCCCTCGGCCACGTCGGCCAGGATCCGGGTCAGTCCCATAGCGCTCCGCGCCTCCCTGTTCGGGTGACCGGCCACCGGGCGGCGGACGGCCCGTCCATGATCGACCACCGGCCGCGTCACGAGCCGTCCGGGGCGCC
Organism: Streptomyces sp. NPDC016469; assembly: GCF_040632905.1. Taxonomy (NCBI): domain Bacteria; kingdom Bacillati; phylum Actinomycetota; class Actinomycetes; order Kitasatosporales; family Streptomycetaceae; genus Streptomyces; species Streptomyces sp. NPDC016469. Next base: position 261,349 of record NZ_JBEYCQ010000002.1, read on the forward strand.
CGATAATCTGAGCCCCGTCAGACAGTCATACGAAGGGGCGGAACAGTGGCGGACATCGAGTCGGCGCGCAAGGCGTTCGAGCGGTACGACCTGAACGGCGACGGGCTGATCTCGGCCGCCGAGTACAAGAGCGTCATGGCTCAGCTGGGTGACCCGTACGTCACCGAGCCGGTCGCGCAGGCCGTGATCAACTCCCACGACGCGAACGGCGACGGGCTCCTCACGTTCGACGAGTTCTGGGCCGCGCAGAACAAGGGCTGATCGCAAAGGCCGATCGCAACAGGGCCGCGCAGAACAAGGGCTGATCCGGGGCAGGCGCCGGGGCCACCTGTTCCGGCCACCGGCGGCCTCCCCGGCCCCCGGTCGGGGGGCGCGGGGGCGGCGCGGCGAGAAATGTCCGGAAATCGCTGACGCGACCCCGCGCGCCGGTCCCGGTCACCGCCCCGCCCGCCCCCGCTCCCGCCCTTCAGGCGGCGAAGTTGCGGGACATCGAGTCGTCCTCGTCGATCTCCGTCAGCTCCGGCCGGGTGTAGCGCTCGGCCCGGGCGTGGTAGTCGAAGTCCCCCCGTACGAGCCCCCGGTAGTCCCGGACGCAGCACTCCAGGGCGATGCGGGCCGGGCCCTCGATTCCCGCCGCCTCGATCTCCTGCACGAGTTCCTTTTCCGCTCGCTGCACCCGGTCGGCGATACGGCCCAGCAGAATTCCGGCTTCCTCCACCGCCTCCTGGAGTGAGCAGCCCCGGTCGCGCTGGAGGAGCCGGACGGTGTTGTGCTCGTATCCGAGCACGGCTTCCTTCTCGAATGAGCAGATGTCGTTGCAGAGGCCGGAATGGTCGGTCACCGCATTGCGCAGCGCGATATAGGCGGGCAGGCTGCGGGCGGATTCCGGGAGGTCGATTCCGGCGGTGATCTCGTGCAGATCCAGGAACGGCTGCATCGCCACGGAATCACGGCGGTGCTTCACGAAGTCGGCGGTGCTCGGCACATGTCCCGCCGCCCGGTCCACGGCCTCCGCGTAGTACGTCCACAGCCAGGCGGCCGTGTCCCGCCGGAACTGCCGCACCCAGTGCGCCGGGCGGTCCACGCAGGTCCGGGCGAGCAGTTCGTCCAGCGCGTGCTCCATGCGGCCGACGGGCGCCCGCACGCCGTCCAGCACGTCCACCAGACGCCCGATCGCGCTCTCGCACAGCCGGGGGTCGCGCCCGGCCGGGCCGTCGTCGAACTCGTCGTCCACCAGGAAGGCCCAGAAGAGCCACTGGCAGAAAAGGTCCAGATGCTTCTGCGAGGCCCTGGGGAATATCAGGGAGATCCAGAGCTCCGGGCGCGTTCTGATCATTTTCTTCACGGCCAGGGGTGACAGGACGAGACCACTGGCCTCCGCCCATTCCCAGGCGGCCTTCTTCGTCTTCTCAACTCCCGGATGACATCCCGCGCTTTCGAACGGCATGTGGAATTCGGGAAGCGCGATCTTGCTCATGGTGCACCTCGTCGTGACGATAAGAACAGGGCAGGGGGATGCGCGAGACGGATACGCGCACGCGGAATTCGCGGCGACGAGAGGCGGACGCGGGCACGGACCGCCGGCACCGGCCGCTCACACCGGTGCGGCGCCCGTGCGGCAGGCCGCCGGACCGGCCGGTGCGACGACCGCCGCGCCACCGGACCGGGCCCGCCGCGAGGGGCGGTCACCGCCGGTCACCCGCCGCCCGGCCGGGGCGTGGCCCGGTCCGCGCGGCCGGATCACGCCGGGGGCGTGCCGGGCCGGGGGCGGCTGGCATGGCTGTCCTCTTTCCTCCGCGCGGACCGGCCGGCCGGAGCGCGGCCCGGGGCAGCGCGACGCCTGACGTGCGCGGCGGTCGTGTGACCACTCGTCACGTCCAGTGAACTCCCCGTACGCACGAGAGGGAAGGCACCGGTGACCGAAAATGTGTGATCGACCGGAACTCCTGCGCGGTTATGAGCAGTTGGCGTACTCCTGGGACCGCCGGACGGGTGACCGGGTGTTGCCCGCATGGCTGATTCGGCGAGGGGCGGACGGACACGCGAAGGGCGGGCCCGCGCACCCGGCACCGGTGCGCGGACCCGCCCTGAGGGGCCGGTCAGTTGTAGCCGAAGCCCGCCGGGAGCGGCGACGGCTCGAACAGCCGGGCCGGGACGGCCTCGGCGAGGGCCCGGTAGCCGGCCGGGTTCAGGTGCAGGTGGTCGCCGACGTCCAGGGCGGCGCGGAGCGCGGCGGGCCGGTGCGGGTCGCGGGCCGCCCGGTCGAAGTCCAGCACCGCGTCGAACCGGCCGCTGGTGCGTATCCAGGCGTTGACCGTGCGCCGGGCCTCCTCGCGGTACCCGTCCGGATCGTCGTAGCCGGTGTTGCCGCCGAAGGGCGTCAGCGTCGCCCCGTACACCCGGATGCCCTGGGCGTGGGCGCGAGTGATGATCTGGTCGTACGCGGTGATGACGGCCTCGGCCGTGCGCTTCTGGGCCTCCGGGGTGGCGGCCGCCGTGCCGATGTCGTTGACGCCCTCGAAGACGATCAGCCGGTCCGTCCCGCTCTGCGCGAGGACGTCGCGGTCGAGCCGGGCCAGCCCGTTGGGGCCCAGTCCGTCGGCGAGCAGCCGGTTGCCGCCCGCCGCCTGGTTGACCACGGACGTGCGGGCCGTCAGCCGCTGCTGGAGCACGTCCGGCCAGCGGTCGTTGCCGTTGGTCGTGGAGCCCCGGCCGTCCGTCAGCGAGTCCCCGAGCACGGCCGTCGCCGATGTGGTGCCCCGGGCCCAGACCTCGACGCCGCTGAGGAGGTACCAGTGGTCGGTGGTCGTCGCGCCGGGCAGGTCCCCGTCCCGTACGTGGTCGCCGCGCAGCAGGTACGAGGTCGTGCGGGAGCCCGGGTGCGAGGTGAGCGCGGTGGACGCCTGCCCGGTCGCCAGGTAGACCGTCGCCGTGAGGTTGGACCCCGGGGCGACCCGGAAGTCCAGGGGGTCGGAGACGGCCTGCGCCCCGGCCGGTACGTCGATGGACGCCGCCCCCCGGAAGGTCACCTTGTGCGAGGTCCCCGGGCGGATCGCCCCGGTCCCCGCCTTCCCGTCCAGCGGGAGGGCCACGGAGACCTCGGTGATCGGCAGCACCGCGCCGCCGAACGCGTTGGAGAACCGCAGCCGGATGTGGTCACCGCCCGCCGAGACGTGGACGGTCTGCCGCAGCGTCGTGTCCGTCAGCACGGAGTCCTCGCCCGTGAAGGGCGCCGGGGGCATGTTCGACGGCTCCGTCAGCTGGGGCATCGACGTCCAGGTGCTGACCCAGTGCGCGCCGCGTTCCCGGGGGCCGGGTGCGCCGCCGGAGTGCGCGTCGCCGGCGCCGAGGGCCGGGGAGACGACGGCGAGGGACGCGCAGAGCGCCCCCGCGGTGATCAGGCTGAGGAGCGACGTTCTTCGGTTCATGGCGGTGTTCCCTCTGCGTGGTGGGGTCTCCATGCACACGTGCGTGCCCCGGCCGGGCACGCGGCAGATTAGCGGCACCGGAACTTTCGGTCAACAGTTCGAAATGTTTCGACGCTGCGTGGGTGGGGGCCCACGCGAAGTCGCCCGGCCGGAAGACCCGGCCGGGCGACGACGTAGGACTACGCGGGGACTACTGGGCGCCGAAGCGCGAGCGCCACGCCTCCAGGTCCTCGTCGGTGATCTTGGCGAAGAGCACCGGCGGCACCGTGAAGGCGGTCCCGGCCGGCACGGACGCCAGGGCGCGGGCCTCGTCGGCGCTCACCCAGGTCGCCGTGTCGTCCGCCAGGGCGAACGCCTCGCGCATGGCCCGCGCGGACGACGGGATGAACGGCTCCGAGACGACCGCGTACAGGTGGATCAGGTTCATCGCGGTGCGCAGGGTGAGCGCGGCGCCCTCCTGGTCGGTCTTGATCTCCAGCCAGGGGGCCTTCTCCTCCAGGTAGGAGTTGCCCGCGCTCCACAGCGCCCGGAGGGCCTGGGCCGCCTTGCGGAACTGGAGCGCCTCCATGTGGCCCTCGTACTCCGCGAGCAGCCGCGCGATCTCCTCGCCCAGCTTCCGCTCGGCCTCCCCGGCCTCCTTGCCCGCCGGCACGTCGTCGCCGAACCGCTTGCGCGAGAAGGACAGCACCCGGTTCACGAAGTTGCCGAGGGTGTCGGCCAGGTCCTTGTTCACCGAGGTGGCGAACAGCTCCCAGGTGAAGGACGTGTCGTCCGACTCCGGAGCCTGTGCCATCAGGAAGTAGCGCCAGTAGTCGGCGGGCAGCAGTTCGAGGGCGGTGTCCGAGAAGATGCCGCGCTGCTGCGACGTCGAGAACTTGCCGCCGTAGTAGTTCAGCCAGTTGAACGCCTTGACGTGGTCGACCCGCTTGACCGGCTCCCGGGTGCCGATCTGCATGGCCGGGAACATCACCGTGTGGAACGGGACGTTGTCCTTGGCCATGAACTGCGTGTACCGGACGTCGGACGCCTCGTACCACCAGGACCTCCAGTCCCGGCTCTCCGGCTCCTGGTCCGCCCACTCCTTCGTCGCCCCGAGGTACTCGATGGGGGCGTCGAACCAGACGTAGAAGACCTTGCCCTCGGCCGCCAGCTCCGGCCAGGTGTCGGCCGGGACCGGCACGCCCCAGTCCAGGTCACGGGTGATCGCCCGGTCGTGCAGGCCCTCGGTGAGCCACTTGCGGGCGATCGAGGACGCCAGGTGCGGCCACTCGTCGCTGGTCTCGTCGATCCACGCCTCGACCTCGCCGGACAGCTTCGACTGGAGGAGGAAGAGGTGCTTGGTCTCCCGGACCTCCAGCTCGCTGCTGCCGCTGATCGCGGAGCGCGGCTCGATCAGGTCCGTCGGGTCCAGGACGCGGGTGCAGTTCTCGCACTGGTCGCCGCGCGCCTTGTCGTACCCGCAGTGCGGGCACGTACCGACGATGTAGCGGTCCGGCAGGAAGCGGTCGTCGGCGATCGAGAAGACCTGGCGGATCGCCCGTTCCTCGATGAAGCCGTTCTCATGCAGCTTGCGAGCGAAGTGCTGGGTGATCTCGCGGTTCTCGGCGGAGGAGCTGCGCCCGAAGTAGTCGAACGCGAGCCCGAACCCGTCGTAGACCGCCTTCTGCGCGTCGTGCTGCTGCGCGCAGAACTCGGCCACCGGCAGCCCGGCCGCCTTCGCGGCCAGCTCCGCCGGGGTGCCGTGCTCGTCGGTGGCGCAGATGTACAGCGCCTCCTCGCCCCGCTGGCGGAGATACCGCGTGTAGACGTCCGCCGGGAGCATCGACCCGACCAGGTTCCCCAGGTGCTTGATCCCGTTGATATAGGGAAGCGCGCTGGTGATCAGGTGTCGAGTCATCGTCGGATGCTCCCAATTTCTACGGTGCCGGTGCCTCTGTCGCAGGCCGTTTGCATCCTATCGAACGGGGGACACCCCCCTTTACCGGATTTCCGGTGCCCTCAGCACTCGATGATGTTCACCGCGAGCCCGCCCCGGGCGGTCTCCTTGTACTTGACGGACATGTCCGCCCCGGTCTCCTTCATCGTCTTGATGACCTTGTCCAGGGAGACCTTGTGGCTGCCGTCGCCGCGCAGGGCCATCTTCGCCGCCGTGACCGCCTTCACCGCGGCCATGCCGTTGCGCTCGATGCACGGGATCTGGACGAGTCCGCCGACCGGGTCGCAGGTGAGGCCCAGGTTGTGCTCCATGCCGATTTCGGCGGCGTTCTCCACCTGCTCAGGGGTGCCGCCCAGGACCTCGGCGAGGGCGCCGGCGGCCATGGAGCAGGCGGAGCCGACCTCGCCCTGGCAGCCGACCTCGGCGCCGGAGATGGAGGCGTTCTCCTTGAACAGCATGCCGATCGCGCCGGCCGCCAGCAGGAAGCGGACGATGCTGTCGTCCTTCTCGGCCTCGGTCGCGCCGCCCGCCGCGAAGTTCACGTAGTAGTGCAGGACGGCCGGGATGATGCCGGCCGCGCCGTTCGTCGGGGCGGTGACCACGCGCCCGCCCGCCGCGTTCTCCTCGTTGACCGCCATCGCGTAGAGGGTGATCCACTCCATGGCGTGCGTCTGGGGGTCGCCCTCCGCGCGCAGCTGCCGGGCGGTCTTCGCGGCGCGGCGGTGCACCCGGAGGCCGCCGGGCAGGACGCCCTCGCGGGACATCCCGCGCGTCACGCACGCCTGCATGGCCCGCCAGATGGAGAGGAGCCCGGAGCGGATCTCCTCCTCGGTGCGCCAGGCGCGCTCGTTCTCCAGCATCAGCGAGGAGATCGACAGACCGGTCTCGCGGGCCAGCCGCAGCAGCTCGTCGCCGGTGCGGAAGGGGTGCTTCAGGACCGTGTCGTCGAGCACGATCCGGTCCTCGCCCACGGCGTCCTCGTCCACGACGAAGCCGCCGCCGACCGAGTAGTACGTCTTCTCCAGGAGCGGGGCGCCCTCGGCGTCGTACGCGAAGACGGTCATGCCGTTGGCGTGGTACGGGAGCGCCTTGCGGCGGTGCAGTATCAGCTGCTCGTCCGCGTCGAAGGGGATCTCGTGCATCCCGAGCAGGTTGATCCGGCCGCCGGCGCGGATCGCCTCGACCCGTTCGTCGGCCGTCTCGACGTCGACGGTGCGCGGGGACTCGCCCTCCAGGCCGAGCAGGACCGCCTTGGGGGTGCCGTGGCCATGGCCGGTGGCGCCCAGCGAGCCGTACAGCTCCGCCCGGATCGAGGCGGTGTGGGCGAGCAGGCCCTCGTTCTTCAGGCGGCGCGCGAACATACGGGCCGCGCGCATGGGGCCGACCGTATGGGAGCTGGACGGGCCGATGCCGATCGAGAACAGGTCGAAGACCGAGATGGCCACGGGTGACTCCTAAGGGTTGGTAGACGCCGTTGTCTGCCGGGTGGTGCGGTACGGGCGCGGGCGGCCCGGAGTGCATGAGACAAAGCGGGGGACAAGGGACGGGGCACCGCGCCCACTGTTCAGTGTGCGGGTGCCCCTCCCGGAGGCGCGAATGCGCCTGGTCGGCTACTTCAGGCCGGGGTACAGCGGGAACTTCTCGGCCAGCTTCGCGACCCGGGCCTTCAGGTCGTCCGCGTCGTAGGACGGCTTGAGGGCCGAGGCGATGATCTCGGCGACCTCGGTGAAGTCCTCGGTGCCGAAACCGCGGGTGGCCAGGGCCGGGGTGCCGATCCGGAGGCCGGAGGTGACCATCGGCGGGCGCGGGTCGTTGGGGATGGCGTTCCGGTTGACCGTGATGCCGATCTCGTGGAGCCGGTCCTCGGCCTGCTGCCCGTCCAGCTCGGAGTTGCGCAGGTCCACCAGGACCAGGTGCACGTCGGTGCCGCCGGACAGGACGGAGACGCCCGCCTCGGTGACGTCGGGCCGGACCAGGCGCTCGGCCAGGATGCGGGCGCCCTCCAGGGTGCGCTGCTGGCGCTCCTTGAACTCCTCGCCCGCCGCGACCTTGAAGGAGACCGCCTTGGCCGCGATCACGTGCTCCAGCGGGCCGCCCTGCTGACCCGGGAAGACCGCCGAGTTGATCTTCTTGGCGAGCTCCTGGGTGGAGAGGATCACACCGCCGCGCGGACCGCCGAGGGTCTTGTGCGTGGTGGTGGTGACGACATGGGCGTGCGGCACCGGGTTGGGGTGCAGGCCCGCGGCGACCAGACCGGCGAAGTGCGCCATGTCGACCATCAGGTACGCGCCGACCTCGTCCGCGATGCGGCGGAAGGCGGCGAAGTCCAGCTGACGCGGGTACGCCGACCAGCCGGCGACGATGAGCTGCGGCTTGGACTCCTTGGCCAGGCGCTCCACCTCGGCCATGTCCACGACACCGGTGTCGTCCACGTGGTACGGGACCACGTTGTAGAGCTTGCCGGAGAAGTTGATCTTCATGCCGTGGGTCAGGTGACCGCCGTGCGCCAGGTTCAGGCCCATGATCGTGTCGCCCGGCTTCAGCAGCGCGAACATCGCGGCGGCGTTCGCCTGTGCACCGGAGTGCGGCTGGACGTTCGCGGCCTCGGCGCCGAAGAGCGCCTTGATCCGGTCGATCGCGATCTGCTCGACCACGTCGACGTGCTCACAGCCGCCGTAGTAGCGGCGGCCGGGGTAGCCCTCGGCGTACTTGTTGGTCAGGACGGAGCCCTGCGCCTCCATGACGGCGACCGGAGCGAAGTTCTCCGAGGCGATCATTTCGAGCGTGGACTGCTGGCGCAGGAGCTCGGCGTCGACGGCGGCGGCGACGTCCGGGTCCAGCTCGTGGAGGGAGGAGTTGAGAAGCGACATCAGGTGGTCCCTTGGGGTCTCAGTTGCCGGAGAACGCGGTGTACTCGTCGGCGGAGAGCAGGTCCTTCGGCTCCTCCGCGACGCGTACCTTGAACAGCCAGCCGCCTTCGAACGGAGCGGAGTTGACCAGCGACGGATCGTCCACGACGGCCTGGTTGGACTCCGTGATCTCACCGCTCACCGGCGAGTACAGGTCGCTGACCGACTTGGTCGACTCCAGCTCGCCGCAGGTCTCGCCCGCGGTCACCGTGTCACCGACCTCGGGGAGCTGCGCGAAGACGACGTCACCGAGCGCGTTGGCCGCGTGCTCGGTGATGCCGACCGTGGCCACACCGTCCTCGGCGGGCGACAGCCACTCGTGCTCCTTGCTGTACCGCAGCTGCTGGGGGTTGCTCATGGTCTGAATTCTCCTGTACGCGGGGAGTGCGGATGAACGGTGGTCTTACGGGGTGAGACGGGACCGCGTCACGTGGGCGGCACCGGCCGGGTCCTACGGTTCTACTTCTTGCGCTTGTAGAAGGGGAGCGCCACGACCTCGTACGGCTCGTGGCTGCCTCGGATCTCCACCGCGACTCCGGCGGTGCCCGGCTCGGCGTGCGCCGCGTCGACGTACGCCATGGCGATCGGCTTCCCCAGGGTGGGGGAGGGGGCCCCGGAGGTGACCTCGCCGATGACCCGGCCGTCCGCGACGACCGGGAACCCGGCACGCGGCACCCGGCGGCCCTCGGCGACCAGGCCGACGAGCTTGCGCGGCGGGGCGGTCTCGGCGCGCTCGGCGGCGGCCTCCAGCGCCTTGCGGCCGACGAAGTCGCCGTCCTTCTCGAACTTCACGACCCGGCCGAGCCCGGCGTCGAACGGGGTCAGCGAGGTCGTCAGCTCGTGCCCGTACAGCGGCATGCCCGCCTCCAGCCGCAGCGTGTCACGGCAGGAGAGGCCGCACGGGATCAGGCCGTGCGCGGCGCCCGCATCGGTGAGCGCCTGCCACAGCCGCTCGGCGTGGCCGGGCGCGACGAACAGCTCGAAGCCGTCCTCGCCGGTGTAGCCGGTACGGGCGATCAGCGCGGGCACCCCGGCGACCGTGCCGGGCAGTCCGGCGTAGTACTTCAGGCCGTCCAGGTCGGCGTCGGTCACGGCCGCGAGGATCGCCGGGGACTCGGGGCCCTGGACGGCGAGCAGCGCGTAGGCGTCGCGGTCGTCGCGGACCTCGGCGTCGAAGCCGGCGGCGCGCCCGGTGAGCGTGTCCAGGACGAGCTGGGCGTTGCCGGCGTTGGCGACGACCATGTACTCCGCGTCCTGGAGGCGGTAGACGATCAGGTCGTCCAGGATGCCGCCGTCCTCGGCGCAGATCATCGTGTAGCGGGCCCGGCCGGTCGAGACCGTGCCGATGTTGCCGACCAGCGCGTAGTTCAGCAGGTCCACGGCCTGCGGGCCGGTGACCGTGATCTCGCCCATGTGGGACAGGTCGAAGAGGCCGGCCTTCGCGCGGACGGCGTTGTGCTCGTCGCGCTCGCTGGCGTAACGCAGCGGCATGTCCCAGCCCGCGAAGTCGGTCATCGTGGCGCCCAGCGAACGATGCAGGGCTTGAATAGGGCTTTGGTGCGCAGCACCGTCAGACAGGGTGGCGGCGGGTGACGGGAGGGCGGTGAGACGGGGGGTGCTGCTCATGAAACGGGCTCCCAGGGCATGACGACGGCGAGGACGATCCCTCCCCATCTGTCATCGGAACCTGAGAGGTTCGCCGAGAGGCCCCGCGGGGGTCGGCTTGCACCTTGGGTGGAGCCGCCGGGCGGCTCGCTTTTCAGATCTGCCTCATCCACGCGGTACGGGGCCTGAGAGATTCAAGGGAGGATCTTGCTCCTTCGGCGCCCGGCACGGTGACCGGGACTCTCCCGCGCGGATTCAAGCGGCCTGTATGCAGTTGGCGGGGTCATCATCGCACGCATTACGGGGGAGTGGGGCGGCCGGGACCGGTGGGGCCGGTCACGCCTTCACGGCGGGTCGGACGGTTGTGCCGCATTACCTTTTCTTTACACTTCCGGGGTAGGTATCGGTCCTGCACGCGTCGGCCGTACGGCCAGGGGGAGGCGATGACGTTGCGCTACGCGACGACCGCGGGAATCACGAGCAGCGCGCTGCCCGCGCAGTCCGGCTCACCGCCCCGGCAGGCGGTCGGCACGCATCCGCCCGTCGTCCGGGATCTGCGAGGCCGCGCGGGGCCCGGCCCGCGCGCCCTGCGCTTCGCCGCCGGGGACGTCGTGGTGGTCTCCGGGCTCCCCGGCAGCGGCAAGTCGACCCTGATCTCCCGCACCGCCCCGGCGTACGCGATCGACTCCCAGGACACCCGGGACCGCTGGGCCCGCCGGCTCCCCCGTTTACTCCCGTACGTCCTCTACCGCCCGCTCGTCCGCCTCGCCCACTACCGGGGGCTGCGGCGGGTGCTGCGCTCCGGCGCCTCCGTCGTCGTCCACGACTGCGGTACGCAGAGCTGGGTCCGCGCCCGGCTCGCCCGCCACGCCCGGCGCCGGGGCACCAGCCTGCACCTGGTCCTCCTCGACGTCTCCGCCCGGACCGCGCGCGAGGGCCAGCGCGAACGCGGCCGGGGCGTCTCCGCGTACGCCTTCGCCCGGCACCGCAGAGCCGTGGGGCGGCTGCTGCGGGACACCGAGGCGGGGCTGCTCCCGCGCGGCTGCGCCTCGGCGGTGCTGCTCGACCGCGAGGCGGCCGGGGCGCTCAGCCGCATCACGTTCGCAAACGCACAGACCGACGGCTGAAAACGGACCGTCCAACGACCGGACAGTAGCCGGGGACGGGCGGTTTCCGGCCAGCCCCGGGGTCCGGCGGAAGCCGGGCGAGGCCGTACCCTCGTGCTGCACGGCACCGGGGCGAGAGGGAAGCAGTGGACATTCCGGCACAGGCCGGGAGCCTGCCGCAGGGCGGCTGGCCGGCCAATGAACTCGAAGAGGTGCTGGGCGCCTCGCTCGGCACCCCGGAAGCGGGCGGCCGGCTGCTGGAGGTGCTCGGCCGCAGCCACGTCTGGGTGCCGTTGCCGGGCGGCGGCGGGCCCGACGCCCGGGACCTCGATCTGCCCGCGATGGAGATCGACGGCGCCGCGTACGTCCCCGTCTACAGCTCCGAGCACCAGTTCCTCACCTGCGTCGGCGCGCAGATGTCCTTCACCGTCGCCCCCGCCGTCGAGTTCGCCCGCGGTCTGCCCCCGCAGCTCGGCATCGCCGTGAACCCGGGCGGCGCCGTCGGCCTGCCGCTGCCCCCGCCCGCCGTCGCCGAGCTGTGCCGGGCCGGGCGCACCCCGCTCGACGGCCCCGCCACCGGGGGCCGGGTCCGGCTGTACGAGCCGGACTGGAAGGAGGAGCCCGTCGACTTCCTGGCCGCCGCGGCCGGCGAGTTCCAGGAGAGCGGCGTCGTCCGCACCGCCCGCCGGGTCCTGGCCAGCATCGAGGGCGACGACCCCGTGCTCTTCGTCGGCGTCGAGTTCTCCACCTGGGACGGCGCCGGACAGAGCGCCCCGATGGACGCCCTGGGCCGGGCGCTGGGCCGCGTCGCGGTGCCGTGGCCGGTCAACCTCGTCCTCCTCGACGTGGCGCAGGACCCGGTCGCCGACTGGATGCGCGAGCGGGTCCGGCCCTTCTACACGCGCGCCCCGGAGTGACGGGGGCGGCCGTGGCGTCAAGCCGGTGACGGCGGGGCCGCATAAGCTGGTTTGATGGCCGAAGGCCGATGCCCGGTGGCCGGAGCAGAGGATCTACGAGGGGCGGGACCCAGGGTGAGTGCGTCAGGCACCGCGGCGGCCGGTCAGGTCGAGCACATGCTGCGACAGGTCGCGCCCGGGCGCTACGACGCGTACGAGGCGCTGCTCCAGGCCCTGGCGGCCGGCCGGGTCTGGATGCTCCTCTGGCACGGCCGCCCCGGCGCCCCCGACGCCCAGTACGGGAACATGGAGGTCGACGGCCTCGGCTACGCCCCGTGCGTCACCTCCCCCCAGGAGCTCACCGCCAGCGGCTGGAGCCGGGACCACGAGGTGGCCGCCGGACTGGACATCGCGCGCGCCCTCTACCCCGACCGCTGGGGCGTCTGGCTCAATCCGCACGCCCCGGGCGGCGGCGTCGGCATTCCCTGGCTTGACCTGCGCCGCATCGCGACCGGCCTCGACCGGATGCCCGCCGGGCCGCTGCGGATCAGCGAACCCGCCATCGAGATCCCGCAGTTCTACGCCCAGCTCACGCAGAACGCCCACCACACCCCGGCGATCCGCTCGCTGCGCCGCGCCTGGGTGCAGCCCGCGCTCGGCGTCCCGTACCTCGCCGTCGGCCTCGACCTGTACGACACGAGCAGGCCGTCCGTCGACGCGGTGCGCGGGATGATGCGCCAGTCGATCGGGGCCGTCCCCGAGGGGCTGCCGGTCTCCACGGTGGCGATGTCCGACGAGTACGACCCGGTCGCGATGTGGCTGCGCGCCAACTCCCGCCCCTTCTACGACCGCGAGGCGCACGCCGCGCCCGGTTACGGCTACCCGCAGGCACCCGCGTACTGAGCCCGCGTCAGGTCTCCGGCGAATCGGGGGCATTGCGGGCACTTCGGCGTTCGTGCGCGAAGTGTTCGTTATCGCTGTTTTGTGACCGGGAGGCCCGATTGCCGAGTCCGGCTGTTCGGATACCGGAAGCATTTTGGCGTCATCACGTTTGAGCAAACATTCCCCGTCAGGTCTGGCGGGTGTGCGCGAAGTGGCTGAAGACTCCCTCGCAACAGGTGCTCTGTGCCCGTAGTCGCCCCCCTTTTCGGGCAGGGCCGACGGGCGCCGTCACTCGAATCGGGCTATGTAGGAGCCGCTACCGCGGCGGTCACGGGCCGGCCACCGCCGGCCGAGAGGGGTCTCCAGCGCAATGACGGCACCTATCGAGACCACCAGGGCGGATACGCGGCCCGAAGCGGTGCTGGAAGGCGCGGGCCGCAAGGAGATCGAGGGCCGCTCGCTCGGCCGCATCGCCTGGACCCGCTTCAAGCGGGACAAGGCGGCGATGGCCGGTGGCATCGTTGTCGTCCTGCTGATCCTCACCGCGGTGCTGTCCAAGCCCCTCCAGTCCCTCCTGGGGCTCGACCCCGACGCGTTCAACCAGAGCCTGGTCGACCCCGTCATGCTGGCGCCCAAGGGCGACTTCGGCGGGATGAGCTGGGACCACCCGTTCGGCGTGGAACCGCAGACCGGACGCGACATCTTCGCGCGCATCCTCGAAGGCTCCTGGGTCTCGCTCGTGGTCGCCGTCGGCTCCACCCTGCTCTCCGTCGCCATCGGCGTCGTCATGGGTGTCGTGGCCGGGTTCTACGGCGGCTGGGTGGACAGCCTGATCAGCCGGCTGATGGACACCTTCCTGGCCTTCCCGCTGCTGCTCTTCGCGATCTCCATCTCCGCCTCCCTCCAGGGCAACGCCTTCGGAATGGAAGGGCTCACGCTCCGGATCGCGGTCCTGATCTTCGTGATCGGCTTCTTCAGCTGGCCGTACATCGGCCGCATCGTGCGCGCGCAGACGCTGTCGCTGCGCGAACGCGAGTTCGTGGAGGCCGCCCGGTCGCTGGGCGCCCGGGGCCCGTTCATCCTCTTCCGGGAACTGCTGCCCAACCTGGTGGCGCCGATCCTCGTGTACGCGACGCTGCTGATCCCCACGAACATCCTCTTCGAGGCGGCCCTGTCCTTCCTGGGCGTCGGCATCGCCCCGCCGCAGGCCTCCTGGGGCGGCATGCTCACGCAGGCGGTCGACCTCTACGAGGTGGACCCGATGTTCATGGTCATCCCCGGCATGGCGATCTTCATCACCGTGCTGGCCTTCAACCTGCTGGGGGACGGGCTGCGTGACGCACTCGACCCTCGTGGCAAGTAATCGCGGCAGTGCCGCACAGGACTAGCGAGGGGGCTTTCCTCAGCATGCAGAACAAGAAGACAGCGGCGCTCATAGCCGTCGCGATCGCGGTGTCGCTCGCCGCCACAGGGTGCAGCAAGGACTCGGACGGCGGCGGCGGCAAGGGCGGCGGCGGTGGCAACGCCAAGGCCGACGCCGGCCTGACGAGCATCGTCAACCCGAGCACCAAGAAGGGCGGGACGGTCACCTACGAGCACTCCAGTGGCCCGGACTCCCTCGACCCCGGCAACACGTACTACGGCTGGGTGCAGAACTTCTCCCGCCTGTACGCCCGTTCGCTGGTGACCTTCCAGCCGGCCGCCGGCAAGGACAGCCTGAAGGTGGTCCCGGACCTCGCCACCGGTCTCGGCAAGGCCAGCGCGGACGCGAAGACCTGGACGTACACGCTCCGCAAGGGCGTGAAGTTCGAGGACGGCTCCGAGATCACCTCGCAGGACGTCAAGTACGCCGTCGAGCGCTCCAACTTCGCGCCGGAGGCCCTGTCCAACGGCCCGACGTACTTCAAGGCGTACCTCGAAGGCGGCGACAAGTACAAGGGTCCGTACAAGGACAAGTCCTCCGACGGTCTGAAGTCCATCGAGACCCCGGACAAGTACACGATCGTCTTCCACCTGAAGAAGCCGTTCGCGGACATGGACTACCTGGCCGCGTTCTCGCAGACCGCGCCGATCCAGCAGAAGGCCGACACGGGCGCCAGCTACGTCCAGAAGATGGTCTCCTCGGGTCCGTACAAGTTCTCGGCGTACGACGAGAGCAAGGGCGCGACCCTGGTCCGCAACCCGGAGTGGGACCCGAAGACGGACCCGATCCGCAAGGCGCTGCCGGAGAAGATCCAGCTCAAGTTCAACGTCAACCCCACCACGGTCGACGAGCACCTGCTCAACGACGAGACCACCGCGGACATCGCGGGCACGGGTCTGCAGTCCAAGACCCAGCCCAAGGTCCTGGTCAAGGCGGCGGAGAAGGCGAAGACGGACAACCCGTACGCCGGCGCCCTGCAGTACCTCGCGCTGAACGTCAACGTGAAGCCGTTCGACAACGTCGAGTGCCGCAAGGCCGTCCAGTACGCCGTCGACAAGAAGAGCATGGTCGACTCGATCGGCGGTCCGGTCAAGGGCGACCCGGCCAGCACGGTCATCCCCCCGACCGTCGCCGGCTACAAGAAGTTCGACCTGTACCCGACCGAGGGCAGCAAGGGCGACGTGGCCAAGGCCAAGGAGCACCTGGCCAAGTGCGGTCACAAGGACGGCTTCAAGACCACGCTGACGGCCCGCTCCGACCGTCCTGACGAGGTCACCGCCGCCACGCAGCTCCAGAACAGCCTGAAGGCGATCGGGGTCACCGCCGAGATCAAGCAGTTCCCGGCGGACAAGTACTTCACCGACTTCGCGGGCGTCCCGGCCTGGGTCCACAAGAACAACGCGGGCATGATGATGATGGCCTGGGGCGCCGACTGGCCGACCGGCTTCGGCTTCCTCGACCAGATCGTCAACGGTTCGGCCATCAAGCCCTCCGGCGGCACCAACCTGATGGAGCTGAACGACAAGGGGATCAACGACCTCCTCGTCAAGGGCATCGGGACCGTCGACACCACGGAGCGCAACGCCACGTGGGGCGAGGTCGACCAGAAGGTCATGGAGAACGCCTCGGTCGTTCCCCTCTTCTACCGCAAGAACCTGCTCTACCGCCCGGACTCCGCGGCGAACGTCACCGTCACCGACGCGTACCTCGGCATGTACGACTACGTGCTCATGACGTCCACCAAGTAGCGCCTGTTCATCAAAAGCATCCCCTGAAAGGCAGGTGAAGGCGCCGGGCGGCGGGGTATCCCGCCCCACCCGCCCGGCGCCGCACGGCTGTGGCTGCGTACATCATCCGACGCGTATTCGCCGCGGTGTTGCTGCTGCTGGTGGTCAGCGCAGTCACGTTCGCGATCTTCTTCCTGGTGCCCCGCCTCGGCGGGCAGACCCTCGACTCCATGGCCGCCCAGTACGTGGGGAAGAGCCCCGACCCCGACGTCATCGCCGCGGTCAAGAAGAACCTGGGGCTGGACCAGCCCCTGTACCTCCAGTACTGGCACTTCATCAAGGGCATCGTGGTCGGCGCCCAGTACCAGTTCGGCCCCGACCCCGTCACGTGCAACGCCCCGTGCTTCGGCTACTCGTTCAAGACGCACACCGAGATCTGGCCGCAGCTCGTGGACCGGGTCCCGGTCACGCTCTCGCTGGCCGTCGGTGCCGCCGTCATCTGGGTCGTCTCCGGTGTCGCCATCGGCGTCGTCTCCGCGCTGAAGCGGGGCTCGCTCTTCGACCGCCTCTCCATGGGCGTCGCCCTCGCCGGCGTCTCCCTCCCGATGTTCTTCACCGGCCTGGTGGTCCTGGCGCTCTTCGGCAACGGGGAGTACGTGCCCATCACCGAGGACCCGGTCGCCTGGGCGGGCAGCCTGGTCCTGCCCTGGTGCACGCTCGCCCTGCTGTACTCCGCGCTCTACGCCCGGCTCACCCGGGCCGGGATGCTGGAGACCATGAGCGAGGACTACATCCGGACCGCGCGCGCCAAGGGTCTCCAGGAACGCAAGGTGGTCGTCAAGCACGGGCTGCGGTCCGCGCTCACCCCGCTGGTCACGATCTTCGGCATGGACTTCGCGCTGCTCCTCGGCGGCGCGGTCATCACCGAACGCGTCTTCTCCTTCCAGGGGCTCGGCGCCTTCGCGATCCAGGGCGTGACCACCGCCGACCTGCCCAAGGTGATGGGCGTGACCCTGGTCGCGGCCTTCTTCATCGTCATCTGCAACCTGCTGGTGGACCTCGTGTACGCCGCGATCGACCCCCGGGTGAGGCTCTCATGAGCGGCGCGACCAAGAAGGACTCGACCGAGAAGGACTCCCGGACAGCCGGGACCGTGCCGGCCCCGCGCGAGGGCGACGGCCACCCGTTCCTCTCCGTACGCGACCTCAGCGTCCACTTCGACACCGACGACGGCCTGGTCAAGTCCGTGGACGGCGTCAGCTTCGACCTGGAGGCCGGCCAGACCCTCGGCATCGTCGGCGAGTCCGGCTCCGGCAAGTCCGTGACCTCGCTGGGGATCATGGGCCTGCACACCTCGGAGCGGGCCCGGATCGGCGGCGAGATCTGGCTCGAGGGCGAGGAGCTGATCGGCGCGGGCGCCGAGCGCGTACGCAGGCTGCGCGGCCAGAAGATGGCCATGATCTTCCAGGACCCGCTGTCCGCCCTGCACCCGTACTACACGATCGGCGCGCAGATCGTGGAGGCCCACCGGGTCCACCACAAGGTCGACAAGAAGACCGCCAGGAAGCGCGCCGTCGAGATGCTCGACCGGGTCGGCATCCCCGAGCCGCACCGCCGGTTCGAGGACTACCCGCACCAGTTCTCCGGCGGCATGCGCCAGCGCGCGATGATCGCGATGGCCCTGGTCAACAACCCGCAGCTGCTCATCGCCGACGAGCCGACGACCGCCCTCGACGTCACCGTCCAGGCGCAGATCCTCGACCTGATCCGCGATCTGCAGAAGGAGTTCGGCTCCGCGGTCATCATGATCACCCACGACCTCGGTGTCGTCGCCGAGATCGCGGACGAGATCCTCGTGATGTACGCGGGCCGGTGCGTCGAGCGCGGCTCCGCCGAGAAGGTGTTCTACGAGCCCCAGCATCCGTACACCTGGGGCCTGCTCGGCTCGATGCCGCGGATCGACCGGGAGCAGACCGAGCGGCTGATCCCCGTCAAGGGCTCGCCGCCCAGTCTCATCAACGTCCCGTCGGGCTGCGCCTTCCACCCGCGCTGCCCGTACGCCGACGTCCCGCCCGACAACATCACCCGCACCGAGCGTCCGGAGCTGCGACAGGTCGGCGACGGGCACTACTCCGCGTGTCACATGTCGCGTGAGCAGCGCGAACGGATCTGGACCGAAGAGATTGCGCCGAAGCTGTGACTGAGCTGAACAAGAAGACTCCCGCGCCGGCCGCGGCCGGGTCGGACGGGTCCGGCCCCGAACCGCTCCTCAAGGTGGACGGCCTGGTCAAGCACTTCCCGATCACCAAGGGCGTGCTGAAGCGCAAGGTCGGCGCGGTCCAGGCGGTCGACGGGCTCACCTTCGACGTGCGCCCCGGGGAGACCCTGGGCGTCGTCGGCGAGTCCGGCTGCGGCAAGTCGACCATGGGCCGGCTGGTGACCCGGCTGCTGGAACCGACCGGCGGCAAGGTCGAGTTCCAGGGCCGCGACATCACCCACCTGTCCGCCGGACGGCTGCGGCCGATGCGGCGCGACATCCAGATGATCTTCCAGGACCCGTACGGCTCGCTGAACCCGCGCCACACGGTCGGCGGGATCGTCTCCACCCCCTTCCGGCTCCAGGGCGTCAAGCCCGAGGGCGGCGTGAAGGCGGAGGTCCAGCGGCTGCTGGAGCTGGTCGGGCTCAACCCCGAGCACTACAACCGCTACCCGCACGAGTTCTCCGGCGGCCAGCGCCAGCGCATCGGGATCGCCCGGGCGCTCGCGCTCAAGCCCAAGCTGGTCGTCGCGGACGAGCCGGTCTCCGCGCTGGACGTGTCGATCCAGGCGCAGGTGGTGAACCTGCTGGACGACCTCCAGGACGAGCTCGGGCTCACGTACCTGATCATCGCGCACGACCTGTCGGTGATCCGCCATGTCTCGGACCGGATCGCGGTCATGTACCTCGGCAAGATCGTCGAGCTGGCGGACCGCAAGTCGCTGTACGAGGCGCCGATGCACCCGTACACCAAGGCGCTGATGTCCGCGGTGCCCGTGCCGGACCCGCGCCGGCGCGGTGCCAAGAGCGACCGCATCCTGCTCAAGGGCGATGTGCCGTCGCCGATCTCACCGCCCACCGGCTGCCGGTTCCACACCCGGTGCTGGAAGGCGACGAAGGTCTGCGGGACGACCGAGCCGCCGCTGCTCCAGCTGAAGACCGGGCACCAGGTGGCCTGCCACCACCCGGAGAACGGCGAGGACCAGGTGCCGGGCGACGCCCCGCTCGTCGCGGACGTCATCACGGTCCGGTCGGCGCCCGCGGAGGAGCCTTCGGCCGAGGCGCCGGAGGAGCCCGCGGCCGAGGCGCCTGAGGAGCCCGTGGCCGAGGCGCCGGAGGAGTCCGTGGCCGAGGCGCCGGAGGAGTCCGTGGCCGAGGCGCCGGAGGAGTCCGTGGCCGAGGCGCCGGAGGAGCCCGCGACTGAGGCGCCTGAGGAGCCCGCCAAGGCCGCCGAGCCCTCCGAGCCCGCCCCGGACGGTACGAAGGAGTAGGACGGGCACAATTGCCCGGTGCTCAACGAACTGTTCACGCCCTCCGTCCAGCACGCGCTCGACATCGTGGGGATCTTCGTCTTCGCGATCTCGGGCGCCCTGCTCGCCGTACGCAAGAACTTCGATGTCTTCGGCATCGCGGTGCTCGCCGAGGTGACCGCGCTGGGCGGAGGGCTGTTCCGTGACCTGATCATCGGCGCGGTGCCACCCGCGGCCTTCACGGATCTGGGGTACTTCACCACCCCGCTGCTCGCCGCCGCTCTGGTCTTCTTCCTCCACCCGCACGTGGAGCGCATCCAGGTCGGCGTGAACGTCTTCGACGCCGCCGGTCTCGGGCTGTTCTGCGTCACCGGCACGGTGAAGGCGTACGACTACGGGCTCGGCCTCACCTCGTCGGCGGCGCTGGGCCTGGCCACGGCGGTCGGCGGCGGGGTGCTGCGGGACGTCCTGGCCAACGAGGTGCCGTCGCTGCTGCGCTGGGACCGCGACCTGTACGCGGTGCCCGCCATGGTGGGCGCCACCATGATCGTGCTCTGCATCCGCTTCGACGCGCTCAACGCCCTGACCAGCGGCGCGGCCGTGATCACCGCGTTCGTCCTGCGGCTCCTCGCGCTCCGCTTCCACTGGCGGGCCCCGCGCGCCTACAACCGGCGCTCGGCGCGGGCGGAGGAGGCGTGACCTACTCCGGGACCCAAAAAGCTACCGCTCAGTAATACAATCGGTGTACGGTGCCCCCATGGCACAGGCAACCATCGGGGACAGCGAGTTCGACCGGGACACCGCGGTCACCCTGCGCGAAGAGGGCGTCTACGACGCGGAGCTCTCGGCGGGCTGGACGATCATCCAGGCCGTCAACGGCGGCTACCTGCTGGCGATGCTGGGCCGCGCGCTCGGCGAGGCCCTGCCGCATTCCGACCCGTTCTCCGTCTCCGCGCACTACCTCACCGCGTCGGTACCCGGCCCGGCGGTGATCCGGACCCAGACCGTCCGCACCGGCCGCACCCTCTCCACCGGTCAGGCCTCGCTCTTCCAGTACGCCGAGGACGGCACCGAGGTCGAGCGGATCCGCGTCCTCGCCACCTACGGCGACCTCGACGCGCTCAGCGACGACATCCGCACCTCCGCGAAGCCGCCGGCCATCCCGCCGCGCGAACACTGCCTCGGCCCCAGCGACGGCCCGGCGCCGATCCCGGGCAGCTCGGCGATCACCGACCGGCTCGACATCAAGCTGGACCCGGCGACCATCGGCTGGGCGGTCGGGCAGCCCTCCGGCAAGGGCGAGATGCGCGGCTGGTTCGGTCTTGCCGACGGCCGCGACGCCGACCCGCTCTCCCTGCTGCTCACCGTGGACGCGCTGCCGCCGACCTCGTTCGAGCTGGGGCTCAAGGGCTGGACGCCCACCATCGAGCTCACCACGCACGTCCGCTGCCGCCCGGCCCCGGGCCCGCTCCGCGTCTCCATCACCACCCGCAACCTGGCGGGCGGCTTCCTGGAGGAGGACGCGGACGTCTGGGACAGCGCCGACCGCCTGGTCGCCCAGTCCCGCCAGCTGGCCCGCGCCCCGCGCGGCTGACGTAACCCCTGCCCTTCCTCAGGCGCCCTGTGCCGGCTCGTCGAGCCAGTGCAGGGCGCCCAGTGCGATGAGCCGCAGCCGGCGCCCCGCCGTCCGGGCCACCCGCTCGTCGTCCGCCGGGCCCGCGTCCAGCAGGGCCGACGCGGTGATCACCATGTGGTCCACATAGAGACCGCCCAGCATCAGCAGGTCCTCCTCGGCCCAGCCCTTCGACTCCGGTTCCGCCGCGAGGGCCGCCGCCACCTCCTCGGCGAACAGCCGCAGCTGTGCCGCGATGGCCTCGCGGACCGGGCCGACCCCGCCCTGCTGCTCCCGTGCGATGAAGCGGAAGTGCGCGGGCTGCTCCCGTACGTGACGCCGTATCAGCTCCACGCTGCGGTCGAGCCGGACCTCGCTGTCACCCGTCCCGGCGAGTATCGCGCCGATCATGCCGTGCAGGCTGCCCAGGGTCTGTTCGACCAGGGCCACCCCGAGGGCGGGCACGCTCTCGAAGTGCCGGTAGAAGGCCGTGGGCGTGATGCCGGCCGCCCTGGTCACCTCGCGCAGCCCGAGGCTGCTCAGGCTCTGCTCGGCCAGCAGCCCCAGGGCGGCGTCGAGCAGCGCCTGGCGTGTCTTCAGTTTCTGGCTCTCGCGGATGCCGTTCCCTCGGATGCCGGCGGTGTGACTCATGCCATTCAGTAAACAACTGTTCTCCGGACCGGGGAAGGGGTGCACGGGTTTAGACTCATGAGTCAGTGAACAGTCGTTCTCTGAGTGCTCCGCCCGTACATCCGTCCGCGCACGGAAAGGCCGAACATGATCGTCCTCGTCGCCGCCCTGCTCCTGCTGGGGATCGTGCTGGGAGCGGTGGCCCAGATCCCCCTTCCGCTGTCGCTCGTCCTCGGCGCCCTCATCGGCTGCTGGCTGCTGGTCTTCGCCGTGCGCGAGCGGGCGCGGGGGTCCCGATGAGCGCGCCGGGTCAAGCCGCCCCGCGCCTCCGCCGGGACGCCGACGGCCTCGCCGTCGCCTCGTTCGTGCTGGGGCTCGTCGGGCTGCTGGTGATGAACCTCCTGCTGGGCCCCGCCGCCATCGTCATGGCGCTCGTGGCCCTGGCCCGCTCCACCGAACGGCGCGGCCGCGCCTTCCTCGGCCTCGCGCTCGGCGTCGCCGACCTGGTGGTCCTCGCCTTCCTGGTCACCGGAAACGGCACCGTCTCCTGGGGCTTCGGCGGCTGACCGGCACCGCCGCACGCGGTGCGCGGGCCCCGGGACCCCATGCGCCCGCCGTACGCCCCGGCCGGGGCTCGTAGAATCGAGCCCACCATGGCTTACCTCGACCACGCCGCGACCACGCCGATGCTTCCCGAGGCGATCGCGGCGATGACCGCGCAGCTCGCCGTCACGGGCAACGCGTCCTCACTCCACGCCGCCGGGCGCCGGGCCCGCCGTACCGTCGAGGAGTCCCGGGAATCCCTCGCCGACGCCCTCGGCGCACGCCCCAGCGAGGTGGTCTTCACCTCCGGCGGCACCGAGTCGGACAACCTCGCGGTGAAGGGCCTGTACTGGGCCCGCCGCGACGCCGACCCCCGCCGCACCCGGGTCCTCGCCAGCCCCGTCGAGCACCACGCCGTCCTCGACGCCGTCGACTGGCTGGCCGCCCACGAGGGCGCGACCGTCGAATACCTCCCCGTCGACCGGTACGGGCGCGTCCACCCCGAGGCGCTGCGCGAGGCGGTCCTGCGGGACCCCGACGACATCGCGCTGATCACCGTGATGTGGGCCAACAACGAGATCGGCACGATCCTGCCGGTACGCGAACTGGCCGAGGTGGCCCGCGAGTACGGGATCCCGATGCACGCCGACGCGGTCCAGGCGTTCGGCCAGCTCGACGTGGACTTCGCCGCGTCCGGGCTCGCCGCGATGACCGTCAGCGCGCACAAGATCGGCGGGCCCACCGGTGTCGGCGCGCTGCTGCTCGGCCGCGAGTACACGCCGGTGCCCGTGCTGCACGGCGGCGGACAGGAGCGCCATGTGCGCTCGGGCACCCTGGACGTGCCGGGCATCGCCTCGTTCGCCGTCGCCGGACGGCTCGCCGCCGGCCGGCGCGAGGACTTCGCCCGGGAGACCGGCGCGCTCCGCGACGAGCTGGCCGCCGCCGTCCTGGCGGAGGTCCCCGACGCCCTCCTGGGCGGCGACCCGGCACCGGGCGGCCGGCTGCCGGCCAACGCGCACTTCACCTTCCCCGGCTGCGAGGGCGACTCGCTCCTGCTGCTGCTGGACGCCCAGGGCATCGAGTGCTCCACCGGCTCCGCCTGCACCGCCGGGATCGCCCAGCCCAGTCACGTCCTGCTCGCCACGGGCACCGACCCGGACCTGGCCCGGGGCACCCTGCGCTTCTCGCTCGGCCACACCTCCACCAAGCAGGACGTCGAGGACGTGGCCCGGGCGATCGGCCCGGCGGTCGAGCGGGCGCGGTCGGCGGGGCTCAGTTAGCGCGCTCGCCGGAGGTGGCCGCGCGCCGGACCAGCTCCATGTAGCGGTCCCAGTCCCAGCCGCGGCCCGGGTCGGTGTGGTCGGCGCCCGGCACCTCGACGTGCCCGATGACGTGCTCCCGGTCCACCGGGATGTCGTAACGTCCGCATATCGCCGCGGTGAGCTTGGCCGACGCCCCGTACATCGCGGCGGTGAAGTCCTGCGGGCGCTCCACGAAGCCCTCGTGCTCGATCCCCACACTGCGTTCGTTGTACGAGCGGTTGCCCGCGTGGAACGCCACGTCCAGCTCACGGATCATCTGCGTCACGTGCCCGTCCTTGCGCACCACGTAATGCGCCGCCGCCTGATGCCCGGGGTCCTGGAAGGCGCGGACCGCGCTGCCGAAGCTGCCCTGCGTGACATGGATGACCACCCGGTCGATGCCGTAGTCGTCGGGGCGGTCGGCCCGCCGCCAGTTCGCCTCCGCCGCCGCCACCCACCGCGCCCCCGCGTAATCCACGGCCCCCGGGGTGCGCGGCTTCTCCACGCCCGGCATCCGCCACCAGGCCCGCTTCAGCCGGTCCCGCGCCAGCGCCGCCGTGCCCACGGCCGTGACGGCACCGCCGATCAGCACCGAGCGCCGGCTGATCCCGGTCCCGGTGCCGCCGCCGTCCGTCCCCTTGGTCCCCATGTGACGGACAACGCATATCCGCGCGCTTTCGGTTCCCGCCCCCACGTACCCTGGTGGGGCTATGACTGAGACTCCCCAGCGCCCCCTCCGTGTGCTCGCCGCCATGTCGGGCGGTGTCGACTCCGCCGTCGCCGCGGCCCGCGCCGCCGAGGCGGGCCACGACGTGACCGGTGTGCACCTCGCCCTCTCCGCGAACCCGCAGTCCTTCCGGACCGGCGCCCGGGGCTGTTGCACCATCGAGGACTCCCGCGACGCCCGCCGCGCCGCGGACGTCATCGGCATCCCCTTCTACGTCTGGGACCTGGCGGAACGCTTCCGCGAGGACGTCGTGGAGGACTTCGTCGCCGAGTACGAGGCGGGGCGCACCCCCAACCCGTGCCTGCGCTGCAACGAGAAGATCAAGTTCGCCGCGCTCCTCGACAAGGCCCTCGCGCTCGGCTTCGACGCGGTGTGCACCGGCCACTACGCCACCGTCGTCACCGGCGCGGACGGCAACCGGGAGCTGCACCGCGCCTCGGACATGGCCAAGGACCAGAGCTATGTGCTCGGCGTCCTGGACGAGCGCCAGCTCGCCCACGCGATGTTCCCGCTCGGCGACACCCTCACCACCAAGGACGAGATCCGCGCCGAGGCCGAGCGCCGGGGCCTCGCGGTCGCCAAGAAGCCCGACAGCCACGACATCTGCTTCATCGCGGACGGCGACACGCAGGGCTTCCTCGCGGACCGCCTCGGCGGCAAGGCGGAGGGCGACATCCTGGACGAGTCCGGGGCGAAGCTGGGCACCCACGAGGGCGCCTTCGGCTTCACCATCGGCCAGCGCAAGGGCCTGCGCATCGGCCACCCGGCCCCCGACGGCAAGCCGCGCTACGTCCTGGACATCTCGCCGGTGAACAACACGGTGACCGTCGGCCCCGCCGAGGCCCTGGACGTCACCGCGCTCACCGCGATCAGGCCCCGCTGGTGCGGCACACCCCCGTCCGGCCCGGGG
Organism: Streptomyces sp. NPDC016469; assembly: GCF_040632905.1. Lineage (NCBI taxonomy): Bacteria > Bacillati > Actinomycetota > Actinomycetes > Kitasatosporales > Streptomycetaceae > Streptomyces > Streptomyces sp. NPDC016469. The sequence continues at coordinate 286,491 of NZ_JBEYCQ010000002.1, forward strand.
ACGTACACCGCGCAGCTCCGCGCCCACGGCGGCGAGACCGAGGTGACCGCCGAGCTGACCGACGGCACGCTGCACGTCACGTTCACCGAGCCGGTGCGGGGGGTCGCCCCGGGCCAGGCGGTCGTGCTGTACGACGGCACCCGCGTGGTCGGCTCCGCGACGATCGCGACGACGGCACGCCGGGAGACCGCGCCGGCGCGCTGAACCCCCGGCCGCCGCGTCCGCGCGTGCAAAGCCCCGCACGGCAACGCCCGACCCCAGTACGGGCGTGGCCGTGCGGGGCGCTCAGGATGTGCGCACCGCGCATTTCAGGGTCCGCCACACCGGCCCCCGCCGCATCCGGGCGGCCGTCCCGGCCGGGGCCGTCGTGGTCAGCGCGCGACCAGCTCCGCGTCGTAGAAGCAGAAGTGGTCCTTGATCGCCTCGACCTCGGCCTTCGGCTCCTCGTACGCCCAGACCAGGTCGGCGGCTCCGGGCAGCGACCAGTAGGACGCGTCCCCCTTGAACGGGCAGTGCGTGCGGGTGTCCGACGGCGTCAGCAGCTCCGTACGGACGTCCTCGGGCGGCAGGTAGTAGCGGACCGGACAGCCGGTCTCGCGCAGGACGAGCGGGCGGCGGCTCTCAGCGAGCAGGAGCCCGTCGCGTACCACGCGGACGTGCTCCGTGCCGGGCTCGACGGTGATGCGGTGTCCTCGGATGGAAGTCATACCTCTCACAGCCCCTCCCGGTGCGTGATTCTTCCCCGCCCGCGGGCCCCCGTCCGCCGGGCCTTACCGTGGCAGTCATGAACATCTGCGTCTTCCTCTCCGCCGCCGACCTCCCCGACCGCTACACCGTGCCCGCCCGCGAATTCGCCGAGCTGCTGGGGCGCGGCGGCCACACCCTGGTCTGGGGCGGCTCCGAGAGCGGCCTGATGAAGGTCGTCGCCGACGGCGTCCAGGAGGCGGGCGGGAAGCTGGTCGGCGTCTCGGTGGACTTCCTGGCCGCCAAGGCGCGCACCGACGCCGACGAGATGGTCATCGCCCGCGACCTCGCCGAGCGCAAGGCGCTCCTGCTCGCGAAGTCCGACGCGATCGTGATCATGGTCGGAGGCACCGGGACGCTGGACGAGGCGACCGAGATCCTGGAGCTGAAGAAGCACGGCAAGCACACCAAGCCGGTCGTCCTGCTCAACACCGCCGGCTTCTACGACGGCCTGCGCGAGCAGTTCCAGCGCATGGAGGACGAGGGATTCCTGCCGCTCCCGCTGACCGAGCTGGTGTTCTTCGCGGAGGACGGCGTCGGCGCCCTGGCCTACCTGGAGGAGTCGGCCGGCCTGCAGTGATGTGACGTACGGGGCCCGGGCGGCGGATGCGACGATGGGGGCCATGTCCACTCACCTCATCACCGGTGCCGGTTCCGGCATCGGCGCAGCGGTCGCCCGGCGCCTCACCGAGCGCGGCGACGACCTCGTCCTGCTGGCCCGCGACGCGGGCCGCGCCAAGGAGCTCGCCGCGCTCCACCCCGGCGCCCGCACCCTCGTCGGCGACCTGTCCAACCCGGACCGGCTCTCCTGGGCCCTCGCCCAGCAGAGCGTGCCGGAGCGCCTCGACTCGCTGCTGCACATCGCGGGCGTGGTGGAGCTCGGCCCGGTCGGTGAGCTGACCCCCAAGGCATGGCACCACCAGCTCAACGCCAACCTCGTCGCCCCCGCCGAGCTGACCCGGCTCACGCTGCCCCAGCTGCGCGTCGCCCAGGGGCACGTCCTGTTCGTCAACTCCGGCGCCGGGCTCTCCGCGAGCCCCGAGTGGAGCGCGTACGCCGCAAGCAAGCACGGCCTGAAGGCGCTCGCGGACTCGCTGCGCCACGAGGAGCACGGCAACGGCGTCCGCGTCACCACCGTGTACCCGGGCCGCACCGCCAGTCCCATGCAGGAGAAGGTCCACCGGCAGGAGGGCAAGGAGTACGACCCCGCCCGCTGGATCGACCCCGAGTCCGTCGCCACCACCATCCTGATGGCGCTCGACCTGCCCCGAGACGCCGAGATCAACGACCTCACCGTCCGCCCCGGCCGCTGAGTCCCCGGGGCCGTAGGCTCTCCGCGTGAGCGAGAACAGCGAGTTCAGGGACTGCCCGGCCACCGGGATCGGTTCGATGCCGGGGGGAGACGCCCGGGAGGCGGCGAAGACCGTCACCGGCTCCTTCGGCGACGGCGAGGGCATGCCGTACCTGGCGGAGCTTCCGGCGCGCGGGCCCGGCGCCGACATGACCGGCCGCACGATCGGACTGCTCTCCGAGCTGTACGGGCACGTCGAGCCGAGCGGCTGGCGGATCAGCGACCGGCCGGGCCGCGACACCCGCCGGGCCCGGTCCTGGCTGGGCGAGGACCTGGACGCCCTGGAGGAGTACACCCAGGGCTACGAGGGCCCGCTCAAGGTCCAGGCCGTGGGGCCCTGGACCCTCGCCGCCGCCCTGGAACGCCGGGGCGGCGAGGCGTTCCTCGGCGACCCGGGCGCCTGCCGCGACCTCGCCGACTCGCTCGCCGAGGGCCTGCGCGGCCACCTCGCCGAGGTGCGCCGCCGGGTGCCCGGGGCGCGCCTCGCCCTCCAGCTGGACGAACCCTCCCTCACCGCCGTGCTGCGCGGCCGGGTCAGGACCGCCAGCGGCTACCGCACGTACCGGGCGGTGGACCGCCAGGTCGTGGAGGACGTCCTGCGCGAGGTGCTGGCGGCGGCCGGCGGGACCGCCACGCTCGTGCACACCTGCGCCCCCGAGGTGCCGTTCGCGCTGCTGCGCCGGGCCGGGGCGGGCGGGATCTCCTTCGACCTCTCCCTGCTCACCGAGCGTGAGGAGGAGGCGGTCGGGGAAGCCGTCGAGGGCGGCACCCGGATGTTCTTCGGGGTCGTACCGGGCACCGACCCGGCCTCGGGCCGATTGTCCGACCCGGGCGGTAGCGTCATGGGTGTCAGGACGCTGTGGCGCAGGCTGGGGCTGAATCCGGGGACTCTGACCGAGTCCGTGACGGTCACCCCCTCGTGCGGTCTCGCGGGTGCGTCGCCCGCGTACGCACGGGCCGCGCTCGCCCACTGCGCCCGGGCCGCGAGATCGCTCGCGGACAACCCTGAGTAGCGGGACGCTGGGTAACGGGAGGACGGGACGATGGCCGGCGAAGAGCAGACAGCGGTGCCAGTCGAGGCACAGGAGAGGCACAAGCTCCTCGCGGAGCAGATCGAGGAGCACCGCTTCCGGTATTACGTGAACGACCAGCCGGTCGTCAGCGACGCCGAGTTCGACCGGCTGCTGCGGGAGCTGGAGGCCCTGGAGGAGTCGCACCCCCCGCTGCGCACCCCGGACTCGCCGACCCAGAAGGTCGCCGGTCCTTACCGCACGGAGTTCACGTCGGTCGAGCACCGCGAGCCGATGCTCTCCCTGGACAACGCCTTCGACGACGAGGAGCTGGCCGCCTGGGGCGAGCGCGTCGCCCGGGACGTCGGCTCGCCCGGCTACCACTTCCTGTGCGAGCTCAAGATCGACGGCCTCGCCGTCAACCTCACGTACGAGCACGGCGTGCTGACCCGCGCCGCGACCCGCGGTGACGGCCGCACCGGCGAGGACATCACGCCCAACGTCCGCACCATCGCGGACATCCCGCACCGGCTCAAGGGTGACCGGGTGCCCGCGCTCGTCGAGGTGCGCGGCGAGGTCTTCTTCCCGATGGAGGGGTTCGAGGAACTGAACGCCCGGCTGGTCGAGGCCGAGGACAAGCCCTTCGCCAACCCCCGCAACGCGGCCGCCGGTTCGCTGCGCCAGAAGGACCCCAAGGTCACCGCGTCCCGCCCGCTGCACATGGTGGTGCACGGCATCGGCGCCCGCGAGGGCTTCGACATCGACTGCCTGTCGCACGCCTACGAGCTGCTGCGCGAGTGGGGCCTGCCCACCGCCAAGTACAACAAGGTGGTCGACTCCCTGGACGGGGTACGGGAGTTCATCGCGTACTTCGGCGAGCACCGGCACTCCGTGGAGCACGAGATCGACGGCGTCGTCGTCAAGCTGGACGAGATCCCGCTCCAGGGCCGCCTGGGCTCCACCTCCCGCGCCCCGCGCTGGGCCATCGCCTGGAAGTACGCGCCGGAGGAGGTCAACAGCAAGCTGGTCAACATCCGCGTCGGCGTCGGCCGCACCGGCCGCGTCACCCCGTACGCCCAGGTCGAACCGGTCGTGGTGGCGGGCTCCGAGGTCGAGTTCGCCACCCTGCACAACCAGAACGTGGTCAGGGCGAAGGGCGTCCTGATCGGCGACACGGTGGTGCTCCGCAAGGCCGGTGACGTGATCCCGGAGATCCTCGGCCCGGTCGTCGACCTCCGCGACGGCACCGAGCGGGCGTTCGTCATGCCGACCCACTGCCCCGAGTGCGGCACGGAGCTGAAGCCCATGAAGGAGGCGGACGTCGATGTCCGCTGCCCCAACGCCCGCTCCTGCCCCGCCCAGCTGCGTGAGCGCGTCTCCTACCTCGCCGGCCGCAAGTGCCTCGACATCGACCACTTCGGTTACGTGGTCGCCGCCGCGCTGACCGCACCGCTGGAGCCCGCCGAACCGCCGCTGCGTGACGAGGGCGACCTCTTCGGGCTGACCATGGACGAGCTGCTGCCCATCCGGGCCTACGTCCTCGACCCGGACAGCGGGCTGCCCAAGCGCGACCCGAAGACCGGCGAGGAGAAGATCGCCCGGGTCTTCGCCAACCAGCAGGGCGAGCCCAAGAAGAACGCCCTCGCGATGCTCGACGCCATCGCGGCGGCCAAGGAGGCCCCGCTGGCCCGCATCCTCACCGGACTCTCCATCCGCCACGTCGGCCCGGTCGCGGCCCGGGAGCTGGCCCGCCAGTTCCGGTCCATGGACCGCATCCAGGAGGCCACCGAGCAGGAGCTGATCGACGCCGACGGCGTCGGGCCCATCATCGCGGCCTCCGTCAAACAGTGGCTGGCCGAGGACTGGCACCGCGAGATCCTGCGCAAGTGGCGCGAGGCCGGCGTCCGGATGGAGGACGAGGGGGCCGGCGAGGACGAGGGCCCCCGCCCGCTCGAAGGGCTCACCGTCGTCGTCACGGGCACGCTGACCGGGCACACCAGGGATGGCGCGAAAGAGGCCCTGCAGAGCCGGGGCGCGAAGGTCACCGGTTCCGTTTCCAAGAAGACCGCCTTCGTCGTCGTCGGGGACAACCCCGGATCCAAGTACGACAAAGCGGTGCAGCTGAAGGTCCCCGTGCTGGACGAGGCCGGTTTCGCCGTCCTGCTCACCGATGGCCCGGACGCGGCCCGCGAGGCAACGGTCCCCGCCGGGGAACCGGCCCCGGAGACGGGTGACACACCCGGAGAGTGAACGGCCGCCGACGCTCGGTCGGCGTCACCCGATCGGCGCATACCAGATGCTGACGGACAGTCGGTTCGCATTCGGGCAAGAGCGGTAGACCGCTGCCCCTAGCAGCCTTCCGCGGCCTACTGTGGTCAGACGCGCCCTCGAACCTGGCCACCGGGCGGGCCGGGGCGCGTCCTGGCACGGAACGCATTCATCGGGTGACATCGGCATCGCCGGCTGTGAGAGGGACGGAATGAAACCGACCGAGAGCGCCGCACCGGTGGCGCGGCTGCAAGGTTTCGTGGGACCCGCGCCCAGAGTGGGCGCCGTCGTGGTGGCCCTCGCCACGGTCCAGCTCGCGACCGGTTTCTCCCGTGCCCTCAGCCAGGGGCACGCCCTCTTCCCGGACGGCCGGGCCGGCTGGTCGCTGGCCGTCCTCACCGGCATCGTCGTCGGCCACCTCGTCGCGCTCGGCCGCGACCGCTGGTGGGGCGGCACCGGCTCCGGTGCCGCCCTCACCCTGGCCGTCCTGCTGCTGTACGGCTGGGTGCCCGCGGGCCTCGTCAGCCTCGTCGTGGTCGTCCTCGTCGGCGTCGCCCGCAAACACCGCTGGTGGCAGGGGCTGCTGCACGGCGCCGTGGACATCCTCGGCGTCGGAGCGGCGGCCCTGGTGCTCGCCGCGTTCGGCGAGGTGCAGTCCGTCGAGAGGCCGTGGCGGCCACTCGACTGGGGCATCGACGCCGTCCCGGAAGTCCTGCTCGCCGCCTCCACCTACCTGCTCGTCACCCGGGTCCTGCTGTGGTACGCGCGGGCCCAGCCCGGCGGCGGCCTGCCCACCGTCGCCCGCACCGCGCTGCTGCGCCAGGGCCTCGTCGCGGTCGCCCTGCTCGGCATCGCCCCGCTGATCTGCGTCGTCGCGATGGCCCGGCCGGTCCTCCTGCCGCTCTTCGCGGTGCCGCTGATCGCGCTCGACTCCACGCTGTGGATCGCCCGCGCCCGGGCCGAGGAGCAGCTGAAGGACCCGCTGACCGGGCTGCCGAACCGCCAGTGGCTGCTGGAGCGGACGTGGGCCGCGCTGGAGGAGGCGGAGAGCGACGGCAACCGGGCCGCCCTGGTCCTGATCGACCTCGACCGCTTCCGGGCCGTCAACGACACCCTCGGCCACCTGGCCGGCGACCGGCTGCTGCTCCAGATCGCGGAGCGGCTCCGGCTCGCCCTCCCGCGCGGCGCGGAGGCGGCCCGGCTCGGCGGCGACGAGTTCGCGGTCCTGCTGCCCACCGCCGACTCCACCACCAGCGCCCAGCGCGTCGCCCGCCACCTGGTCGCCGAGCTGTCGTCCCCGCTGGACCTGGACGGGCTGACCCTGGTCCTGGAGGCCAGCGCCGGCGTCGCCGTCTTCCCGGACCACGCGGTGGACGCGGAGGGGCTGCTGCGCCGGGCCGACGTCGCGATGTACCAGGCCAAGCGGGACCGCACCGGCGTGGAGGTGTACGAGTCCAAGCGCGACAGCAACACCCCGGACCGGCTCGGCCTCCTGGGCGATCTGCGCCGTGCGCTGGACGCGGGCGAGGTGGAGCTGCACTACCAGCCCAAGGTCCGCTTCGACGGCCAGGTCGCCGGGCTCGAAGCGCTGGTGCGCTGGGTGCACCCGGAGCGCGGCAGGGTGCCCCCGGACGAGTTCATCGCCATCGCGGAGTCGTCCGGGCTGATGCCGCACCTCACGGAGTACGTGCTGGAGACGGCGCTCGCCCAGGTCGCCCGGTGGCGGGCCCAGGGCCTCTTCGTCCCGGTCGCGGTCAACGTGTCCCCGCGCGATGTGCACACCCCCGGCTTCGCCGGCGGCGTCGCGGCCCGGCTCGCCCGGCACGGCGTCCCGGCGGGAGCGCTCCAGCTGGAGATAACGGAACACGTGCTCCTGGAGGACCCGCAGCGGGCGGCGGACACGCTCGCCGGGCTGACCGGGCACGGCGTGAAGATGTCCCTGGACGACTTCGGCACCGGGTACTCCTCACTGGTCCATCTGCGCCGGCTGCCGGTCAGCGAGCTGAAGATCGACCGCTCCTTCGTGGCGCGGCTCGCCATCGACCACGAGGACGCGGAGATCGTCCGCTGCACCATCGACCTGGCCCATTCGCTCGGCCTGCTGGTCGTGGCCGAGGGCGTCGAGGACGACGAGACGTGGGAGCGGCTGCGGGACCTGCGGTGCGACGCGGTCCAGGGCTGGCTGGTGGCGGCCGCGATGCCGCCCCAGGAGACCACCGCCTGGCTCAGGGCCCGGGGCGAGCACGGCTGGCGCCGCCCGGCCGAGCTGGCGGCGGCGGCGGGTGCCACGGCCCCGGCGCCCGCCGCGACGCCCGCGGCTCCGGCGTCCGAGCTGGAACAACGCCCCTCCGGCCGCACGGCGGGCCCGCGCCCGGCGACGACGTAGCGGCGTCCCGTGCGGACGGCGTGGCGGCGTCCCGCACAACCGTGTCCTCCGGCGTGTGGCCGACCCCATAGGATTGGGGGCCGGCGGCACATTTCCACCTGCCGCGCGACGCCTGGCACGCACGCTCGCCGCGTTGCCGAAACGCCCGAGTGGCTCCGCCACAAGGGCGCTCCGGCGCCTTGCGAGCGCACGCGCCGGACGCCGCGCGGCCCGTCCTTCGGACGGACGGTGGACATGTGCCGCCGGCCCCCGGCCAACCACACACCAACCCCTGAGGATCGCTGCATGCCTGGCATCACGCGCGAGGAGGTCGCCCACCTCGCCCGGCTGGCGCGTCTGGAGCTGAAGGGCGAAGAGCTCGATCACTTCGCCGGACAGCTCGACGACATCATCGGCGCGGTCGCCCGCGTCTCCGAAGTCGCCGACCAAGACGTACCGCCGACCTCCCACCCGCTGCCGCTGACGAACGTCATGCGGGCGGACGTCGTCCGTCCGTCTCTCACCCCCGAGCAGGCGCTCTCCGGCGCCCCGGCCCAGGAGCAGCAGCGTTTCAAGGTGCCGCAGATCCTGGGGGAGGACTGACAGCCATGACGGACATCAGCAGCATCATCAAGCTCACCGCGGCCGAGATCGCCGCGAAGATCGCCTCCGGCGAGCTCACCGCCGTCCAGGTCACCGAGGCCCACCTCGCGCGCATCGACGCCGTGGACGAGAAGGTGCACGCCTTCCTGCACGTCGACCGCGAGGGCGCGCTCGCCCAGGCCCGCGCCGTGGACGCCAGGAAGGCGGCCGGCGAGAAGCTGGGCCCGCTGGCCGGCGTCCCGCTCGCGCTCAAGGACATCTTCACCACGAAGGACATGCCGACCACCGTCGGCTCGAAGATCCTCGAGGGCTGGGTCCCGCCGTACGACGCCACCGTCACGCGGAAGCTGAAGGCCGCCGACGTCGTCATCCTCGGCAAGACCAACATGGACGAGTTCGCCATGGGGTCCTCCACCGAGAACAGCGCCTACGGCCCCACCGGCAACCCCTGGGACCTCACCCGCATCCCGGGCGGCTCCGGCGGCGGCTCCTCGGCCGCCCTCGCCGCGTACGAGGCCCCGCTCGCCATCGGCACGGACACCGGCGGCTCCATCCGCCAGCCCGCCGCCGTCACCGGCACGGTCGGCGTCAAGCCCACCTACGGCGGGGTCTCCCGCTACGGCATGGTCGCCTTCTCGTCCTCCCTCGACCAGGGCGGCCCCTGCGCCCGCACGGTCCTGGACGCGGCCCTGCTGCACGAGGCGATCGCCGGGCACGACCCGATGGACTCGACGTCGATCGACGCGCCGGTGCCGCCGGTCGTGGAGGCCGCGCGCAACGGGTCCGTCCAGGGCATGCGCGTCGGGGTCGTCAAGCAGTTCTCCGGCGAGGGCTACCAGGCCGGTGTCGTCCAGCGCTTCAACGAGTCGGTCGAGCTGCTGAAGTCGCTCGGCGCCACGGTCGTGGAGCTGGACTGCCCGACGTTCGACCTGGCCCTTTCGGCGTACTATCTGATCGCGCCGTCCGAGTGCTCCTCGAACCTCGCCCGGTTCGACGCCATGCGCTACGGCCTGCGCGTCGGGGACGACGGCACGAAGTCCGCCGAGGACGTCACCGCGCTCACCCGCGAGGCCGGCTTCGGCGACGAGGTCAAGCGCCGCATCATCCTCGGTACGTACGCGCTCAGCTCCGGCTACTACGACGCGTACTACGGCTCCGCGCAGAAGGTCCGCACGCTGATCACGCGCGAGTTCGAGCAGGCGTTCGAGCAGGTCGACGTGATCGTCTCGCCGACCACGCCCACCACCGCCTTCCCGATCGGCGAGCGCGCCGACGACCCGATGGCGATGTACCTGGCCGACCTGTGCACCATCCCGACCAACCTCGCCGGCAACGCCGCCATGTCGCTGCCCTGCGGCCTGGCCCCCGAGGACGGCCTGCCCGTCGGGCTCCAGATCATCGCCCCCGCGATGAAGGACGACCGGCTGTACAAGGTCGGAGCCGCCGTCGAGGCCGCTTTCGTGGAAAAGTGGGGGCACCCGCTGATCGAGGAGGCTCCTTCGCTATGAGCGCCGCCATGACCAAGAAGGCCAAGAACTTCAAGAAGTCGAAGACCGGGCTGTACGTGTCGATGGGCACCACCGCCTTCGGTGCGCTCAGCGTCGCCAAGCAGGCGAAGCTGGCCCGCTCGGACAACGACACGCTGCGCCTCATCGACGCCGCCGTGTCCGCCGCGGCGATCGTGACCGGCCTCGCGATCCTCTATCGCGAACTGAAGCGTCTCGGCGACGACGACGTACTGCTGGGCTGAGAGGGAAAGTTTTCCGTGACTGTCATCGACCTGGAGTCGTACGAGGACGCCCTCGCGACGTACGACCCCGTCATGGGCCTTGAGGTCCATGTGGAGCTCGGCACCAAGACGAAGATGTTCTGCGGCTGCTCCACCGAGCTGGGGCAGGACGCCAACACGCAGACCTGCCCCGTCTGCCTCGGGCTGCCCGGCGCGCTGCCGGTCGTCAACGAGATCGGCGTGGAGTCGGCCATCAAGATCGGCCTCGCGCTGAACTGCGAGATCGCCGAGTGGTGCCGCTTCGCCCGGAAGAACTACTTCTATCCGGACATGCCGAAGAACTTCCAGACCTCCCAGTACGACGAACCGATCGCCTTCAACGGCTATCTGGACGTCCAGCTGGAGGACGGCGAGGTCTTCCGGGTGCAGATCGAGCGCGCCCACATGGAGGAGGACACCGGCAAGTCGACGCACGTCGGCGGCGCCACCGGCCGTATCCACGGCGCGTCCCACTCCCTGCTCGACTACAACCGCGCGGGCATCCCGCTCATCGAGATCGTCACCAAGCCGATCGAGGGAGCGGGCGCGCGCGCCCCCGAGGTCGCCAAGGCGTACGTCGCCGAGCTGCGCGAGCTCATCAAGGCGCTCGGCGTCTCCGAGGCCCGCATGGAGATGGGCCAGATGCGCTGCGACGTCAACCTGTCGCTGCGCCCGAACGGCACCGAGACCTTCGGTACGCGCTCCGAGACGAAGAACGTGAACTCGCTGCGTTCCGTCGAGCGGGCCGCCCGCTTCGAGATCCAGCGCCACGCCGCGGTGCTGAACTCCGGCGGCACGATCGTCCAGGAGACCCGGCACTTCCACGAGGAGGACGGCTCCACCACGGCCGGCCGCATCAAGGACAACGCCGAGGACTACCGCTACTTCCCCGAGCCCGACCTCGTGCCGGTCGCCCCGGCCCGGGAGTGGGTCGAGGAACTGCGCAAGGGCCTCCCCGAGCTGCCGCGCGTCCGCCGCGCCCGGCTCAAGGAGGAGTGGGGCGTCTCCGAGCACGACATGCAGTCCATCCTCAACGCGGGCGCGGTCGACCTGATCGTCGCCACGACCGAGGCGGGCGCCCCCTCGGACCAGGCCCGGAAGTGGTGGATGGGTGAGCTGGCCCGCAACGCCAACGAGACCGGCCGCGGCCTGGACGAACTGCCCGTCACCCCGGCGCAGGTCGCCCGGGTCGCCGAGCTCGTCGCCGCGGGTGACCTCAACGACAAGCTGGCCCGCCAGGTCCTGGAGGGCGTGCTCGCCGGCGAGGGCGACCCGGACACCGTGGTCGAGAAGCGCGGCCTGAAGGTCGTCTCCGACGAGGGCGCGCTGTCCACCGCCGTGGACGAGGCCATCGCGGGCAACGCCGCCATCGCGGACAAGATCCGCGGCGGCAAGGTCGCGGCGGCCGGCGCGCTGGTCGGCGCGGTCATGAAGGCGACCCGCGGCCAGGCGGACGCGGCCCGGGTCCGCGAGCTGATCCTGGAGAAGCTCGGCGTCGAGGGCTGAGCCCTTTCCGTACAGCCCTGAGGGGCGGTGTTCCCGGTCCCCGGACCGGGAACACCGCCCCTTCGCCGTGCTTGGACTTTCGGGCCCACCTGTTGGACGTTCACCACCGGTCCGCGCGCAGTCCTTCCCCGCGCCACCCGGCCTGCATAGCTTCCCGGCTGTAACCACCGGAATGGGGAGGCTCTTTTGACCACGGACATGTCACGGCGACGGCTCTTCGCGCTGGGCGGCGGTGCGCTCGGCGCCGCTGCGGCGGGATCGTTCCTGCCGCCGTCGCTCCAGGCCGCCATCGCCGCGCAGCCCGCCCACGCGGGGCCCGGTGGGGGAGGGCTGCGGGACATCAGGCATGTGGTGATCCTGATGCAGGAGAACCGTTCCTTCGACCACTACTTCGGCACCCTGCGCGGCGTACGCGGCTTCGGCGACCGCAACGCCGTCGAACTGCCCACCGGCACGACGGTGTTCGAGCAGCCCGGCGCGGCCGGTTCCACCGTGCTGCCCTTCCCGGTGCGCGGGGCGGCGGAGGAGCAGAAGAAGGACCTCCAGTACATCGGCGCCCTCGACCACTCCTGGAACGGCGGTGCCAAGGCCTGGGGCGGCGGCTGGATGAACGGCTGGATCAGCGCCAAGACCGCGGCCACGATGGCGTACTACGACCGCCGCGACATCCCGCTGCACTACGAACTGGCCGACACCTTCACCGTCTGCGACGCGTACCACTCCTCGATCCACAGCTCCACCAGCCCCAACCGCAACCATCTGTGGAGCGGGAAGACCGGCTTCGAGCCGAACGGGAAGCGGGCCGTCGGCAACGACGCCTACGACGAGGGCACGCATCCCGGCTACGACTGGTCCACCTATGCCGAACGGCTGGAGAAGGCCGGGCGCAGCTGGCGTACGTACACCGAGTGGGAGAACTTCACCGACAACCAGATCGAGTTCTACGCCACCTTCAAGGCCGTCGCCCGCAAGGCCCTGGCGAGGACCGGCGGCCACACCTACATGGAGTCCTTCTACGCGCAGATCCGGGGCGCCTCCGAGGCCGAGCGGGAGCGGCTGCTCGGGCTGCTCGACGAGGGCGTGGCCACCCTCACCCGGCAGGAGCGCAGCCTGTTCGAGCGGGCGCTGCGCCGGGTGCCGACCGGGACGCTGGCCGAGGAGTTCGCCAAGGACGTGGAGGCCGGAACGCTGCCCGAGGTCTCCTACCTGGTCCCCTCGGCGATCGACTCCGAGCACCCGAGCGTCTCCTCGCCGGTGCACAGCGCCACCGTCGTCTACAAGATCCTCGACGCGCTCGGCAAGCACCCCGACGTGTGGCGCCACACCGCCGTGCTGATCAACTACGACGAGAACGACGGCTTCTTCGACCACGTCCCGCCGCCCGTCGCGCCGCCCGGGGTGACCGACGAGCAGTGGGAGGGGCGGCCCACCGGCCTGGGCATCCGGGTGCCGATGCTCGTCGTCTCGCCGTGGACCGTGGGCGGCTACGTCTGCTCCGAGGTCTTCGACCACACCTCCGTGATCCGCTTCCTGGAGCGCTGGACGGGTGTGGAGGAGCCCAACATCAGCGACTGGCGGCGGCGGGTCACCGGTGACCTCACCTCCGCCTTCGACTTCACCCGGCAGCGTCGGCAGCCGGCCGTGGAACGGCCCGGGGCCATCCCGCCGCTCAGCGGCCGCTGGCAGCCGAAGCCGCCCGCCGTCCAGCGTCTGCCCGAGCAGGAACCCGGCGTCCGTCCGGCGCGCCCGCTGCCCTACCAGCCCGACGCCCAGGTCCGGCGGGCCGGCGGCGGTCTGCGGGTGGAACTCGCCAACAGCGGCGAGGCGTCGGCGCATTTCGCGCTGTACCCGTACGCGGGGGAGTTCCCGGCTCCGCAGCACCAGGACGTCCGGGGCGACGGGCACTGGACCCTCCCGCTGACGGGTGAGTCGTACCGCTTCACGGTCACCGGGCCGAACGGCTTCCGGCGCGAGTTCGAGGGACCGGCCGACGGCGGGGCCGAGGTCACCTCCCGCGTCGACGCCCGCGACCGCGATCTGCACCTCACCCTGCGCAACACCGGCCGCCGGACCCTGACCTTCCTGGTGCGCCCGCTCGGTTACGTCGACGAGGCCGACCTGCGGAACTGGACCCGTCACGTCACCGTCAAGCCGGGCCGCAGCCGTACGGTCGTGCACTCGGCGGCCGACGCCCACGGCTGGTACGACCTGGCGGTCACCGCCGACGGCGAGAGCGGCTTCCGGCGCCGGCTGATGGGGCACATCGAGAACGGCCGGGCGAGCGTCTCCGGCTGACCGGACCGCCGGTCGCAGGGCCTGATCCATCCCGGTTCACCTGGAGACCGGGCCCTGTGACCATGGCCACGAAAGGGACAAAGGATCATCTTCTGCTGTCAGAGTGGCGTCCTCAGGTCATGAGACGTTTACGGGCAGATCACGCCATCTGCGGGTAAAGGTCCACGAACCCGCAGGGAGCGCGTCCCCTTGGCTGCCATCGCCCGCTGGTGCGTCACGCACCGCCTCATCGCCGTCCTGATCTGGCTGCTCGCCCTCGGGGGCACGGCCGCCGCCGCGGGGTTCGCGGGGTCCGCCTACTCCAACGACTACGAGGCGCCCGGCACCGAGTCCGGGCGGGCCGCGGAGCTGCTGCAGAGCGGGTTCACCGATCTCGGCGGGGACACCGACACCATCGTCTGGCACACCGAGGACTCCACGGTCCGGGCCACCGACGTCGAGCAGAAGATGACCCGCACCCTGCACGCCGTGGAGCGGCTGCCCGGGGTCGGGGCGGTCGACGGGCCCTACACGGAGACCGGGGCGGCGCAGATCAGCCCCGACGGGCACACGGCCTACGCCACCGTCACCTTCGACAAGCGCGCCGACGACGTGCCCGTGGCGCAGGCGCAGGCGGTCGTGGACACCGCCGAGGCGGCCGAGAGCCCGCATCTGCGCGTCGAGCTGGGCGGTCAGGCCGTCGGGCTCACCGAGGCGCATGCCGCGCATCTCAGCGAGGTCATCGGGGTGGCCGTCGCGGCCGTCGTGCTCTTCCTCGCCTTCGGCTCGCTCGCCGCGAGTCTGCTGCCCATCGCCACGGCGCTCGTCTCGGTCGGTACGGCGTACGCGGGCATCGTGCTCCTCGGGCACCTGATGACCGTCGCCGACTTCGCGCCCATGCTCGGCATGCTGATAGGGCTCGGCGTGGGCATCGACTACGCCCTGTTCATCGTCACCCGGCACCGCAGAGGGCTGCGGCGCGGCATGACCGTGCCCGAGGCGGCGCAGCACGCGGTGGCGACGACCGGGCGGGCCGTCGTCTTCGCCGGGGCCACCGTCTGCATCGCGCTCCTCGGCATGCTGATCCTCCGGCTGAGCTTCCTCAACGGTGTGGCCATCGCCGCCTCGCTCACCGTGGTCCTCACCGTGGCCTCCTCGGTCACCCTGCTGCCGGCCCTCCTCTCGCTCATCGGACTGCGCGCGCTCAGCCGGCGCGAACGGGCCCGGCTGGCCGCGCACGGGCCGCAGCCCGAGCCGGCCACCGGTTTCGCCGCCCGCTGGTCCGCCTTCGTGGAGCGGCACCCCAAGCTCCTGGGCGCCGTGGCCGCCGTGGTGATGCTGGTCCTCGCGCTGCCCACCTTCTCGCTCCACCTGGGCAGCTCCGACCAGGGCAACAACGCGGCGTCCTCGACCACCCGGCAGGCGTACGACCTGCTCGCCGACGGCTTCGGCCCCGGCGTCAACGGACCGCTGACCGTCGCCGCGCACCTGGACGGCGCCGACGACCGGCTCGCGATGGACGCCCTGCCCGCCACCCTGCGTACGGTCGACGGGGTGGCCCGGGCCTACCCGGTGACGTACAACGCCGGAGGCGACACCGCGTACGTCACCGTCGTCCCCGACTCCGCCCCGCAGTCCCGCCGGACCAGCGATCTCGTGGAGCGGCTGCGTACGGACGTGCTGCCGAAGGCGGCCGACAACACCTCGCTGGAGACCCATGTGGGCGGGGTCACGGCCAGCTACGACGACTTCGCGCAGATCATCATCGGCAAGCTGCCGCTGTTCATCGGCGTCGTCATAGGACTCGGCTGCCTGCTCCTGCTGCTGGCCTTCCGGTCCGTCGGCATCCCACTGAAGGCGGCGGCGATGAACGTCGCGGCGGTCGCCTCGTCGTTCGGCGTCGTCGTCGCGATCTTCCAGTGGGGCTGGGGCAGCGAACTGCTGGGCCTGGGCAGCGCGGGCCCCATCGAACCCTTCCTGCCGGTGATCATGGTCTCCGTGCTCTTCGGCCTCTCCATGGACTACCAGGTCTTCCTGGTCGGCCGGATGTACGAGGAGTGGCTGGAGACCCGCGACAACCGGCGCGCGGTCCGGGTGGGGCTCGCCGAGACCAGCCGGGTCATCAACTCGGCCGCCGTGATCATGATCTCGGTGTTCCTCGCCTTCGTCCTCAGCGGCGACCGCGTCATCGCGATGTTCGGCATCGCCCTCGCGGCGGCCGTCGCTCTGGACGCCTTCGTCCTGCGCACCCTGCTCGTGCCGGCCCTCATGCACCTGCTGGGCGGTGCCAACTGGTGGCTCCCCGGCTGGCTGGAGCGCCGCCTGCCCCGCCTGAGCATCGAACCGCCGGACCGCCCGGTGGTCCGGGTGCCGGTGCCGGGTGTGCGGACGTACGAGGACGGGCCGGCCGAGCGCGTCCACTGACCGCCCGCCGGGGCGACCGGACGCGTTAAGGGGCCTCTCATCTGCGGCATCTAGCGTGCGCCGCATGAACCCCACCACGCCCGAAGCCCTCGCCGACGGCGAGAAGACGACCGACACGACCGACGACCTCACCGCCCGGGAGACGGAACAGCGGGACCACGACGAGACGGGCCCGGGGGACGGGACGGAGACGGACACCGTCGAGGAGACCGACGACGACACCGGCGAGGAGACCTCGGGCCGGCTCGCCGCCGCCTCCGCGGCCGTCGTCTCCGCCGGACTCGGCGTCGTCGGCCTCACCGGCGCCTGGACCGGCCGGGTCGCCGCCGAGCGCGAGACCCTGATCGGCCAGATCAAGACCTCGTCCGGCGGCTCGGCCGCCCAGCAGATCAACGAGATCTACGGCGACGCCTGGCACTCCACCGCCCTGGTCAACGGCCTCTTCGGCCTCCTCGCCCTGCTGGTCGGCACCTACGTCCTGGTCCGGCCCGCGTTCGGCGCCCCGGCCCGGCAGCCGCAGGCCGGCTGGGTCCGCGCCGTCGCCCGGGGCGGCATCGCCCTCGGCACCCTCGGCGTACTGATCTCCATAGCCATGTACTTCGACCTCATCGTCGCCCTGCCCACCGCGGCCGGATAGGACGGTTCCGGGGCCCGGGCACCCACGTACTAAGGCATGTCCGGGCGGTTTCACCGGTCCTGAGTGGTGGTACGGCCCCGCACCTAAGGCCCCCGTACGCCACAGATGCGTAACACGCCCGATGTGGCGCACCCCCCTGGGGGACGAGAGTGGTGGCACGGCAGAGGAACTGCCGCCACCGAGGCCCGCAAGGGCCCTCACCCCAGGGGGACAATCCCATGTTCGAATACGAACTCCACAAGGTCATGCACGCCGAACTCCTGCGCCGCGCCGACCTCCAGCGCCTCGCCGGCGAAGCGACCCGCGCCCGCCGCACCTCGCGCCGCGCCGCCCGCCGGATCGCACGCCAGGAGGCGGAGGGGCCGGTGAGTACCGGCGGCGTACGCGACCGGTTCACGCACGCCGCGTAAGGCGGCGGAAGTGGACCGGGGCCCGGGGTCATTCGGCCCACGGCTAATTCCGTCCGCACTGTCGGACCCGTGTGCGATGCTCGCCCACGTGGAGACCAGGTCAGTCAGTCCCGTGTTCGTCGGCCGCACCGGCGAACTCAACTCGCTCACCGGCGCGCTCACCCGCGCCACCGCGGAACCCTCCGGCGCCGCCGGAGGGTTCTGCGGTGCACCGCAGGCCCTGCTCATCGGCGGCGAGGCGGGCGTCGGCAAGACCCGCCTCGTCGAGGAGTTCCTCGCCGTCGCCGCCCGCCGGGACGCCGTCGTCGCCGTCGGCGGATGCGTCGAAATCGGCGCCGACGGCCTGCCGTACGCCCCCTTCTCCACCGCCCTGCGCGCCCTGCGCCGCGCCCTGCCCGACGAGATGGCCGCCGCCTGCGCCGGCCAGGAGGGCGAACTGGCCCGGCTGCTGCCCGAACTGGGCGAGACCGGCCGCGACGGCTCCGACGAGCTCGGCACCGCCCGCCTCTTCGAACTGACCGTCCGCCTCCTGGAACGCCTCTCGGCCGACCGGGCCGTCGTCCTCGTCCTGGAGGACCTGCACTGGGCGGACTCCTCGACCCGCCACCTCCTCGCCTACCTCTTCCGCACCCTGCGCAGCGGCCGCCTCGTCGTCGTCGGCACCTACCGAGCCGACGACATCCACCGCCGCCACCCCCTGCGCCCGCTCCTCGCGGAGATCGACCGGCTCCGCACCGTCCGCCGCATCGAACTCTCCCGGTTCACCCGCTCCGAGGTCCGCCGCCAGCTCGCCGGCATCCTCGCGGACACCCCCGACCCCGCCCTGGTGGACGAGATATTCGAGCGTTCCGACGGCAACGCGTTCTTCGTGGAGGAGCTGGCCTGCATCCTGGAGTGCGGCGACGGGGACGGCGACGGCCTGCCCGAATCGCTGCGGGACCTCCTCCTCGTCCGCGTCGAGACGCTGTCCGCCGACGCCCAGAAGGTCGCCCGGATCGTCGCCGAGGGGGGCTCCGCCGTCGAGTACGAACTGCTCGCCGCCGTCGCCGGCCTCAGCGAGGACGACCTCATCGCGGCGCTGCGCACCGCCGTCGGCGCCAACCTGCTCCTGACCACCCCGGAGGGCGACGGCTACCGCTTCCGGCACTCCCTCGTCCGCGAGGCCGTCAGCGACGACCTGCTCCCCGGCGAGCGCTCCCGCCTCAACCGCCGTTACGCGGAGGCGCTGGAGGCCGACCCCGCCCTCGTCTGCGACGGCGAGCGCGCGACCCGGCTGGCGAGCTACTGGTACGGCGCGCACGACCCCGCCAAGGCGCTGCCCGCCGTGCTGAAGGCATCGGTCCGGGCCCGCCACCGCAACGCCTACGCCGAGCAGCTGCGCCTCCTGGAACGCGCCCTCGAACTGTGGGACGACGCCCCCGAGGACGTCCGCCGCACCCTGCGCCCCATCGACTACGCCGAGGTCTACCCGACCTGCGGGCGGGACGCCTCGACCCCGCTGACCTACCTCGACCTGATGGCCGAGGCCACCGTCGCCGCCCGCTTCGGCGGAGAGCGCGAACGGGCCTTCGCCATCTGCAAGAAGGCCCTGCGCATCCTGGAGGGCGAGGACGACGCGCTGCGCGCCGCCTGGTTCTGGGTCCAGCGCTCCCGCCTCGTCCAGGACCTGACGCGCGGCGACGGCTGGGAGGAGCTGGCCACCGCCGAGCGGCTGGTGCGGGGCCTGCCCCCGTCGAAGGTGCACGCTTTCGTCCTGATGCTGGTGGCCGGCTGGGGCGCCCTGCACCGCCCCGGCGCCGAGACCCTGGTCGCCGCCGAACGGGCCGTGGAGTACGCCCAGCTCGTCGGCGACGAGTACATCGAGCTGCACGCCCGGCTCACCCGGGGCTGGCTCAACGCGGACGCGGGCGCCGTGGACGAGGGCATCGCCGAGATGTACGCCGTGCGCGACCGGGCCGACGAGCTGGGCCTCATCGACATCATGGGCCGGGCCAGCATCAACCTCCCCTCCAACCTGGAGGCGATGGGCCGCTCCCTGGAAGCGGTGGCCGCGGCCGACCACGGCATCCGCGTCTGCCACGAGCACGGCGTCGCGGACATCGAGGCGTGGGTCCGTACCAACCAGGCGATGTCCCTCTTCTCGCTGGGCCGCTGGGACGAGGCCGCCGCCACCACGGAGGCCGCCGCCCGCAAGTCGCTGTCCCGCAAGTCCCAGGGCCTGGTCGCCTCCCGCCGCACCGAACTGGCCCTCGCGCGGGGCGACCTCGCCGAGGCCGAACGGCAACTCGCGCTCACCCGGCGTTGCTTCGGCTCCAGCGACCCCCAGCCCCAGCACTTCATCAACCCGGTACGCCACACCATCCAGATCGCCGTGATGCAGGGCCGGCTGCCCGAGGCGCGCGCCGCCTTCGAGGAGCAGGCCGCCGAGGGCTTCCCCACCGGCACCCAGCGCTACGCCTTCCCCATGCTGCACGTCGTCGCGGCGGCCGAGGCCGACGCCCGGGGCCTGCCCGCCACCGAACCGGGCCGCCCCGCCGTCCTCGACCTGGTCCGGGGCCACCTCAAGCGGCTGCCGGTCCTCGTCCCGGTCTGGTCCGCCTACGCCCTCCTGGTCGAAGCGGAACTGGCCAGGGCCGAGGGCGTCGACACCCCGGACCACTGGGAGGGCGCCGCCCGTGCGTTCACCCCGCTGCACCGCCCGTACGAGCTGGCGCAGATCCACCACCGCTGGGCGGAGGCCCTGCTCGTCGCCTCCGGTGACCGGGCCACCGCCACCGGCCTGCTGCGCGACGCGCACACCACCGCCGTCCGGCTCGGGGCCCGCCCGCTCACCGAGACCATCGAGCTGCTGGCCGGCCGCGCCCGCATCGCCCTGGCCGGCGCGGGCGGCGGGGCCGAGGAGCTACCGGCCGCGGTCGTCGTCCAGGACGGGCCCGGGCCCGCCCGGGACCCCGCCGATGAGCAACTGCGGGCCGCCGCGGCCGCAGTGGAGTCCTTCGGGCTGACCCCGCGCGAGCAGGACGTGCACCGGCTGGTCGCGGCGGGCCTCACCAACCGCCGGATCGCCGAGGAGCTGTACATCTCGCCGAAGACCGCGAGCGTCCACGTCTCCAACATCCTGGCCAAGCTGGGCGTGACCGGCCGCGGCGAGGCCGCCGCCCTGGCCCACCGGCTGCGGCTCTACCCGGTGCCGGAGCGGCGCTGAGCCGGCGGGCCCGGGGCGCTACCGGACCCGCACCAGCAGGATTTTGTCGTCCCCCGGCTTCGGTGTGCCCCGGCTGTCCGTCTCGCTCGTGACCAGCCACAGCTTGTCGCCGCCCGCCGCGAGCACCGTGCGCAGCCGGCCGTACTCGCCCTCCAGGAACGCCTGCGGATCGGCCAGCGGCTCCTTCGCCGCCCCGTCCTCGCGGGAGAGCGGGATGCGCCACAGCCGTTCGCCCCGCAGTCCGGCCATCCAGATGGAGCCCTTGACGTACGCGATGCCGCTCGGCGACGCCTCGGAGGTCTTCCACTGGGCGACCGGGTCGCGGAAGCCCTCCTTGTGCGCGGTGCCCTCGACGTCCGGCCAGCCGTAGTTGCCGCCCGGTTCGATCAGGTTCAGCTCGTCCCAGGTGTCCTGGCCGAACTCGGAGGCCCACAGCCGCTTCTCCGCGTCCCAGGCGAGGCCCTGCACATTGCGGTGCCCGTACGAATACACCACCGAGTCGCCCTGCGGGTTGCCGTGCAGCGGCTCGCCGTCGGGCGTCATGCGCAGGATCTTGCCCGCCAGGGACTCCTTGTCCTGGGCGCGGCCGTCGTCGCCCGTCTCACCGGTGCCCGCGTACAGCGCGCGGTCGGGGCCGAAGGCGATCCGGCCGCCGTTGTGGATCTGGCCCTTGGGGATGCCGCGCAGGATGGTGTCCGGGGCGCCGAGCAGCTGGCCGGGCGAGCCGTTCTCGTCGTAGATCATGCGGGCGATGCGGTTGTCCGACGCGGTGGTGAAGTACGCGTACACCTGGTGGTCCGTGCCGAAGTCGGGCGACACGGCGAGGCCGAGCAGGCCGCCCTCACCGGCCGGGGCGACCCCGGGGACCGTGCCGAGGAGCTTTTTCTCGCCGGTCTCCGCGTCGATCCGGGTGATGGTGCCCTTGTCCCGGGAGCCCGCCAGGAGGTCGCCGCCGGGGAGCGCGGCCAGCCCCCACGGGGAGTTCAGCCCCTCGGTGAGCGTCGAGACCACCTTCGCCGAGCCCTTGGCCGGGGGCCGGCCGGCCGGGGGGCGGGAGACGGACGGCGACGGGGAGGGGGACTTGGCGGCCGACGCGGAGGGGGAGTGGGCCGGTGAACTCGCGCCCCGGCCCGCCGAACTCTCCATGCCCTCCTGGGAGCTGCACCCGGCGGCCATCAGCAGGGCGCCGGCCGCCAGCACGGCCACCGCGCCCCGCCGCGCCCTGGGGCCGTCCCAGACGTGCCCCGTGTGACGCCCCTCGGGGCCCTGCACTGATCCCAACACCGCACGTGTCCCTTCAACGGCCGCCTGTCCCCTGTGTTCTTACACCGAGCCGGCGCGGACCGGGGCGCTTTCCGGACCGCCGGACAGCGCGTCTAGTCCCAGGACTCACGCGGCGCCGGCAGCCGGTCGATCTCCGCCAGGTCGCGTTCCGTCAGGGCCAGCCCGGCCGCGCCCGCGTTCTCCACCGCCCAGTCCTCCCGCTTGGTGCCGGGCACCGGCACCACCTGGGGCCCCTGGTGCAGCACCCAGGCCAGGGCCACCTGCGCGGGCGTCGCCCCGTGCCGCTCGGCGACCCGGCGCAGCCCCACCACCAGCGGCTGGTTCGCCGCCATCATCTCGGCCGTGAACCGGGGATGCCGGGCCCGCAGGTCCTCCGGCTCGAACCCCTGCCCCGGCGTCAGCGTCCCCGTGAGGAAGCCGTTGCCCAGCGGCATCGCGGCCAGGAAGCCCACCCCCCGGGCCGCGCACCACGGCAGCAGCGACTCCAGCGCCTGCGGCGACCACACCGACAGCTCCGCCTGCACCGCGCTGACCGGGAACACCTGCTGCACCCGCTCCAGTTGCCGGATCGTTCCGTCGTGCATCCGGG
The DNA here is from genome assembly GCF_040632905.1 of Streptomyces sp. NPDC016469. Taxonomy (NCBI): domain Bacteria; kingdom Bacillati; phylum Actinomycetota; class Actinomycetes; order Kitasatosporales; family Streptomycetaceae; genus Streptomyces; species Streptomyces sp. NPDC016469. The sequence goes on from NZ_JBEYCQ010000002.1 coordinate 308,929, forward strand.
CACCCGGCCGCCGCGACGCCCGCGCACCGACCGCGCACAGGCCCAGCGCCCGCACCTTGCCCGCGCTCACCAGCTCCGCCATCGCGCCCCACGTCTCCTCGACGGGCACCTCGGGGTCGGCGCGGTGGAGCTGGTAGAGGTCGATCACATCGGTCTGGAGCCGCCGCAGCGACGCGTCGCAGGCCCGGCGTACGTAACCCGGCCTGCCGTTGGCCACGATGTGCTGATCACCCACCAGGAGCCCGCACTTGGTGGACACGAAGGCCTCCGAGCGCCGCCCCTTGAGGGCCCGCCCCACCAGCAGCTCATTGGTGAAGGGACCGTACATGTCGGCGGTGTCGAGCAGATCGACGCCCGCGTCCAGCGCCGCGTGCACCGCCCGCAGCGCACGGTCGCCCCGCTGCTGCGAGGCGCTGTACGCCCAGCTCATCGGCATGCAGCCGAGACCGACCGCACCCACGGCGAGCGCCGCCGCACCGAGACTCCTGCGCTCCAACTCCCGAACCCCTCCTCGCACCGCCAACAACCTAACCTCTGCGTCCCGGAGGGCTTCGCATAGCCTCCTGACCATGACTTCCACCACGCGTTCCGCCCCCGCCCCCGAGGTCTGGCTGCCCCTGCCCGCCGACGGGATCGAAGGGCTCCCCGAGGGCCTGACGTACCACTTCTGGGACGGCGGCCAGGACTTCCCGGCCGACCCCGCCGACTGCGCCTACTACGTCGTCCCCTACATGAAGGGCACGGAGGTCGCGGTCCGGCCGCTCGGTGCGATGAGCCGCGTCCAGGTCGTGCAGACGCTCTCGGCGGGCACCGACCACGTCGAGCCGGGCCTCGCCGGCCTCCCCGCCGGTGTACGGGTGTGCAACGCCAAGGGCGTCCACGAGGCGTCCACCGCCGAGCTGACCCTCGCGCTGATCCTGGCCTCGCTGCGCGGGTTCCCCGGCTTCGTGCACGGCCAGGACGCCGAGGAGTGGCGCTCCGGCTTCTACCCGGCGCTCGCCGACAAGTCCGTGCTGATCGTGGGGTACGGATCGATCGGCTCGGCCATCGAGGACCGGCTCGCGCCGTTCGAGTGCGCGCGGGTCGCACGCGTCGCGCGCTCCGCGCGGACAACCGCACGCGGCCCCGTACACACGCTCGACGACCTGCCGGCCCTGCTGCCCGAGGCCGATGTGGTCATCCTGTCCACCCCGCTGAACCCCTCCACGCAGGGGCTGGTGGGCGCCGAGTTCCTCGCCGCGATGCGCGACGGGGCACTCCTGGTCAACGTCGCCCGGGGCGGAGTGGTCGACACCAAGGCCCTGTTGTCCGAACTCGAGTCCGGCCGGCTGCGCGCCGCCCTCGACGTCACCGACCCGGAACCGCTGCCTTCCGGCCATCCCCTCTGGCATGCTCCGAACGTCCTCATCACCCCGCATGTGGGCGGCAGCACCTCCGCGTTCCTGCCGCGCGCCAGGCGGCTGATCGCCGGACAGCTCACCCGCTTCGCCGCGGGGGAGCCGCTGGACAACGTCGTACGCACCACCGGATGACCACGCAACGAGCACGTCCGGCTCCCCTCCGTGGCCGCAACACCGCAGGTCGTCACGGAGAGTAGAGGAACTATGTCCCTGAGTGACGAGTCTGGTGTATCGTCCCGAAAGGGGTGTCGCGCCGTGGCAGGGACGGCGCCGGGAAGCCAGCCACACGCGAGGGGGCGACGGGCGATGGACGGCCGATGGGCGAACGATCCGACACGACGGGGCCGGCGACGGCGCGCGGAGGGCCCGGTGAGCCGGCGCCGCAGCCGGCCGGGGACCTCGGGGGGCCCGCGGTGAGCGCCCCGGTGAGCACCCGCGGAGCCTTCCTCGCCCGGCAGCCATGGGCGGGCCGCACCTCCGCGCTGCTCCCGCAGCTCGTCCTCGGCCTCGTCTGCGGCGGTTACGCGGTGGGCGCGGCCACCGGCTGGGGCTCGGCCCAGGTCGCCCTGTTCATGGGGGACTTCGGCCTGAGCGCCGCCGCCCTGGCCGCCGCCGTCTCCTGCTTCCTCTTCGCCCGCGTCGCCGACCGGAGGTTCCGCCCGGCCTGGCTGCTGTTCGCGCTCTCCTCGCTGATGGCCTCGGCCGGCAACGCCGTCTGGGGCTGGTACGAGTGCGTGCGCGAGGTCCGCGTCCCGAGCCCGTCCCTCGCGGACGTCTTCTTCCTCTGCTTCGCGCCGCCCGCGATCGTCGGACTCCTCGTCCTCGCCAAGCGGCCCGTCACCCGCGCCGGCTGGGTCTGCCTGGCCCTCGACTCCTGGCTGATCGGCGGCTCGCTGCTCACCCTGTCCTGGAGCCTCGCCCTCGCCCACACCGCGCACGTCGCGGACATCGAGGGCGACAGCGTGGCCCGCGCCGCGCTCTCGCTGGCCTACCCGCTGCTCGACATCGTCCTCGTCTCGATGGTCCTCGCCCTGCACTTCCGGCGATCCAGCGTCAACCGCGCCGCGGTGAACACCGCCATCGCCGCGCTCGCCCTGACCGTGCTGTGCGACGCCCTGTTCACCTCGCCGCTGCTCCGCCAGACCTACCACTCGGGCCAGTTGCTCGACGCCGGCTGGTTCGCCGGCTCCCTGCTTCTCGCGTACGCCCCCTGGGGCGCCGCGCGCGACGCGGAGGACGCCGCCCGGGGCGCGGGAGAGGGCGAGCACGAGGACCCGGCCGCCCCGCGCACCACCAGCCGCCCCATCGCCGGCTCACTGGCCGCGCTGACTCCGTATCTCGCCGCGGCCGTCTGCACCCTGGGCATCCTGTACAACGTGATCGAGGGCCGCCGGGTGGACCGCGTCGTCGTGCTCACCGGGTGCACGGTGGTCCTCGCGCTCGTCGTCCGCCAGGGCATCATGCTCCTCGACAACATCGCCCTCACCCAGGAACTGGCCCAGAAGGAGAACCACTTCCGGTCCCTGGTGCAGGGCTCCAGCGACGTCATCATGATCGCCGCCCCCAGCGGCGTCCTGCGCTACGTCAGCCCCGCCGCCGCCGGTGTCTACGGGCGGGACGCGGACGAGCTGGTCGGCGCCGAGCTGTCCTCGATCATCCACCCCGACGACCTCGGCCGCGTCGTCCACGAGGTCCGCCGCTTCCTCGCCGCCCCGCCCGGCGAGGAGCCCGCCACGCGCATCGAGTGCCGCTTCCGGTCCGGCTCCGGCGACTGGCTCAACGTCGAGTCCACCGTCAACCGCCACCAGGGCGGCCTGATCCTCAACAGCCGCGACGTCACCGAACGCGTCCGCCTCCAGGCCCAGTTGCAGCACAACGCCGAGCACGACCCGCTCACCGACCTGCCCAACCGGGCCCTGTTCACCGCCCGGGTCCGCCGGGCACTCTCCGGCCGCCGCGCCGGGGACGCGGGCACCGCCGTCCTCTTCATCGACCTCGACGGCTTCAAGGCGGCCAACGACCGGCTCGGCCACCAGGCGGGCGACGAACTGCTCGTCCAGGCCGCCCGCCGCCTCCACGAGTCCGTCCGCTCCGGGGACACCGCGGCCCGCCTCGGGGGCGACGAGTTCGCCGCCCTCATCGTCGGCGACGCCGGCCGAGAGCAGGACGCCCGCGAGTGCCAGGTCCACGAGATCGCCGACCGGCTCCGCCTCACGCTCTCCGAGCCCTACCGCGTCGGCGACGGCGAGGTACGCGTCACCGCCTCCATCGGCGTCGCCTTCGCCGAGCCCGGCATCACCCCCAACGACCTCATGCGCAACGCGGACCTCGCCATGTACCGCGCCAAGGCCGGCGGCAAGAACCGCGTCGAGCTGTACGCCCCGCAGATGCAGGCGGACGTGGTCCGCCGCTCCGAGCTGGCGACCCGGCTGCGCGGCGCCCTGCGCGACGGCGAGTTCGCGCTCCTCCACCAGCCCGTGGTGCACCTGGCCACCGGCCGGGTCGCCGCCGTCGCCGCGCAGGCCCGCTGGCGCTCCGCCCAGGGCATCCTGTTCACGCCCGCCGAGTTCCTGCGGATCTCCGAGGACGGCGACCGCACCGCCGAGCTGGGCCGCTGGCTCCTCGAAGAGGCCGTCGAGCAGGCCGCCGACCGGGCCAGGGCGGGCCATCAGGCCGCGGTGTCCGTCCGCCTCCCGGCCCGAAGGCTGCTCGACCGCGGCTTCCCGGCCGGCTCCGTCGAGGCCCTGCTCACGCGGTACGGGCTGCCGTCCGGGGCGCTCATGATCGAGGTCGCGGACAGCGATCCCCGGGTCTCCTTCGAGGACCTGGAACAGCGCCTGGCCGCCCTGCGCCGGCTGGGCGTCCGCATCGCGCTCGACGGCTTCGGCAGCGGTTACGCCGCGATCAACGCCCTGCGCCGCCTCCCCATCGACGTGCTCAAGCTGGACCGGGGCCTGGTGGAGGGCGTCGTGGAGTCGGCCCGGCTGCACAAGATCACCAGCGGGCTGCTCCGGATCGCCTGCGACCTCGGCATGCAGTCCGTGGCCGACGGCGTGGACGTCCCGGAGCAGGTCCTCGCCCTGCGCGCCATGGGCTGTACGCACGGCCAGGGCGCGGCCTTCTCGGGGCCGCTGGACGAGTACCGGCTGCGCCGGGCCCTGGTCCGCGGGACGTTCCCGGTGCCGACCGGGGTGCCCGCGCAGCCGGTACTCACGGGTGGCCCGGTCCCGTCCCTCGCCCGCTCACATGGTGAGACACCCATCCCACCCACTTGACACTCCGCGTGCGTCGGAGAGAGGGTCAATGCCATGCGCACCCGAATTCTCGTACTTGGAAAGCGCGTCGGCTGAAGCAGGGTCCCTCCATGACACCCTGCGGACCGCACCGGCGCGCTCCCCTCGCTTGCCTCACGGCACGAGGGGTTTTTTGTTGCACCGGACCAGGCAAAACGTCGTAAAACACTCGCAAAAACCTCAGCTTCGAGAAGAGAATGCCGATGACCGAGCAGGCCACAGGGGCCCACCATCCCCAGCCGCGGGCCCGTACCGGCGGATCGCCCGCCGCCTCCGTTGAGCACCTCACGGGCGCGCAGTCCCTCATCCGCTCTCTCGAGGAAGTCGGGGCCGACACCGTATTCGGTCTCCCCGGCGGCTGCATTCTCCCGGCCTACGACCCGCTGATGGACTCCACCCGGGTCCGTCACATCCTGGTCCGGCACGAGCAGGGCGCGGGTCACGCGGCCACCGGTTACGCGCAGGCCACCGGCAAGGTCGGTGTCTGCATGGTCACCTCGGGCCCCGGCGCCACCAACCTCGTCACCCCGATCGCCGACGCGGCCATGGACTCCGTTCCGATGGTCGCGATCACCGGCCAGGTGGCCTCCGGCGCCATCGGTACGGACGCCTTCCAGGAAGCCGACATCTGCGGCATCACCATGCCGATCACGAAGCACAACTTCCTGGTCACCCGCGCCGAGGACATCGCGCACACGATCGCCGAGGCGTTCCACATCGCCTCCACCGGCCGCCCGGGCCCGGTCCTGGTCGACATCGCCAAGGACGCGCTCCAGGCGAAGACCACCTTCAGCTGGCCGCCCGTCATGGACCTGCCCGGCTACCGTCCGGTGACCAAGCCGCACGCCAAGCAGATCCGCGAGGCCGCCAAGCTCATCACCCAGGCCAAGCGCCCGGTGCTCTACGTGGGCGGCGGCGTGATCAAGGCCGGGGCCACCGCCGAACTCAAGGTGCTGGCCGAGCTGACCGGAGCGCCCGTCACCACCACCCTGATGGCGCTCGGCTCCTTCCCCGACAGCCACCCGCTGCACGTGGGAATGCCCGGTATGCACGGTGCGGTCACCGCCGTCACCGCGCTCCAGAAGGCCGACCTGATCGTCGCCCTCGGCGCCCGCTTCGACGACCGCGTCACCGGCAAGCTCGACAGCTTCGCCCCGTACGCCAAGGTCGTCCACGCGGACATCGACCCGGCGGAGATCGGCAAGAACCGCGCCGCCGACGTCCCGATCGTGGGTGACGCCCGCGAGGTCATCGCCGACCTGGTCCAGGCGGTCCAGGCCGAGCACACCGAGGGCAACACCGGCGACTACAGCGCCTGGTGGAAGGACCTCGACCGCTGGCGCGAGACCTACCCGCTCGGTTACGACCTCCCCGAGGACGGCAGCCTCTCCCCGCAGCAGGTCATCCAGCGCATCGGCGAGCTCGCCCCGCCGGACACGATCTTCGCCGCGGGCGTCGGCCAGCACCAGATGTGGGCCTCGCACTTCATCCAGTACGAGAAGCCCGCCACCTGGCTCAACTCCGGCGGTGCCGGGACCATGGGCTACGCGGTCCCCGCCGCGATGGGCGCCAAGGCCGGCATGCCCGACCGCACGGTCTGGGCGATCGACGGCGACGGCTGCTTCCAGATGACCAATCAGGAGCTCACCACCTGCGCCCTGAACAACATCCCGGTCAAGATCGCCATCATCAACAACGGCGCGCTCGGGATGGTCCGCCAGTGGCAGACCCTGTTCTACAACCAGCGGTACTCCAACACCGTGCTGCACGCGGGCCCGGACGGCGAGACCCCGCCCAACAAGGGCACCCGCGTCCCGGACTTCGTGAAGCTCTCCGAGGCCATGGGCTGCTACGCGATCCGCTGCGAGGACCCGGCCGACCTGGACAAGGTCATCGCCGAGGCGAACGCGATCAACGACCGCCCGGTCGTCATCGACTTCATCGTCCACGAGGACGCCATGGTGTGGCCGATGGTCGCCGCCGGCACCTCCAACGACGAGGTCATGGCCGCCCGGGGTGTCCGCCCCGACTTCGGCGACAACGAAGACGACTGAGAGACAGAGAGAGACCGACCTCCATGTCCACCAAGCACACGCTCTCCGTCCTGGTCGAGAACAAGCCCGGTGTCCTGGCCCGGATCACCGCCCTGTTCTCCCGCCGCGGCTTCAACATCGACTCGCTCGCGGTCGGCACCACCGAACACCCCGACATCTCCCGCATCACCATCGTCGTGAATGTCGAGGACCTGCCCCTGGAGCAGGTCACCAAGCAGCTCAACAAGCTGGTCAACGTCCTCAAGATCGTCGAACTCGAGCCGTCCGCTGCGATCCAGCGTGAGCTCGTCCTGGTGAAGGTCCGCGCCGACAACGAGACCCGCTCCCAGATCGTCGAGATCGTCCAGCTGTTCCGCGCCAAGACCGTCGACGTCTCGCCCGAGGCCGTCACGATCGAGGCGACCGGCGGTGCCGACAAGCTGGAGGCGATGCTCAAGATGCTGGAGCAGTACGGCATCAAGGAGCTCGTCCAGTCCGGCACCATCGCCATAGGGCGCGGCGCGCGCTCGATCACCGACCGTTCCCTGCGCGCCCTCGACCGCACGGCGTAACCCCCCGGAGCCCGCCGACGCCGCTCGTATGGCGAGACCCGAAAACGTATCTGACGCACCCCGCCGTACGGTGGGACGCAACACCTGCACACCAAGGAGAAGACCCAGTGGCCGAGCTGTTCTACGACGACGATGCCGACCTGTCCATCATCCAGGGCCGCAAGGTCGCGGTCATCGGCTACGGCAGCCAGGGCCACGCCCACGCGCTGTCGCTGCGTGACTCGGGTGTCGACGTCCGTGTCGGTCTGCACGAGGGTTCCAAGTCCAAGGCCAAGGCCGAGGAGCAGGGCCTGCGCGTGGTGACCCCGTCCGAGGCCGCCGCCGAGGCCGACGTCATCATGATCCTCGTCCCGGACCCGATCCAGGCCCAGGTCTACGAGGAGTCCATCAAGGGCAACCTGAAGAAGGGCGACGCGCTGTTCTTCGGCCACGGCCTGAACATCCGCTTCGACTTCATCAAGCCGCCGGCCGACGTCGACGTCTGCATGGTCGCCCCCAAGGGCCCGGGCCACCTGGTCCGCCGCCAGTACGAGGAGGGCCGCGGCGTCCCGTGCATCGTGGCCGTCGAGCAGGACGCGACGGGCAACGGCCTGGCGCTCGCCCTGTCGTACGCCAAGGGCATCGGCGGCACCCGCGCCGGCGTCATCAAGACGACCTTCACCGAGGAGACCGAGACCGACCTCTTCGGCGAGCAGGCCGTCCTCTGCGGTGGCACCGCCGCCCTGGTCAAGGCCGGTTTCGAGACCCTGACCGAGGCCGGATACCAGCCGGAGATCGCCTACTTCGAGTGCCTGCACGAGCTGAAGCTCATCGTGGACCTCATGTACGAGGGCGGCCTGGAGAAGATGCGCTGGTCCATCTCGGAGACCGCGGAGTGGGGCGACTACGTCACCGGCCCGCGCATCATCACGGACGCCACCAAGGCCGAGATGAAGAAGGTCCTCGCCGAGATCCAGGACGGCACCTTCGCCAAGAACTGGATGGCCGAGTACCACAACGGTCTGCCCAAGTACAACGAGTACAAGAAGGCCGACGAGAACCACCTCCTGGAGACCACCGGACGTGAGCTGCGCAAGCTCATGAGCTGGGTCAACGACGAGGACGCGTAAGCCCCGAGCCCCGGGGGCGGGTCACCCCCGCCCCTGGGGCCCACGCACTCGTGCGGGTGATCCTTGCGAAGGGGCGCTGATCGGGGTCCCGCGCATGACTACACTGCTCCACATACACGCGTCAGGCCCACAGTGTCGTGCGTCTTCCACGCGGCAAGCCCCTCCACGCCTGCGGCCGTCGGGACGGCCGTCCGCACTGGATCTGTGAGGACTCACGTGAGCTCGAAACCTGTCGTACTCATCGCTGAAGAGCTGTCGCCCGCCACGGTGGACGCCCTGGGACCGGACTTCGAGATCCGGCACTGCAACGGCGCGGACCGCGCCGAGCTCCTCCCCGCCATCGCCGATGTCGACGCCATCCTGGTGCGCTCCGCCACCAAGGTCGACGCCGAGGCCATCGCCGCCGCGAAGAAGCTGAAGGTCGTCGCCCGCGCGGGCGTCGGTCTGGACAACGTCGACGTCTCCGCCGCCACCAAGGCCGGCGTGATGGTCGTGAACGCCCCGACCTCCAACATCGTCACCGCCGCCGAGCTGGCCTGCGGTCTGCTCGTGGCCACCGCGCGCCACATCCCGCAGGCCAACACCGCGCTGAAGAACGGCGAGTGGAAGCGCTCGAAGTACACCGGCGTCGAGCTGAGCGAGAAGACCCTCGGCGTCGTCGGCCTCGGCCGCATCGGCGTCCTGGTCGCCCAGCGCATGTCCGCCTTCGGCATGAAGATCGTCGCCTACGACCCCTACGTGCAGCCCGCGCGCGCCGCGCAGATGGGGGTCAAGCTCCTCTCGCTGGACGAGCTGCTCGAGGTCTCCGACTTCATCACCGTGCACCTCCCCAAGACCCCCGAGACGCTGGGCCTGATCGGCGACGAGGCGCTGCACAAGGTGAAGCCCACCGTGCGCATCGTCAACGCCGCGCGCGGCGGCATCGTGGACGAGGAGGCGCTGGCCTCCGCGCTCAAGGAGGGCCGCGTCGCCGGCGCCGGCCTCGACGTGTACGCGAAGGAGCCCTGCACGGACTCCCCGCTCTTCCAGTTCGACCAGGTCGTCTGCACCCCGCACCTCGGCGCCTCCACCGACGAGGCCCAGGAGAAGGCGGGCATCGCGGTCGCCAAGTCCGTGCGCCTCGCGCTCGCCGGTGAGCTGGTCCCGGACGCGGTCAACGTCCAGGGCGGTGTCATCGCCGAGGACGTGCGCCCCGGGCTGCCGCTCGCCGAGAAGCTGGGCCGGATCTTCACCGCGCTGGCCGGCGAGGTCGCCGCCCGCCTCGACGTCGAGGTCTACGGCGAGATCACCCAGCACGACGTCAAGGTGCTCGAACTCTCCGCGCTCAAGGGCGTGTTCGAGGACGTCGTGGACGAGACGGTGTCGTATGTGAACGCCCCGCTGTTCGCCCAGGAGCGCGGTGTCGAGGTGCGCCTCACCACCAGCTCCGAGTCGCCCGAGCACCGCAATGTGGTCACCGTCCGGGGCACCCTGGCCGACGGCCAGGAGGTCGCCGTCTCCGGCACGCTGGCCGGCCCCAAGCACCTCCAGAAGATCGTCGCGATCGGTGAGCACGACGTGGACCTGGCGCTCGCCGACCACATGATCGTGCTCCGCTACGAGGACCGCCCCGGCGTCGTCGGCACGGTCGGCCGGATCCTCGGCGAGGCCGGTCTGAACATCGCGGGCATGCAGGTCTCCCGCGCCGATGTGGGCGGCGAGGCGCTGGTCGTCCTCACCGTGGACGACGACGTCCCGGCGACCGTGCTGACCGAGATCTCCTCGGAGATCGGCGCCGCCTCGGCCCGCTCGGTGAACCTCACCGACTGACCTTCCGGGCCTCACGAGTCCCACCCGTACCCGGCATGTAGACGCGCGTCTTACACAAACGTCTGCATGCCGGGTACGCTGCTGTCATGGGACATCGTGAGGATCTGCTCGAAGGCGCCAAGCGCTGCCTGCTGGAGAAGGGGTACGCGCGCACCACGGCGCGCGACATCGTGGCCGCGTCCGGCACGAACCTCGCCTCCATCGGCTACCACTACGGCTCCAAGGAGGCGCTGCTCAACCTCGCCTTCATCAAGGTGACGGAGGAGTGGGGCGAACGGCTCACCGTGGACGAGGGCGGGTCCGGAGGGCAGCCGGAGGTTCCGGCGGCACCCCTCGACCAGTTCCGCGAGACCTGGGAGCGGGTGATCGGGAGCTACGAGCAGACCCGTGCCGTCTGGCAGCTCCAGATGGAGGTCATCTCCCGCATCGACTCCGACCCCGAACTGCAGAAGGCCCTCGCCGGGCCGCAGCGTGCGGGCCGCGACGGTCTCGCCGAGAACATGCTCGGCATCGACCCGGAGACCGACCCCGAGCGCGCCCGCGTCGCCGGCCTCTTCTGCCAGGCCCTCCTCGCCGGGGTCATGGTCCAGTGGCTGATGGACGCCGATTCCGCCCCGTCCGCCCAGGACCTGACGGACGGCCTGAAGGTCGTCCTGGAAGGGCGCGGCCCGGCGAACTGAGCCTCAGAGCCGGGCCGCCTTCAGGGCCATGTGGAGGAGCAGGCGGTCCTCGCCGTCGTTCAGGTCGAGACCGGTGAGCTGCTGGACGCGGGAGAGCCGGTAGTACAGCGTCTGGCGGTGGATGCCCAGCTCGGCGGCGGTCCGGGACGCCTGGCCCGCGCAGTCCAGGAACACCTCCGCGGTGCGGGCGAGGTCCCGCTGCGCCGGGGTCAGCAGCGGGCACACGGCCGGGTCGGGCAGGGCGTCCGGGGCGAGCGCGGTCAGCGTGCGGTACGGGCCGATGGCCGACCAGTCGGCGACCGGGCCGAACCGGGTCTCCGCCGCCGCGGCCCGGGCCGCCGCCGACGCCTCGTGCCAGGCGTCCGCCAGCTCCGCGAGGCCCCGGCGCGGGACCGCGATCCCGGCGGTGGCCGTCTCCCCGGCGGTGGCGCGCAGCCGGCCGGCCGCGGTGAGCGCGGGGTCCAGGACCTCCGGCGCCCGCAGCCGGATCAGCGCCGCCAGCGCGGGCGGGCCGGCCCGGCCCGGCAGCGGGGCTCCGGTGAGCGCCGCCGCCGAGGGGACCGTGCGCACGGCGGGCGCGCCGTCCGGCCACGGGGCCACGCACACCACGGTGTGCAGGCCGTCCGCGTCGGGGCCCAGCGCCTCGGCGAGCGCGGCCACCGCCATGTCCCGCTGCCAGCCGCGCCCGGCGGCCAGCACCGCGCCGAACTCCCGGGACAGGTCGGTGCCCGCCCGCTCCTCGTCGGCCAGCAGCGCGCCGATCCGGGCGGCGACGTCCATCGCCGCGTCGAGCTGGCGGTCGGTCGGCCCCGGGTCCGCGTCGAGCAGCCATACGTAACCGAGCACGACACCCCGATGGCGTACCGGCAGGCAGATGCGGTCGCGGTAGACGCCGGCCTCGGGGGCGGCCGGGATGCGCAGGGGGCCGGTGGCGCGGGTGATGCCGAAGTTCTCGAACCAGGCGCGGACCGCCGGGGTGGAGCGGCGGGTGAGGATCGACCGGGTGCGGACCGGGTCCATCGCCGTGGTGTCGTCGCTGTCGTGGGCCCCGAAGGCGACCAGGCCGAAATCCCGGTTCTCCAGCGTCGCGGGGACGCCGAGCAGCGCGGAGATCTCGTCCACCAGCTCCTGGTAATCGCCCTTCACCCGGCCATTCTCGCACCCCTTCAGACATATGTCTGAGATCCGGTGCACGGATGTGTGGCAGCTGTCGATGGCAGGGAAACGGCGCGATCCTTAGATTTCACGGTGGTTCTCCGTGCTGTACCGCTTATGTTCGTTACAGGGCATATACGGCGGTGTGGCTTCGTTCGTACTTTCCGTGGAGGTGCCCCGTGCTGGGTCCCGTGATTCTCGCCGCGTCGCGAAGCGACAAGATGCGCCGGTTCATCTCGGCCGCGCCCGGCACCAAGCAGGTCGTGGACCGCTTCATCGCCGGTGAGACGGTCGACCAGGTCGTCCCGGTCATCGAGGACGCCGCCGACAAGGGTCTCGAAGTCACCCTCGACGTCGTCGGCGAGGACATCACCACCCCCGAGCAGGCCGCCGCGGCGCGCGACGCCTACCTGGAGCTCATCGAGCGCCTCAAGGACCTCGGCCTGGGCACCCGGGCGGAGATGTCCGTCAAGCTCTCGATGTTCGGCCAGTCCCTGGACCGCGGCCACGAGCTGGCCCTCGCCAACGTGCGCCCGGTCGTGGAGGCCGCCGCCGCGATCGGCACCACGGTCACCCTGGACGCCGAGGACCACACCACCCTCGACTCGATGTTCGCCATCCACGAGGAGCTGCGGAAGGACTTCCCGCAGACCGGCTGCGTCATCCAGGCGTACCTCTTCCGCACCGAGGAGGACGCCCGCCGCCTCGCCGCCGCCGGCAGCCGCGTGCGGATCGTCAAGGGCGCCTACAAGGAGCCCGCCTCCGTCGCGTACCAGGACAAGGCCGAGATCGACAAGGCGTACGTCCGCATCCTGAAGACCCTGATGCAGGGCGAGGGCTACCCGATGATCGGGTCGCACGACCCCCGCCTGATCGCCATCGCCCAGGAGCTGGGCCGCCAGGCCGGCCGCAAGCTGGACGAGTACGAGTTCCAGATGCTGTACGGCATCCGCAGCGACGAGCACATCCGGCTCGCGGCCGAGGGCCACCGCATGCGTGTCTACACCGCGTACGGCACCGACTGGTACGGGTACTTCATGCGCCGCCTCGCCGAGAAGCCGGCCAACCTGCTCTTCTTCGGCCGCTCCATCCTCACCAAGGGCTGAGCACCCCCTCCCACCCTCCCCACGACTGACTGAAGGAGCATCGGAACCCATGGACGCTGTGACCCAGGTCCCCGCGCCGGTCAACGAGCCGGTCCACTCCTACGCCCCGGGCTCCCCGGAGCGCGCCCGCCTGGAGGCCAAGCTCAAGGAGCTCAGCCAGAACCCCATCGACCTGCCGATGACCATCGGCGGCGAGAAGCGGATGGGTGGCGGCGAGCGCGTCGACGTCGTGCAGCCCCACAACCACAAGGCCGTCATCGGCACCTTCGCCGGCGCCACCGAGCAGGACGCCCAGGACGCGATCGACGCCGCCCTGGCCGCCGCCCCGGCCTGGCGCGCGATGTCCTTCGACGACCGCGCCGCGATCATCCTGCGCGCCGCCGAGCTGCTGTCCGGCCCGTGGCGCGAGACGCTGGCCGCCTCCACCATGCTCGGCCAGGGCAAGACCGCCCAGCAGGCCGAGATCGACTGTCCCTGCGAGCTGGTCGACTTCTGGCGCTTCAATGTGCACTACGCGCGCCAGATCCTCGCCGAGCAGCCCCCGGCCAACTCCCCGGGCGTGTGGAACCGCATGGACCACCGCCCGCTGGAGGGCTTCGTCTACGCGATCACGCCGTTCAACTTCTCGGCCATCGCCGCCAACCTGCCGACCGCGCCCGCCCTCATGGGCAACGTCGTCGTGTGGAAGCCGTCCCCGACGCAGACCCACGCCGCCGTGCTGCTCATGCAGCTCCTGGAGGAGGCCGGTCTGCCCAAGGGCGTCATCAACCTGGTGACCGGTGACGGCATCGCCGTCTCCGAGGTGGCCCTGAACCACCGCGACCTGGCCGGCATCCACTTCACCGGCTCCACCCCGACCTTCCAGCACCTGTGGAAGACCGTCGGCAACAACATCGCCCACTACCGCACCTACCCGCGGCTCGTCGGCGAGACCGGCGGCAAGGACTTCGTGGTCGCCCACCCGTCGGCCGACCGGGCCGTCCTGAAGACCGCGCTGACCCGTGGCGCCTTCGAGTACCAGGGCCAGAAGTGCTCGGCGACCTCGCGTGCCTACATCCCGGCCTCCATCTGGAACTCGGGCTTCAAGGAGGCGTTCGCGGCCGAGGTCGACTCCATCACCATGGGTGACGTCACCGACCTGTCGCACTTCATGGGCGCCGTCATCGACGACCGCTCCTTCGCGAAGAACAAGGCCGCGATCGACCGCGCCGCCGCCGACCCGGCGTGCACGATCGTCGCGGGCGGCACCTACGACGACTCGGTGGGCTACTTCGTCCGCCCGACCGTCATCGAGTGCACCGACCCCGAGAACGAGGTCTTCACGACCGAGTACTTCGGCCCGATCCTCGCCGTGCACGTGTACGAGGACGACCAGTACCACGCGATGCTGGACCAGATGGAGTCGGTCTCCGACTACGCCCTGACCGGTTCCGTCATCGCGAACGACCGCGCGGCGGCCGCGTACACGATGGAGAAGCTGCGGTACGCCGCGGGCAACTTCTACATCAACGACAAGTCGACCGGAGCCGTCGTCGGCCAGCAGCCCTTCGGCGGCGGCCGCGCCTCGGGTACGAACGACAAGGCCGGTGCCCCCCAGAACCTCCAGCGCTGGACCCTCACCCGGGCCATCAAGGAGACCCTGGTCCCGCCGACCGAGTACACCTACCCCCACCAGGGCTGACCAGCCCGGGGCGCCCGGCGCCCCCACGATTCCCGCCCCCCGCCCGGTTCCCCTGCCGGACGGGGGGCGGTTTCCATCACGGGGCTCAGCTCCACCCGTGCACGATCAGCGCGAGCCCCACCGCGAAGCCGCCGCCGAGCAGCACCAGACAGGGCCCGTACAGCCGGCGGTGGCGGCGCAGCAGCAGCCCGAACGCGCCGAAGGCGAGCCCCACCGTCAGCGTCCGCGAGCCCCGCGCCGCCGCCGAGGCGGCCACCCAGTCCGCCGCGGGCACCGAAGCCCGGCCCGCCTCCGCCCCGTACACCTTGAAGGGGATGCCGTTCCACGGCTGGTGGCGGACGGCCGACGCGCCCTCCACCGCCAGCTCCGCGCGGACCTCCGCCCGCATCCGGTCCGTGGTCAGCGGCGCCGGGAGGTGCGCGCCCGCCGCCGCCATGTGCAGCGCGAGCAGCCCGCCCACCAGGCTCCCGGCCAGCGCCCCCAGCGACATCCTCAGGGCCGCGCGCGGCACCGCCACGCAGACCGCGGCGAGCAGCAGCTCCGGCATCAGCGGCCAGCTCAGCGCCTCCGCGAACGCCCAGCAGAAGGCCAGCGGCAGCCCCGCGCGGGACGTGACGACCGAGGCAACCCGCCTGCGCGCCGCGGAGTCCCGCAGCGGTTCGGCGGCCGTACGGTCGTGCAGTCCGCGCACCGCGTCCCGGGCCGAGTCCGGGGTGACCCCGGAGGGCAGCGGCTCACCGATGGTCACCCGGACCAGGGACGAGCGCAGCCGGCCGTGCTTGGGCAGCAGCCGGTCCGTGCCCGCGATGCCCACCGGCACCACCGGCACGCCCGCCGCCTCGGCCAGGACCAGGGCGCCCTTGTGGAAGGAGCCGAGGGTACCGTCCTCGGCGCGGGTGCCCTCCGGGAAGAGCACGACCGCCCGGCCCTCGCGCAGTTCGCCGGTCATCGACAGCAGGTCGGCCGTCCCGCCGCCCGCCCGGCGTACCGGGAAGCCGGCCGCCAGCCTGCGGCAGATCCGGCGCCGCCAGGGGGAGGCGAACCAGTAGTCCGCCGCCGCGCCGATCGCCGGGGCGTGCCGGGCGTCGAGCGCGGCCAGGAGCGCCGCCGTGTCCGCGTGCGAGGTGTGGTTGGCGACGACCACGCACCCGCCGCGCGGCAGCCGGCCGCGCCGCTCGATGCCGCCGGTGAGGCTGAGCACGCCCCACCACAGGCCGCGCCGCAGGGCGGACGCGGCCCGGGAGCGGACCGGGAGGACACCGGGGATGCGTACAAGGGTTCTTCCGGGGAGCGTCACGTCGTCACCATCGCCAGGAGGAGGGCCACCAGCAGGGAGTCGATCCGGTCGAGCAGGCCGCCGAAGCCCGGCAGCCACCTGCCCGCGTCCTTCACCCCGGACTCGCGCTTGACCATCGACTCGACCAGGTCGCCGAGCACGCACCCGCCCACCACGGCCGCCCACAGCGCCGGGCTGAACGCGCCGAGCACCAGCAGCAGCGCGCCGGTGGCGGCGGCCGCGCCCAGCACCCCGGCCCACGTCTTGTTCGGGGAGAGCGGCGACAGCGGCCGGGCGAGCGGACCGCGCCGGCCCAGCGCCGTACCGCCGCACCAGGCGCCGACGTCCCCGAGCGCCACCGCCAGGCCCACCGCGACCGCGGTGTCCCCGAGCGTCACCAGGCCGGTCAGCGCGACCGGGATCCACAGCAGCCCGAAGGCGGTCCGCGCGGTGCGGGTGAAACCCGTGCGGTCGTCCCCGCCCAGCACGGAGGGGAGCGCCGCCGCGACGAGCAGCAGGGCCGCCGCCCGCAGGTCCAGCGCGTGCGGGGCGAGCAGGGCGAGGGCCGGGAGGGCGGCCGACGCCACCGCCAGGACGGCCAGGTCGCCCCGGTGCAGCCCCGCCATCCGGGCGTACTCGCCTGCCGCGACCACGCCGAGACCGGCGGCCAGCGCGTACGTGCCGCCGCCGCCCAGGAAGAACGCGCCCAGGAAGACCGGCGCGACCACGGCCCAGGTCCGCCACCGCTTGCGCAGCTCGGCGCGCATCCGGACCCTCGCGGGCAGCACCGCGACGGCGACCCCGCCCGCACCCAGCACGCCCGCCACCAGCGGCACCGCGCGGGCGGCGGCCTCCTCGGCGATCAGTACGGCGCTCATGCCAGCTCCCGCCGGAGGCCGGCCAGCCGGAGCGCGGCGGTGAGGAGCGAGCCGACGGCGATCACGGCCAGCACCGGGACGGCCCAGCCGCTCGCGGCGGCGACCACGACGAGCAGACAGCGCTCGGTCTTGCCGACCGGGCCCCCGTTGCGCCGGGGCGCCCCGGCGGCGGCCCCGGCCAGCGACACCCAGGAGGGCAGCGTGGCCGCGAGACCGGCCAGCGCGACCAGGCCGAGCGGGGCGAGCGTCAGGAAGCCGGCGAGCACGACCAGGTCGGCGCCCCGGTCGCCCAGCTCGTTGAGGACGGCGCCGCGCCGGGTGGTGCGGCCGGTGTCGCGGGCCAGCGCCCCGTCCAGGTTGGCGAAGGCGAGCCGCGCCGCGAGCAGGACGGCGACCGGCAGGGCGGCGACCGGGGCGGGCAGCCAGGCCAGCGAGGCGGCGGCGCCGGCCGCGGCGGCCACCCCGGCGGCGGTGAGGGTGTCGGGCGACACCTCACGGCGGACCAGCGAGGCGCGGACGCCGGAGAGCCGGTCCGCGTACCAGGGCTTGAGAGCGTAGAGGCCGTTCATGACCGCAACTCTCGTGCGACGCACGTTCTTTCGACACGGCCCGGGTACTCAAGTACGCCTGAGTACGCGCGCGGGCAGGGGGCCCGCCCGAGGGGCCCCGTCTCAGATAGTAGGAAGTCCGAGTAATTGTGGAGACAGACCGGCCCGGCTGTTCTAGCTTTGTAGGAGCCGAACGTCTCGCTAGATCAAGCGACTGGCGGTCGAGAGCGCGCGCCCTGTGCAGGCAACCCCTGCGGTGCCCGTTCCCCGCCCCTTCCGGCGCCTCGAAATCACCGATCTCGACATCACCCCACGCTGTTCGATCTCGAAATCCCCGCGATCTCAAGGAGTCGATCCACCATGGCCGAGACCACCATCCGCCGCCGTGTCCGTCACGCCCACCGTCCGACCGAGTCGGAGCGGCAGGCTGCCGCCGCCGCCCTGCAGCGCGCCCTCGACCGCAGGGACAACGGCGGCTCCACCGGCCACTGACCGGTCCTCCTTCAGCCGGCCGCGCTCAGCCGCGGCTGATCTCGAAGTGGTCGACGCGTTCGCCCGACTCGGCGAGCGCGGTGACCTTCATCCGGGGGTGCCGTCCGGCCTCCACCTCCACCGCGAGGAACGAGAAGCCGGTGTACCGCACCCGCGACCATTCCACGGTCTCGGCGGCCTTCGCGCCGCCCTTGGCCACGTGGTACGTGTGCACGCTCTCCAGGTCCGCGACGTGTCCCTCGTAGCTGTCGGGCACCGGGAAGTCGTACAGCGCCTTGCCCGCGCCTCCCGCCGTGACGTAGACGATGCCGTCCCGGCGGGGGTCGGTGCGCTCGCCGATCGGCACCGGGCGCTCGACGGCGTTGTTCAGGATCGCGTCGGTGCGCTCGTAGACGTGGTTGTGCCCGTTGATGACCAGGTCCACCCGGTGCTTCTCGAACAGCGGCACCCAGGCGTCGCGCACCCCGCCGTCCGAGGCGTGCGCGTTCGTCGTGGAGAAGGCGCAGTGGTGGAAGAAGACCACCAGGAAGTCGATGTCCCGGCGGGCCCGCAGTTCGCCGAGGCGCCGGTCCAGCCAGCGGGTCTGGCGGCCGCCGCTGATGCCGAAGTTGGCGGGGATCTCGTAGCTGACGTCGTTGGCGTCGAGCGCGATCACGCCCACGTTGCCGTGGACGAAGGAGTAGGCACCGGGCTGGTTGACCGGGTCCGGGCCGTTGTCCGGCAGGGTCCAGCGCGCGTTCTGGCCGCCGTAGCCGTCCGGCGAGTACCACGCCTCCATGTCGTGGTTCCCGGTCGTGACCATCCACGGCACGGTCTTGGACACCGTCTCCGTCTGCGCCAGGAACTGGTCCCAGGTGCGCGCGTCGTAGGTGTCGGTGGTCCGCCCGGAGCCCGACGGGTCCGCGTAGCAGATGTCCCCGGCGTGCAGGTGGAAGGCCGGGTTCTGGCCCAGGATCAGCTGGTCGTTGCCGAGCGCGTGGTAACTGACGCCCTGGTCGCCGAAGGCGGTGAAGGTGAAGTTCTCCGCCCGCGCCGGTGCGGTGGTGAAGGTGCCGAGCGTGCCCAGGTTGCGCGCGTCGGCCGGGTCGAAGCCCTCGTGGCCGACGCCGTAGTAGTACGTGGTCCCGGGCTTCAGCCGCTCCAGCGACGCGTGCACGTAGAACTGCTCGGCCGCCGCGATCCTGCCGTTGTCCAGCCGCGGCGTCGTCAGGTGGCGCACCTCGGCGTCGATCTTCCGGCTGAGCGCCCACGGCTTCAGCCCGATGCGGATGTACGGGCGGCGCACCGCGAACGGCACCTGCCAGGAGACCGCCATCTGCGTCTTCGGGTCGGCCCCGTACGCCAGGTGCCGCCCGAACGGGGCGACCAGCGCGCCGTCGACCCGGGTGGTGCTGTGCGAGGTGAGTACGGTGGGGGCCGCGTACGCGGGGGAGGAGGCGAGGCCGATCCCGGCGCCGGCCACGGCCGCGGTCGCCACGCCGGTGCGCAGCGCCCCGCGGCGGGTGAGCCGGGTGCGGAGGTAGTCGTGCTGCTCGGCCATGGTCATGCGGGCGGCGAGCTTCTCGGGGATGCCGAAGCGGGGGAGGTCCATGGGCGACAACCTCCACCGCCCGGCTGACGGCGCCCCGTCGAGTAGGTGAACGGTACACGTACAGCTGCTCATATGTCCGTATGGTGGACGGGACGTGTCATGGGGTGGGACGAGCAGTAGGGTGCCACCATGTCTCGCAGCATCAATCTCGCAGTGATCCCCGGTGACGGTATCGGCCAGGAGGTCGTGGCCCAGGGCCTCAAGGTCCTCAACGCTGTTCTCCCGCAGGATGTGAAGCTGGAGACCAAGGAGTACGACCTTGGGGCCCGGCGCTGGCACCGTACCGGCGAAACCCTCCCCGACGCGGAGCTCGACGCCCTCAAGGGGCACGACGCCATCCTGCTCGGCGCGATCGGCGACCCGTCCGTGCCGTCCGGCGTCCTGGAGCGGGGGCTGCTGCTGAAGCTGCGCTTCGCCTTCGACCACTTCATCAACCTGCGGCCGTCGAAGCTCTTCCCGAACACCGGGACCCCGCTGGCCGGCCGCCCGGACATCGACTTCGTCGTCGTCCGCGAGGGCACCGAGGGTCCGTACACCGGCAACGGCGGCTCGCTGCGCACCGGCACGGAGCACGAGGTCGCCACCGAGGTCAGCCTCAACACCGCCTTCGGTGTCGAGCGGGTCGTCCGGGACGCCTTCGAGCGCGCCGCCGCCCGCCCCCGCAAGAAGCTGACACTGGTCCACAAGAACAACGTCCTGGTGTACGCGGGCCACCTGTGGAAGAACACCTTCGACAAGGTCGCCGCGGAGTACCCGCAGGTCACCACCGACTACCTGCACGTCGACGCCGCGACGATCTTCTTCGTCACGCAGCCGGAGCGCTTCGACGTCATCGTCACCGACAACCTCTTCGGCGACATCCTCACCGACCTCGCCGCGGCCGTCTCCGGCGGCATCGGCCTGGCCGCCTCCGGCAACATCAACCCGACGGGCGCCTTCCCGTCGATGTTCGAGCCGGTCCACGGCTCCGCCCCCGACATCGCGGGGCAGGGCAAGGCCGACCCGACCGCCACGATCCTCTCCGTCGCCCTCCTGCTGCGCCACCTCGGCTACGAGGCCGAGGCCGTGCGCATCGAGGACGCCGTCTCCGCCGACCTCGCGGAGCGCGACGCAACCGCCCGTAGCACCGACGAGATCGGCGACGCCCTCGCGGTACGCGTAGCGGGCTGACCCGACGACTCCCACAGAAGCCGCCGGGTCGCAGACGCACCCGGCGGCTTCACCTGTGCGGCCCCGGGTGTCACCATCGAACCCTGGACCGCAATCACGCCATTTCGTGCACGGCACCCTTCGGGCGATAATCGAACGGGGCCGTGGCTCGCAGCGAAGCTCGGACGTCCTAGCACTTGAAGGCGTGCACGCGGTCCTACACACACATCACGGTGAAGGACACGCACTCATGACGACCACGATCGAGCTCAAGCCCTCCTCGAACCCGCTGTCCGACGCGGAGCGCGAGGCGATCCTGGCCCAGCCCGGATTCGGCCGCTACTTCACCGACCACATGGTGACGATCAAGTGGACCGAAGGCCGCGGCTGGCACGACGCCCAGCTCGTGCCGTACGCGCCGCTGTCGATGGACCCGGCCAACATGACGCTCCACTACGGCCAGGAGATCTTCGAGGGTCTCAAGGCGTACCGCCAGCCCGACGGCTCCGTCGCCACCTTCCGCCCCGAGGCCAACGGCGAGCGCTTCCGCTCCTCCGCCCGCCGCCTCGCCATGCCGGAGCTGCCCGTCGAGACCTTCGTCGCGGCCTGTGACGCGCTCGTCCAGCAGGACGCGGCCTGGGTCCCGGCCCACGGCGGCGAGGAGTCCCTGTACCTGCGCCCCTTCATGATCGCGACCGAGGTCGGCCTCGGCGTGCGGCCGGCCAACGAGTACCTGTTCCTGGTCATCGCCTCGCCGGCCGGCGCCTACTTCCCCGGCGGTGTGAAGCCCGTCTCCATCTGGCTCTCCGAGGACCGGGTGCGCGCCGTTCCCGGCGGCATGGGCGACGCCAAGACCGGCGGCAACTACGCCGCCTCCCTCCTGGCCCAGGCCGAGGCCGCAGCCAGGGGCTGCGACCAGGTCGCCTACCTCGACGCCGTCGAGCACACGTGGGTGGAGGAGCTGGGCGGCATGAACCTCTACTTCGTGTACGGGGACAAGATCGTCACCCCGTCCCTCACCGGCTCCCTGCTCGCCGGCATCACCCGGGACTCGCTCCTCAAGCTGGCCGGTGACCTCGGCTACACCTCCGAGGAGGCCCGCGTCTCCATCGGCCAGTGGCGCGAGGACACCGCCGCCGGCACCCTCACCGAGGTCTTCGCCTGCGGCACCGCCGCCGTCATCACCCCCGTCGGTACGGTGAAGAGCGCGGGCGGCGAGTGGACCCAGGGCGACGGCACGCCCGGCCCGGTCACCCTCAAGCTGCGCGAGCGCCTGCTCGACATCCAGCGCGGCACCGCCGAGGACACCCACGGCTGGATGCACTCCCTGGCGTGAGCACCCCGTACGGAGAGCCCCCGGCGAGACGCCGGGGGCTCTCCGTACGCCCGCATCCTGAGACGGGCGCTTCACGGCGGCGGTCCTGTGCCAGACTGCTTCCGTGTCCTCGTTCGTCATGATTATTGGCAGCAGGCGCGCCGGTCCGCAGTGACCGTTCCGTACCACCACGTACGGCACGGCCACCGTGCCCCAGACCCGCGCGCAGACCTCTCGCACCCGCGAGGGGTTTTTTGTTTTCCGGCCTCCACCTCGGCCGGGAACGCGGCGCACGGGATGATGGGGGCAAGTGGAGCCAGATCGTCCGGATCCACTCATCCGACAGGAGTCAGACCAGCAATGACCACCAAGGCCAAGCCCACCGACGACAGCTTCCATGTCTTCGACACCACGCTGCGCGACGGTTCACAGCGTGAAGGCATCAACCTGACGGTCGCCGACAAACTGACCATCGCCCGGCACCTGGACGAGTTCGGCGTCGGCTTCATCGAGGGCGGCTGGCCCGGCGCCAACCCCCGCGACACCGAGTTCTTCGCCCGTGCGCGCCAGGAGATCGAGTTCAAGAACGCCGAGCTGGTCGCCTTCGGCGCGACCCGCAGGGCGGGCGGCTCGGCAGCGACGGACCCCCAGGTCAAGGCGCTGCTGGAGTCCGGCGCCCCGGTGATCACGCTGGTCGCCAAGTCCCACGACCGCCACGTGGAGCTCGCGCTGCGCACCACGCTGGAGGAGAACCTGGAGATGGTCCGCGACACCGTCGCCCACCTCCGCGAGCAGGGCCGCCGGGTCTTCGTGGACTGCGAGCACTTCTTCGACGGATACCGCGCCAACCCCGAGTACGCCAAGGCCGTCGTGAAGGCCGCCGCCGAGGCCGGCGCCGACGTGGTCATTCTCTGCGACACCAACGGCGGGATGCTCCCGGCCCAGATCCAGGCCGTCGTCTCCACGGTCCTCGCCGACACCGGCGCCCGGCTCGGCATCCACGCCCAGGACGACACGGGCTGCGCCGTCGCCAACACCCTCGCCGCCGTCGACGCGGGCGCCACGCACGTCCAGTGCACCGCCAACGGCTACGGCGAGCGCGTGGGCAACGCCAACCTCTTCCCGGTCGTCGCCGCGCTGGAACTCAAGTACGGCAAGCGGGTCCTCCCCGACGGCGCCCTCGCCGACATGACCCGCGTCTCGCACGCCATCGCCGAGGTGGTCAACCTGACCCCCTCCACGCACCAGCCGTACGTCGGTGTCTCGGCCTTCGCGCACAAGGCCGGGCTGCACGCCTCCGCGATCAAGGTCGACCCGGACCTCTACCAGCACATCGACCCCGCCCTGGTCGGCAACACCATGCGGATGCTGGTCTCCGACATGGCCGGGCGGGCCTCCATCGAGCTGAAGAGCGACGAACTCGGCATCGACCTCGGGGGCGACCGGGAGCTGGTCGCCCGGGTCGTCGCGCGGGTCAAGGAGCGCGAGCTCAAGGGCTACACCTACGAGGCGGCCGACGCCTCCTTCGAGCTCCTGCTGCGCGCCGAGGCCGAGGGCCGGGTGCGGCGCTACTTCCGCACCGAGTCCTGGCGGGCGATCGTCGAGGACCGCCCCGACGGCACCCACGCCAACGAGGCGACCGTGAAGCTGTGGGCCAAGGGTGAGCGGATCGTCGCCACCGCCGAGGGCAACGGGCCGGTCAACGCCCTGGACCGGGCGCTGCGCGTGGCCCTGGAGCGGATCTACCCGCAGCTCGCCAAGCTGGAGCTGACGGACTACAAGGTCCGCATCCTGGAGGGCCGCACCGGCACCGACTCCACCACCCGCGTCCTGATCACCACCGGCGACGGGACCGCCGAGTGGTCGACCGTCGGGGTCGCCGAGAACATCATCTCCGCGTCCTGGCAGGCGCTGGAGGACGCGTACACCTACGGGCTGCTGCGCGCCGGCCTCGAACCGACCGACTGACGCCCGCGGGGCCCGACCCGTACACGCCCGCCCCCGTCCGCCCGCCTCAACCGGCAGGGCGGGCGGGGGCGTTCGCGTGTACGGCCCCGTACGGGGACTGAGTGAACGGGATTCCGGGTGTCCGCGTCAAGAGTTCTTCGCGTTCAGGAATTGAACGAAAGGACCGTGTTCTTCTCGTTATCAGATGGGTACGGACCAATCTCGACGTGAAGTATTGACGGCCGTGTTCCAGCGGGGTTAACTCACGCCACCAACGCCGGTACCGGTTCCGGAACCGGTTGCGGCACCGGTTCCATCGTCGGCCGTTGCGGCCGTTCTCTCTGTCCCGTTGTGTCCTGGAGGCCCCCGATGCGAGTCACCATCGCTGATGTCGCCCGCGAGGCCGGCGTCAGCAAGACGACCGTGTCCCGGGTCATCAACACCAAGGGCGAGGTGGACGGTTCGACGGCGGCGCGCGTTCGCGAAGTGATCGCACAGCTCGGTTATGTGCCCAGCTCGGGCGCCGTCGGCCTGGCCCGCGGCAGCAGCCGTACGGTCGGCATGCTGGTGCCCTCGCTGACCTGGCCCTGGATGGGCGAGCTGCTCCAGGGCGTGGTCGACACCGTCGAGGCCGCCGACTACGGGCTGCTGCTGTTCACCTGCAACCGCGGGGCCGAGTCCGTGGAGCGCTTCACCAGCCAGGTGTCGGCGCGGGCCTTCGACGGCCTGGTGGTGGTGGAACCCGAGAACACCCTGGACCACCTCACGGAACTGCACCGCGACGGCCTGCCGATCGTGCTCATCGACGACCGCGGCCACCACCCCGAATTTCCCTCCGTCGTGACCACCAACCACGAAGGAGGCGCGTCGGCCGCCCGCCATCTGCGGGACGCCGGTCGCACCAGGCCCGTCGTGATCACCGGCCCCCAGCACTTCGGCTGCGTACGCGACCGGACGGCCGGGTTCGTCTCGGTCCTCCCCACGGACCTCGTCGTCCTGGGGGACTTCACCGAACGCTCCGGCCGGCTCGCCGTGGAGGAACTCCTCGCCTCGGGCACGGAGTTCGACTCGGTCTTCGCGCACAACGACATCACCGCGGCCGGCGTGCTGCGGGCGTTGCGCGCCGCGGGGAAGAGCGTGCCCGGTGACATCGCGGTCGTCGGCTTCGACGACATCCCGATGTCCGAGCACACCGAACCGCCCCTGACCACCGTGCGCCAGCCCACCCGGCAGATGGGTGAGACGGCCGCACGGATGCTCCTCTCCCACCTGGGCGGCACGCTCGCGCCGGACACCCCGGTCGTGCTCCCCACCGAATTGGTCGTGCGCCACTCGGCGCCCTAGCGGACAAGGGCACCCCCAGGCCCACTCCCGCACCCGCACCGCCTGTACAGCAAGCCCGTACCCAGGCGCGCCCAGCGCTGCCCGTTTCCGGAATCCACAGACCCGCCAGTCCCTCCTGGAGTCGTTATGTCCGCACGCCGTCACACGCTGAGAGCGGCCGCGCTCGCCACCGCGGTGGTCGCACTCGCCGCAGGCTGTTCCTCGGCCAACTCGAACCACAACAAGAACGGCGGCGGTGCCGCTACGGGCGTCCTGAACATCGGCAAGCCGGACGGGCCGCAGACGAACAACAGCAACCCGTTCCTCAACACCTCGGCCGGCGCCACCCTCGGCTACCGCTGGATGATCTACGAGCCGCTGGCGATGGTGAGCCAGATCCGGCCCGCCGACAAGCCCGACCCGTGGCTGGCGACCGACTGGAAGTGGGACCTCAACTTCACGAAGGTCACCCTCACCATCGACGAGCGCGCCAAGTGGGCCGACGGCAAGCCGCTGACCGCCGACGACGTGGCGTACACCTTCAGCCTGCTGAAGAAGCACCCGGCCCTCAACGCCGACGGCATCCAGTGGGGCGGGATCGAGGTCAAGGACAAGAAGGTCATCCTGACCTTCAACGCCTCGCAGTACGTCAACCAGAACAAGATCCTCCAGCAGTACATCGTGCCCAAGCACATCTGGGAGAAGGTCGACAACCCGGAGACCTGGCCGAACCGGAACCCCGTCGGCTCGGGCCCGTACAAGCTGAAGACCTTCACGCCGCAGACCACCACGCTGACCGCGACGCCGACCTACTGGAAGGGGTCGACCAAGGTCAAGGAGCTGCGTTACAGCACGTACAACGACAACAACGCGGCGACCACCGCGCTGGCCAGCGGCAAGCTGGAGTGGTCGTTCGTCTTCATGCCGGACTTCAAGAAGCTGTTCATCGACAAGGACCCGAAGAACCACAAGCTGTGGTTCCCCTCCGGCCTCGGCATCCACGGCCTCTGGTTCAACACCACCCGCAAGCCGTTCGACGACCCGGCGCTCCGCAAGGCCATGGCGATGGTCATCGACCGCAAGGCCATCTACACCCAGGCCGAGGCGACGCTCTACCCGGAGATCACCAACCCCACCGGCATCCCGCTGCCCGCCGGTGAGTCCTTCGTCGCCCCGGACTACAAGAAGGCCACCACCACGCCGGACGTCGAGGGCGCCAAGAAGGTCCTGGAGAAGGCCGGCTTCACGCTCAGCGGCGGTGTCCTCAAGGACCCGAGCGGCAAGCCGGTGAAGCTCACCCTGACCGACCCGGCCGGCTGGAACGACTACATCACCGGTCTGTCGATCATCAAGGACAACATCAAGAAGATCGGCATCGACGCCAAGGTCAAGACGCAGACCGCGGACGCCTGGGGCGCGAACGTCGCCAACGGCAACTTCGACGCCACCCTGCACTGGACCAACAGCGGCGCGACGCCGTACGACATGTACCAGAACATCATGGACGGCGCTCTGCTCCAGCCCGTCGGCAAGCCGTCCCAGTCCGGCAACTTCGGCCGCTTCAAGAGCACCGAGGCGACCGAGGCGCTGAAGGACTTCGCCCAGGCCACCACGGACACCGCCCGCAACGAGGCGATGAACACGCTCCAGAAGATCATGGTCGAGCAGGTCCCGATGATCCCGACCGCGGCCGCGCCCATCGGGGCGGAGTACTCCACGAAGAACTGGGTGGGCTGGCCCACCGAGGACAACCCCTACGCGGACCCGCAGCACACCCAGCGCACCTCGCTGGAAGTCGTGCTGAATCTCAAGCCCGCCAAGTAGTACGCAGGGATCAGGTACCGGCCATGTCTGAACAGCCAGAGAACAACCACATCGTGCTCGAAGCACGCGGAGTCACCAAGCACTTCGCCGTGCGGCGCAACGCCCGCGACCTCCTCGCGCGCACACGCCGTACCGTCCACGCCGTGGACGACGTCTCGCTGCGACTGCGGCGCGGCACCGTCACGGCACTGGTGGGGGAGTCGGGCTCCGGGAAGTCCACCGTCGCCAGACTGCTCGCCCAGCTGTATCCGCTCACCTCGGGCGAGATCCACCTGGGCGGACAGCCGGTGAAGGCCGGACGTGGCCGGTCCTTCCGCAGTTACGTACGCCGGGTCCAGCTCATCTTCCAGGACCCGTTCGCCTCGCTGAACCCCGTGCACACCGTGCGCTACCACCTGACCCGGTCGCTGAAGATCCACGGCCGGGCGGGCAGCGGCGAGGCGGAACTGGAACAGAACCTGACCGCTCTGCTGAACCGCGTCCAGCTGACTCCTCCTCATCAGTACCTGGACAAGTTCCCGCACGAGCTGTCGGGCGGTCAGCGCCAGCGCGTGGCCATCGCCCGCGCGCTCGGCGCCGACCCCCAGGTCCTCCTGGCCGACGAGCCGGTCTCGATGCTGGACGTGTCCATCCGGCTCGGGGTGCTCAACCTGCTCAAGGACCTCAAGGACCGGCTCCACCTCGCGATCCTCTACATCACCCACGACATCGCGTCCGCCCGCTACTTCGCGGACACCACCCTGGTGATGTACGCGGGCCGCATCGTCGAGGGCGGTGACAGCGAGACCGTCACCCAGCGCCCCGCACACCCCTACACCCAGCTGCTCATCGCCTCCGCCCCGCACCCCGACCGGGCGGGCGACGAGGACGAGCCGGAGGACGCCGGTACCGGCGAGCCCCCGTCGCTCATCGCCCCGCCCGCCGGCTGCCGCTTCCACCCCCGCTGCCCCAAGGCGATGGAGCGCTGCCGCACCGAGCTGCCGCCCCGGTTCGACCTGGCCGACGGCCAGTGGGCCGCCTGCTGGCTCTACGAGGGCACCGGCACCCGCACCGACGACCACGAGAAGGAGGCTGCGAAGTGAAGTTCCTGCTCCAACGGCTCGCCTTCTACCTGGTCACGGCCTGGGCCGCGATCACTATCAACTTCCTCATCCCGCGCCTGATGCCCGGTGACCCGGTCCAGGCGCTCATCGCCCGCTTCCAGGGCCAGCTCGACACCAGCGCCATCGACTCGCTGAAGGCCCTCTTCGGCCTCGACAAGAAGCAGTCGATCTGGGAGCAGTACACCGACTACTGGGCGCACCTGTTCCACGGCGACCTCGGCCTGTCGTTCACCTTCTTCCCGACCCCGGTCAGCGAGGTCATCGCGCAGTCGCTGCCCTGGACGCTGGCGCTCGTCGGCATCACCACGCTGATCAGCTTCCTGCTCGGCACCGGCATCGGGGTCTTCACGGGCTGGCGGCGCGGCTCCTGGATGGACAGCCTGCTGCCCGTCACCACGTTCATCTCGTCCATCCCGTACTTCTGGCTCGGGCTCATCGCGATCTCGCTGTTCGCCGTGAAGTGGCCGCTCTTCCCGGCCGACGGCGGCTACGACAACTCGCTGGTGCCCGCCTTCGACTGGCCGTTCATCTCCAGCGCGCTCTACCACGGGGTGCTGCCCGGCTTCACGATCGTCCTCAGCGCGGTCGCCGGCTGGATCCTCGGCATGCGGAACATGATGGTGACGGTGTCCAGCGAGGACTACGTCATGGTCGCCCAGGCCAAGGGCCTCTCGGAGCGCCGGGTGATGTTCGGTTACGCGGCACGCAACGCGATCCTGCCCAACATCTCCGGGTTCGCCCTCTCGCTCGGCTTCATCGTCGGCGGCACGCTCCTGGTGGAGATGGTCTTCTCCTACCCGGGCATCGGCTACCAGCTCTTCCAGGGCGTGGGCGCCAAGGACTACCCCCTCATGCAGGGCATCTTCCTCATCATCACGCTCTCCGTCCTCGCGGCGAACCTCATCGCCGACATCCTCTACATGCTCCTCGACCCCCGTACCCGAAGGGAGGCGTAGGACATGGCCGTCACCGCCACCGAGGTCGCCGTACTCGATGCCGCCGAAACCCCGGCAGCGAGCAAGCGCAAGTTCCGGTTCCTGCGCGGCCGGAAGACCGTCATCGGACTGGGCATCCTGCTCTTCTTCGTGCTGATCGCGATCATCGGCCCGTGGATCGCCCCGTACGACCCCGACACGATGAGCCAGGACCTGTTGCAGGCGCCCTCCGGTTCGCACTGGTTCGGCACCACGCAGACCGGCCAGGACGTGCTCTCGCAGATCCTCGTCGGCACCCGGGGCGTGCTCGTCGTCGGCTTCGTCGCGGGCATCCTCGCCACCGCCCTGTCCGTGCTGATCGGCGTCACCGCCGGCTTCCTCGGCGGGCTGGCCGACGAGGTGCTGTCGCTGCTGTCCAACGTCTTCCTGGTCATCCCCGGACTGCCGCTGATCATCATCATCGCCAGCTTCGTCACGGACGCCGGCGACCTGCTCATCGCCTTCGTCATCGCCGTCACCTCCTGGGCCTGGGGCGCCCGCGTGCTGCGCGCCCAGACGCTGTCGCTGCGCCGCCGCGACTACGTGGAGGCGGCCCGCGCCACGGGCGAGCCGACCTGGCGGATCATCCTCTTCGAGGTGATGCCGAACCTCACCGCCGTCATCGCCTCTGGCTTCGTCGGCACGGTCATCTTCGCGATCCTCTCCGAGATCACCCTCGCCTTCATCGGCGTCGCCGACATCTCCAACTGGAACTGGGGGACCGTCCTGTTCTGGGCGCAGTCCAGCCAGGCCCTGGCCCAGGGCGCCTGGTGGTGGTTCGTCCCGGCCGGGCTCTGCATCGCCCTGCTCGGCATGTCCCTCGCCCTGATCAACTTCGGCATCGACGAGTTCGTCAACCCGCGACTGCGCACCGAGACCGGCGGCTCCCGCAAGGTCAAGATGCGCGTCGGCTTCACCCCGGTGGCCCGTCCCGGCACCGGCACCCAGCGCCACAAGGAGACCCGCTCATGAGCGAGCCCGTCCTCACCATCAGCGGCCTCAACGTGGACTACGGGACCGGCACCGACGCCGTGCACGCCCTGCGCGACATCGACCTCACCCTGCACCGCGGCGAGGTCCTCGGCCTCGCCGGCGAGTCCGGCTCCGGGAAGTCCACCCTGGCCTACGCGGTCACCCGGCTCCTCTCCCCGCCCGGTGTCATCACCGGCGGCGAGGTCCACTACCACGGGCGCGACGGCGAGGCACTGGACCTGCTGGCCATGTCGGCGGCCCAGCTGCGCGCCTTCCGCTGGCAGGAGCTGTCCATCGTCTTCCAGGGCGCGATGAACTCGCTGAACCCCGTCTACACGGTCCACGCCCAGCTCACCGACGTGCTCCAGGCGCACCGCCCGGAGATGCGGAAGGCCGACCGCACCGCCCGGGCGCGGGAACTCCTCAGCCTCGTCGGGATCTCCCCGGACCGGCTCGGCGCCTACCCGCACCAGCTGTCCGGCGGCATGCGCCAGCGCGTGATGATCGCGATGGCGCTCGCCCTGGAACCCGAGATCGTCATCATGGACGAGCCGACGACCGCGCTCGACGTGGTCATGCAGCGGCAGATCCTGCGCCAGCTGGTCCGGCTCCGCGAGGAGCTGGGGTTCTCGGTCGTCTTCATCACCCATGACATCTCGCTGCTGATCGAGTTCTCCGACCGGATCGCGATCATGTACGGCGGCCGGATCGTGGAGGAGGCGGGCGCCACCGAGATCTACCGCGACCCCCACCACCCGTACAGCGCCGGGCTGCTGCACTCCTTCCCCGCGCTGCACGGACCCCGCCGCGAACTCAGCGGCATCCCCGGCTCGCCCCCGCACCTCTCGGCGATGCCCGCCGGCTGCGCCTTCCACCCCCGCTGCGCCAAGAAGACCGAGGGCTGCGACACCCACGTCCCGGTGCTCGCGGCGCCCGGGGCGGACGGCTCCCGCTCGGTGGCCTGCTGGCTCCACCACGAGGCCCCGGCCACCGCCGCCGCCCGCGCGTAGCCCCGCCGGCCGCCCAGAGCAACGCACACCACAGGAGAACCATGAACCTCGTCACCCCTCAGGCATACGCCCGCGAGATCACCGCCCAAGCCGTCCCCGGTCTGCCCGCCGGCTTCCGCTGGGGCGTCGCCACAGCCGCGTACCAGATCGAGGGCGCGGCGGCCGAGGACGGCAGGACGCCGTCCATCTGGGACACGTACTGCCGGGTGCCGGGCATGGTCGTCCGCGGTGAGAACGGTGACCTGGCGTGCGACCACTACCACCGGATGCCCGAGGACGTGCGGCTCATCGCGGACCTCGGCGTCGACACGTACCGCTTCTCGATGGCCTGGCCGCGCATCCAGCCGGGCGGCCGGGGCCCGGCCAATCCCAAGGGGCTGGACTTCTACAAGCGGCTGCTCGACGAGCTGGAGGCCAAGGGCGTCGCCCCCTGGGTCACCCTCTACCACTGGGACCTGCCGCAGGAGCTGGAGGACGCCGGAGGCTGGCCGGTGCGCGACACCGCGTACCGCTTCGCCGAGTACGCCGCGCTCGCCTACGACGCCCTGGGCGACCGGGTGAAGCACTGGACCACCCTCAACGAGCCCTGGTGCTCCGCGATGCTCGGTTACGCCTACGGGGGCCAGGCGCCCGGCCGGCAGAACTTCGGCGAGGCGATCCACGCCGTGCACCACCTGCTCCTCGGCCACGGTCTCGCCTCCCGGTACCTGCGCGAGCAGGCCGCCGCCCGGGGCAACGAGCTGGAACTCGGCATCACCCTCAACCTGGGCACCGCGACCCCGGAGACCGACAGCCACGAGGACGCCGAGGCGTGCCGCCGCGCCGACGGCCTGGGCGCCCGGCTCTACCTGGACCCGGTCGTCAAGGGCACCTACCCGCAGGACATCGTCGCCGACCTCGCCGCCCAGGGCATCGAACTGCCCGTCCAGGACGGCGACCTGGCCGCGATCTCGACGCCGCTGGACGTGCTCGGGGTCAACTTCTACCGGGGCGCGCTCTTCTCCGGCGTCACGGAGGACGGCGCGACCACCGACGCGGAGGGGCTGCCCGTCACCCGGCAGGTGGAGCGCGACCTGCCGCGTACCGCCATGGACTGGGAGATCACCCCCACCGCCCTCACCGACCTGCTGGTCCGTCTGGAGAAGGACTACGGCCTCCCGACGGTCATCACGGAGAACGGCGCCGCCTTCGACGACACCGTCTCCGCGGACGGCGAGATCCACGACGCCGACCGCACCACCTATCTCGCCGACCACATCGCCGCCGTCGCCGCCGCCCGGGCCCAGGGGGCGGACGTGCGGGGCTACTTCGCCTGGTCGCTGATGGACAACTTCGAGTGGTCCTACGGCTACGACAAGCGGTTCGGCATCGTCCGCGTCGACTACGACACGCAGGTGCGGACGCTCAAGGACAGCGCCAAGTGGTACCGCGACACCATCCGGCTCACCCGCGACGCGTCGTAGCCGCGACCGCGGGTGTGGCCGCTCACCCTCACCGATACGAACGGGATACCCCACCATGCCCTCTCGTACGACCCTGGCAGCCACCACCGCCGCTCTGATCGCCCTCGCCGCCCCCATGGCCTTCGCCGCCCCGGTCCCCAAGCCGGCGGCGGCCCAGGCCGCGGCCTGGGACACCGACCGGGCCGCCTCCGCGTACGCCGCGAACCCGGGCGCCGTCACCGCCTCCGGAAGCGAGAACGCCGGCACCGGCCCCGGGGCCGCGACGGACGGAGACGGCGCCACCCGCTGGTCCAGCGAGTTCGCCGACGACGCC
The DNA here is from genome assembly GCF_040632905.1 of Streptomyces sp. NPDC016469. Classification (NCBI taxonomy): domain Bacteria; kingdom Bacillati; phylum Actinomycetota; class Actinomycetes; order Kitasatosporales; family Streptomycetaceae; genus Streptomyces; species Streptomyces sp. NPDC016469. Next base: position 341,945 of record NZ_JBEYCQ010000002.1, read on the forward strand.
TGGATCCGGGTCGACCTCGGCTCCGTCATCCGCGTCAGCAGCGTCACCCTCGACTGGGAGGCCGCCTACGGCAAGAAGTACGTCCTGGAGGTGTCGAGGAACGGCACGGACTGGACCCCCTTCTACACCGAGGACGACGGCACCGGCGGCAGCGTCACCGCGCACACCTACCCGCAGGAGGTCACCGGCCGCTACGTCCGGATGCGCGGCATCCAGCGCGCCACCCCCTGGGGCTACTCGCTGTACTCCTTCAAGGTGTACGGGGGAGAGCCCGCCCCGGCCTCCACGACCCGCAGCAACCTCGCCCTCAACCACCCCGCGTACGGCGACTTCTACCAGCACGCCGGCAACTCACCGGCCTTCGTCACCGACGGCGGCTGGCCCGCCGACCTGAAGGCCGACCGGTCCCGCTGGTCCAGCGACTGGAACGCCAACCGCTGGGTGGGCGTCGACCTCGGCGCGACCTCCGTCATCGACACCGTGGACCTGTACTGGGAGGCCGCGTACGCCGTCGACTACCGCATCCAGGTCTCCGACGACAACCGCACCTGGCGCACCGTCCACCAGCCGTCCGCCGCCGAGGTCGCCGCCCGCCGCGCGGACGTCAAGTCGCCCGGCGACGCCGTCGGACGGCACGACACCGTCAGACTGGCCACCCCGGCGACCGGCCGCTACGTCCGGATGCTGGGCGTGGAGCGCCGCTCGTTCTACAACCCGGCGCCGGCCACCGCCCAGTTCGGCTACTCGCTCTACGAGTTCCAGGTGTGGGGCACCGGCGGCAGTGCGAACGCCGCCTACCCGGCCCTCCCCAAGGACCCCGGCGGCGCCTACACCACCACCTTCTTCGACGACTTCACCGGCTCCGGCCTCGACCGCGACAAGTGGCGGGTCGTACGCACCGGCACGGAGATGAACCCGGTCAACGGGGAATCCCAGGCATACGTCGACTCGGCGGACAACATCCGTACCGAGAACGGCTCCCTGGTCCTGCAGTCGAAGTACTGCAAGGGCTGCACCCGGACCCCCGCGGGCACCTTCGACTTCACCTCGGGCCGCGTCGACACCAACACCAAGTTCGACTTCACCTACGGCAAGGTCAGCGCCCGCATGAAGCTGCCGGTCGGCGACGGCTTCTGGCCGGCCTTCTGGATGCTCGGCAGCGACGTCGACAACCCGGACGTCTCCTGGCCCGGCTCGGGCGAGACCGACATCATGGAGAACATCGGCTACGGCGACTGGACCAGCTCCGCCCTGCACGGCCCCGGCTACTCGGCCGACGGCAACATCGGCAAGCAGCAGACGTACGCGAACGGCGGCCGCGCCGACCAGTGGCACACCTACGGCGTCGAGTGGACGCCCGAGGGCATGACGTTCACCGTCGACGACCGCGTCGTGCAGACGACCTCCCGCAGCAAGCTGGAGTCCACGCGCGGCAAATGGGTCTTCGACCACAACCAGTACGTGATCCTCAACCTGGCGCTCGGCGGGGCGTATCCCGCCGGGTGGAACAAGGTCACCAGCCCTTACTGGGGCCTTCCGCAGTCCAGCGTCGACCGTGTCGCGCAGGGCGGCGTCAAGGCGGAGATCGACTGGGTGCGGGTGGAGCAGAAGAAGTAGAGCCCCCGGACCCCCCGAGCCACCCCCCACGCACCACCGCCCCCCACAGGCACGTCACCTCCCGGTACCACCCGCGTCCCGCGCCCGGCCCGGCATCCCGCCGCGCCGCGCGCGGGCACCGTACGAAGGAGCCGCACAGATGCCTCCCCGCACCCGCCGCCGGGCGAGACCCGCGACCGCCGTGCTGGCCGCCGCCACCGTGATGGCCGGCCTGCTCGCCGGGGCCGTCCCGTCCACGGCGGCACCCGCCGCCGACGAACCGGCACCGGTCGCTGTCGACCGCTTCGAGGGGGAGGTGCCCTTCGCCAACCAGCCGGCCGAGGGCATCTTCACCTGGGGCGGCGACGCCGACGACCCGCCCACCCTGGCGCTGAAGGACCGCACCGACGCCCCCGAGGGCGCCAAGGTCCTCGAAGGCACCTACGACATCAGCGGCTACGGCGGCTTCAGCCACGACTACGCCGCCGACCGGCCCGCCCACGACTGGTCCGCCCACAAGGGCATCCGGTTCTGGTGGTACGGCCAGAACACCGCGCCGCTGCCGCCCGGTTCGGGCAAGCGGATCGCCTTCGAGATCAAGGACGGCGGCGCCAACGGCGAGGCGTCCGAGCTGTGGACCACCTCGTTCACCGACGACTGGGAGGGCTGGCACCTCGTCGAGATCCCGTTCGCCGACTTCACCTACCGGGGCGACTACCAGCCCGTCGGCGGCATCGACCAGGTGCTCGGCCTGAACGAGATGTGGGGGTACGCCCTCACTCTGCCGCCCGGCGCCCCCGGCGCGTTCGCCATGGACGGCGTCGAGCTGTACGGCAAGGCCGACGCGGCCCTGAAGGCGAGCGTCGTCACCCAGGCGGCGGTGGTCCCGGTGAAGCAGGGCGCGTCCGCGTCCCTCGGCTTCACGCTGACCACGACCGGGTCCGTCCCGCTGGAGGAGCCCGTCACCGTCGCGTACGAGACGAAGGGCGGCACGGCGAAGGCCGGCACCGACTTCACGCCGGTCAGCGGCACGTACACCTTCCCGGCGGGGACCGCGTCGGGCACCACCCACCAGGTGGCCGTCGCGACGAAGAAGGTCTCCGGTGCCGCCACCGCGAAGACCGTCCCGCTGGAGCTGACCGTCACCGGCGCCCGGCCGCCGAAGGAGAACCCGCAGGTCGTCATCGACGCCCACGGGCTGCCGTACCAGAACGCCAAGCTGCCCGTGAAGAAGCGGGTCGCCGACCTGCTCTCCCGGATGTCGCCCGCCGAGAAGGCCGGCCAGATGACCCAGGCCGAGCGCAACGCGCTCGCGTCCCAGGGCGACATCGCCACGTACGATCTCGGCTCGCTGCTCTCCGGCGGCGGCTCGGTCCCCTCGCCCAACACCCCCGAGGCGTGGGCGAAGATGATCGACGGCTACCAGCTGCGCGCCCAGGCGACCCGCTTCCAGATCCCGCTGATCTACGGCGTGGACGCGGTGCACGGCCACAACAACCTGGTCGGCTCGACGGTCATGCCGCACAACGTCGGCCTCGGCGCCACCCGTGACCCGAAGCTGGCCGGGAAGACCGGCGCCGTCACCGCGAGCGAGGTCCGCGCGACCGGCGTTCCCTGGGACTTCGCGCCCTGCCTCTGCGTCTCGCGCGACGAGCGCTGGGGCCGTTCCTACGAGTCCTACGGTGAGGACCCGGCCCTCGTGCAGTCCCTGGAGACGGTGATCCAGGGCATGCAGGGCGCCGCGTCCGGCAAGGACCTGGACCGCAACGACAAGGTGCTGGCCACCGCCAAGCACTATGTCGGCGACGGCGGTACGGAGTACGGCTCGTCCACCACCGGCTCGTACCCGATCGACCAGGGCGTCACCAAGGTCACCCGGGAGGAGCTGGAGGCCGTCCACCTCGCGCCCTTCGAGGACGCGGTCGAGCGGGGCGTCGGCACGGTCATGCCGTCCTACTCCTCGCTCGACATCATCGGGGACGACAAGGGCCCGGTGAAGATGCACGGCGACGCCGAGATGATCAACGGTGTCCTCAAGGACCGCATGGGCTTCGAGGGCTTCGTCATCAGCGACTACAAGGCGATCGACCAGCTCCCCGGCGACTACGCGAGCGACGTGCGCACGTCCATCAACGCGGGGCTCGACATGATCATGGTCCCGACCGAGTACAAGGACTTCACCAAGACGCTCCAGGACGAGGTCGCCGCGGGGCGCGTCCCGCAGTCCCGGATCGACGACGCGGTCGCCCGCATCCTGACCCAGAAGTTCAGGCTGGGCCTCTTCGAGCAGCCGTACGCGGACACCAGCAACCTGGACAGGATCGGTTCGGCGGAGCACCGGGCCGTGGCCCGCGAGGCCGCCGCCAAGTCGCAGGTGCTGCTGAAGAACGACGGCGGCGTGCTGCCGCTGAAGTCCTCGCAGAAGGTGTACGTGGCCGGCTCCAACGCCGACGACATCGGCAACCAGGCGGGAGGCTGGACCGTCAGCTGGCAGGGCTCGTCCGGCGCCATCACCCCGGGCACCACGATCCTGTCCGCCATGAAGAAGGACGCCGCGTCCGTCACGTATTCCAAGGACGCGTCCGCCGACACCGCCGGCTACGACGTGGGCGTGGTGGTCGTCGGTGAGACCCCGTACGCGGAGGGCGTCGGTGACGTCGGCAACGGGCACGACCTGAAGCTGTCCGACGCCGACCGGGCCGCGATCGACAAGGTCTGCGCCGCGATGAAGTGCGCCGTCCTGATCGTCTCGGGCCGCCCCCAGCTCATCGGGGACCAGCTCGACGGCATCGACGCGCTGGTGGCGTCCTGGCTGCCGGGCTCCGAGGGCGACGGCGTCGCCGACGTCCTCTTCGGCAAGCGGGCCTTCACCGGGCAGCTCCCGGTGACCTGGCCCAAGTCCGAGGCGCAGCTCCCGATCAACGTGGGCGACGCGTCGTACGACCCCCAGTTCCCGTACGGCTGGGGTCTCACCACGCTGAAGAAGCCCCCGGCCGGCGGCGAGGTCACGCTCGCCCTGCTCGGCATGGCCGCCCAGGTCGCCGAGAAGAGCGGCCTCGGCCGCACCGAGGTGGGCCGGGAGATCGTCGGCCAGGCCCGGCTGCTGGTCCAGCAGAAGACCGGCGGCAAGCTGACGGAGAAGGTGTCCAAGCCGTTCGCGGACGCCGACCACCTGCTGCTCACCGGTGATCTGACCGGTGCCGTGGCGAAGCTCAGGACCGCCTACCGGGCCGCCTGAGGACGCGGGACGGGCGGGCGGCTCCAGGAGGCCGCCCGCCCGTTTCGTACGTGTGTGCGTTAGCTTGGGAGTATGCGGAACAGGCCGTTCCACAGCTTTCCGGCCCCGGCACTCCTGGCGGGGCTGCTGGCGCTGCTGTCCGCCCTCGCCCTCTTCCTGGCCCCCGCGGCGGCCCCCGCCGCCCCCGCCGCCTCCACCGTGGAGGACGTCGCCCAGGCCCTGCGCAAGGGGCCGGTCTACGTCGACCCGGCCGCTGCCGACCAGCTCTCCCGGAGCCAGGCCGCCGCGCTGAGCAAGAAGATCGAGGACGCGGACAAACCGGTGTTCGTGGCCGTGCTGCCGAACACCGCAGCCTTCCCCGAGGACACCGTGCTGCGCACCCTGCGCGCCGAGACGGGCATCACCGGCGTCTACGCGATCCGCCTCGGCGACGGCTTCAGCGCCGGCGCCGACCCGCAGGTGATGTCCCGGAACGCCGTCATCAACCTCACCGCCGCCGTGAAGACCCCCGGCGCGGACGCCGACGCGGCGACCCAGCTCGACACCTTCGTGGAGCGCGCCGTCGAACAGGCCCGGGGCAGCGCCCCCGCCTCCTGGAGCGGCGGCGATCACTCCGCATCGACCGGCGGCTCGGCCGCCGTCGGCCTGGCTGTCACCGGTGCCGTGGTGGTCCTCGGCGGGGCCGCCGCGTACACGGTCGTGCGCCGCAACCGCCGGCGCAAGGAGGGAGAGGAGCGGGTCGCGCTCGACAAGCTGCGGGTGGTCGTGGACGAGGACATCACGGCCTACGGGGAGACCCTGGACCGGCTCGACTTCCACCCGGCGGAGCCCGGCGCCGACGACGCCATGCGCGCCGACTACGAACGCGCCCTCGACGCCTACGAGAGCGCGAAGTCGCGTATGGCAGCCGCGAAACACCCCTCGGACGTGCGCGGGGTGACCCAGGCACTGGAGGACGGCCGGTACTCCCTGGCCGCGCTCGACGCCCGCCGCTCCGGCCGCGAACTCCCGGCCCGCCGCCCGCCCTGCTTCTTCGACCCGCGCCACGGCCCCTCGGTCGCGGACGTCCGCTGGTCCCCTGCGGGCGGCAGCGCCCGGGAGGTCCCGGTGTGCGCGGCGGACGAGGTGCGGCTGAGCGAGGGCCAGGACCCGATGAGCCGGACGGTCGAGGTGGGCGACGGCACCCGCCGCCCGTACTGGGAGGCGGGCCCGGCCTACGGTCCGTGGGCGGGCGGCTACTTCGGCGGCGGGCTGCTGCCGGGCCTCCTGGTCGGCACCATGCTCGGCTCGATGCTCGCCACCCCGGCGTACGCGGCGGACTACGGGGGCGGCGACTACGGGGGCGGCGGCGACTTCTCCGGCGGCGACTTCTCCGGTACGGACTTCGACTCGTCCGGCTTCGACGGCGGCGGTTTCGGTGACGGGGGAGGCTTCGGAGGCGGAGACGGCGGCGGTTTCGGAGGCGGCGGAGGGGACTTCGGCGGCGGGTTCTGAGGGCACATGACGGAGGGGGTACGGGCCCGGGCCCCGTACCCCCTCCAGACACGATCCGACCGGCTCAGCGTCCGCCGTGCGCCCGTTCGAACGCGGCGAAGGCCGCCTCCTGGCGCCACTCGGTCGCCGCCTTCGGGCTGCCCGCGAGGTAGTCCGCGCAGCGCGCGCTCGGGCGTCCGTCACCGGGGCGGTCGGCCCGGCAGGCCGCCACCACGCGGTAGTCGGAGGGGGCGGTGCCGGTGGCCCACAGGCTGCGGCCGTCGCGGAAGGCGTACTCCAGCGAGGCACGGGCCAGGTCCTTCAGCTCCGTGTACGAGAGGCTGTACGTCTTCGCGGCGTACTGGTACTCGTGGCCGATGTCGATCCGGGAGACGCCCGGGTCGTCCGTGGAGAGGACGATCGGCACGCCGTAGCGGCGGTAGGCGTTGAACGGGTGGTCGTCGCCCGCGATGCCGAGGATCTGCTTGTTGCTGGAGAACGGCACCTCGACGGCCACGTGCCGCCGCGCCATCGTCCGGGCCAGCGCGCGCCAGTCGTCCTCGTGGACCAGGTCGACGCCGTGGCCGATGCGCTCGGCCCCGGCGACCCGCACCGCCTCGTTGATGTGGAAGGTCAGGTCCTCCGGCTTGACCAGGCCCGGGGCCAGCTCACCGGCGTGCAGAGTGAGGTGGGCGCCCGGGTACTGCCCGCGCAGGTACTTCAGCATCCGCATCTGGAGGCTGTAGTTCTCCAGCGAGCTGTCCCAGTCCTCCGGCTGGACGAGGTTGACCGCGACGAACCTCGGGTCGCGCTCGGCCAGCCGCATGCCGACCGCCATCTGCGTGAACACGCGGGCCGGGGAGCTGCCACGGGAGACCTGCGAGATCCACCGGACGGGCAGCCGGCAGGCGGGGGCGGGGCGCGGGGTGTCGCAGTGGGCGGCCTCGCGGAACTGGACGTCGGTGTCGTCGGCCTCCTGGACCGCCTCGTCGATGACCTTGTCCAGCTTGCCGCCGGCGGCCAGCTTGCGGTGGAACGCGGCGAGGTCGGCGTCGTAACCCACCTCGTCGGCCAGCTTCTTGGCGCTCTCGGAGGCCGGGCTGACCATCGTCTCCAGGTAGAACTGGTTCTGCTTCACCACGGTGTCGGCGACGTTCGCCAGCATCTTGCCCCGGGCGTACCAGGTGGCCATGCCGAACTTGCCGAAGGTGTCGAAGAAGTGGTCGTGCCCGGACTCGTCGGCCGGGAAGTCCTGCATCGACCAGGCCCGGATGATCTGCTGCCGGAACGCGGCGTCGGTGCGCGCGTCGGAGGCCGGCCGGGCGCCCGGGGCGCACGGCGACGCCACCGCCGTCATCGTCGCGTCGATGCAGAGCCCCTGCTCGATCGCCAGCTGGAGCAGGTATTCCGTGGTCACCGCGCCGGACAGGTGGTTGTGCAGGTCACCGCCCTTGGGCAGTTCCTTGAAGAACGCCCGCAGCCGCGCCGGCCGGTCCCGCAGCGCGTCCAGGTAGGCGGCGGTACGGCGTTCGGCGGGCGTCACCGGGCGCGGCGCCGCGAAGGCGGTGGAGCGTACGGCGCCGTCGCGCGCGGGAGCGGCGGCGGTCGCGGGGAGCACCGGGATCAGGCTCAGCAGGGCGAGGGCGCCGCCGATCCCGGCCAGCAGAGGGGACTTGGGACGGCGGGCCGTCCGGTTGGTAGAGATCACCGAGGCATGATCGCGCTCGCCAACGTCATTTGCCCGCGAATCATGCCTTTGGGCGGGAACGTCCACTCGAACGAGTGGGGGGAGTGCCTGGCGGAGCGGCCCGGCCGCGCGGAAAGTTCTGCCGCGGGGCGGGCGTTCGCGCAGTTCACGGGAGCGGGTTGCGGTCTAGACCACTAACGAAGGGTGAAAACCGTTTACCGAGGGGTCGCTTCTGTGGCTGACTATGTCGTGTTCGCGACAAGTGGACGCGCGTAGACCCATGCGTGAAGCGTGCTGCCCGAGCGGCCCGGCCACGGCCGCTCCCCCCACCAGCAGGAGGCTCCTCATGATCACTCGCAAGAGACTCACCGCGGCCGGTGTCCTCGGCACGAGCGCGGCACTGCTGCTCGGCCTGATGTCCGGCACCGCCTCGTCGGCGCCCCGCCACGACGACCCCGTCCCGCTCGGCAAGGGCTACATGGGCGTCGGCTACGTCCAGGACGGCAGGGACTTCAAGCCGGACACCCGCCAACTCGGCCTGGACGCGCAGCCGGACGCCAACCTCAAGGCGAACCCGGTCGGCATCGACGTCTCCAGCTGGCAGGGCGGCATCAACTGGAGCTCCGTGCGCGGCGCGGGCATCGAGTTCGCCTGGATGAAGGCCACCGAGGGCCTGACGTACAAGGACCCGACGTTCAGCGCCAACTACCTGAACGCCTACAACGCGGGCGTCATCCGGGGCGCGTACCACTACGCCCGGCCGGACGTCTCCGGCGGCGCGGCGCAGGCCGACTTCTTCGCGAGCAACGGCGGCGCCTGGTCGCGCGACAACCTCACGCTCCCGGGCGTGCTGGACATCGAGGGCACCTGCTACGGCTACTCGCAGGCCGGGATGCGCCAGTGGGTGCTGGACTTCTACAACAAGTACAAGGCCCGCACGGGCCGCGACGTCGTGATCTACACCAGCCCGAGCTGGTGGAACACCTGCACCGGCGGCTGGAACGGCATGTCCGCGCTCAGCCCGCTCTGGGTCGCCCACTGGACCTCCGCCGGCAGCCCCAGCATCCCGTCCGGCTTCCCCTACTGGACGGTCTGGCAGTACACCTCCACCGGCGCCGTGAGCGGCGTCTCCGGCAACGTCGACCGCGACCGCTTCAGCGGCGACCGCTCCCGCCTGCTCGCCCTGGCGAACAACACGCCGTGAACGTAAACGTATAGGTGTACGCGTCGGAGCGGCCTGACAAGGCCGCTCCGGCCCCCGCCCGCCCCCCACGACCGTTCACGAAGGAGCACGTCATGACCCCACCCCTGAGCCGCCGCGGCGCCCTCATCGCCGGGGCCGCCGCTCTCGCCGGCGGACTGGGCCCGGCGGCCGGCGCGGAGGCGGCCCTCCGGCTGCCCGAGAGCACGCGGCCCCGCTTCTCCGCCCTGTCGCCCCTCCAGCGCGCCGGGCAGCGCGTCATCCACTCCTACCCGGGCCTCACACCCCCCGCGTCCCTGATGACGGCCATCGAACAGGGCCACACGGCGGGCGTCATCTTCTTCGGCGAGAACGTCCAGAGCCTGACGCAGATCGAGGGTGTCATCCGGTCGATGAACGAGGCCCACGCCTCGTCCCCCATCGCGGCGCCGCTCCTCCTCATGACCGACCAGGAGGGCGGCATGATCCGCCGCCTGCCGGGGGAGCCCGTCAAGTCCGCGAAGGACGTCGGCGCCTCTGCCGATCCTCACTACTGGGCCGACTTCACCGGGAGCGGCGCGGGCCTCAACCTCGCGGGCGTCGGTATGAACGTCAACCTGGCCCCGGTCCTCGACGTGTACCGCAAGGACGGCGACTTCACCGACCAGTACGAGCGCAGCTACAGCAAGTCGGCCGCGGCCGTGGCCGGTTGCGGCACGGACTTCATCACCGCCCAGCAGCGTGAGGGCGTCGCCGCGACCGCCAAGCACTTCCCGGGCCTGGGCCCGGCGGCGGCGAGCCAGAACACCGACCTGCGCTCCGTCACGATCACCACGTCCGCCTCGACCCTCCGCAGCGTGGACGAGGCCCCGTACCGGGACGCGATCGCGGCGGGCGTCAAGCTCGTCATGCTGTCCTGGGCGGTCTACACGGGCCTGGACTCCACCCGTCCGGCCGGTCTCTCCCCGACCGTCGTCGGCGAGCTGCGCAATCGCCTCGGCTTCAAGGGCGTCACCGTCACGGATGCGCTGGAGGCCGGTGCGCTCTCGTCCTACGGCAGTACGTCGCAGCGCGCCGTGAAGGCGGCCGCCGCCGGGATGGACCTGCTGCTCTGCTCGGCACGCAGCGTCTCCCAGGGCGACGAGGCCGTCACCGCATTGGCCGATGCCCTGGGCGACTCCCTCGACCCGACCGCCTTCGACGCCGCCGCGGCCCGTGTGAACGCCCTGCGCGCGGGGCTGTGACGGGGCGGCCCTGTTACCTCGGTCCCGGCCGCCACGTCAGAGAGGTGTAGCAACCACTCGACAGAAGGCAGGAAACGGTCATGGACGCTCGTCTCAACCTCTTCACCCACGCGGTTCCGGCCAAGGCCATGAAGCACATCGTCGCGGCGGGCAGGGCCCTGGAGGACTCGGCCCTGCCCCTCGCCACCCAGGAGCTGGTACGGGTGCGCGCCAGCCAGATCAACGGCTGCGCGGCCTGCCTCGACATGCACACCAAGGACGCCGCGCACGCCGGGGAGACCGCGACCCGCCTCAACCTGGTCGCGGCCTGGCGCGAGGCCACCGTCTTCACCGACGCCGAGCGCGCCGCCCTGGAACTGACCGAACAGGGCACCCGCATCGCGGACGGCGGTGTCCCGGACGAGGTCTGGGCGAACGCCGCCAAGCACTACGACGAGGACCAGCTCGCGGCCCTGGTCTTCGCGATCGCCGTCATCAACACCTTCAACCGCCTGAACGTGCTCGTACGGCAGCCCGCGGGCGACTACGTGGCCGGCCAGTTCGCCTGAGCGGGGCCGCGCCGGCGCGATAGGTTGCCGTGGTGGCCGACATACCCCTGTCCTTGCCGGAGCCCGGCAGCTCCGCCGACGTCGTCCGTACGTGGGACGCGCGCGCGGACCTCTATCTGCGGCTCTTCCGCGACGAGTTGGGCGGGAAGCCGTTCGACCTGGAGGTCCTGCGGGCGTTCGCCGAGCGGGTCGGCGCGGGCGGCAGGGTGTACGACGCCGGCTGCGGGCCCTGCGGTCACGTCACGGCCCTGCTCGCGGCCTACGGCCTCGACACGCTGGGCATCGACCTCTCGCCCCGCTGCGTCGCGCTCGCGCGCCGGGAGCAGCCCGGCTGCCGGTTCGCGGTCATGGACCAGGGCGCGATCACGGGCGGCCCGATCGACGGCCTCGTCGCGTACTACTCGCTCCACGACCAGCCCAAGCGCCGGCTGCCCGACACGATGGCGTCCTGGGCGGCCGCGATACGCCCCGGCGGCCAGTTGCTGATCGTGGCGAAGGAGGGCGAGGGGGACGGCGTCACCGCCGACCCCTTGGGCAGCGAACTCCGCGTGTACTGGGCCGAGTTCACCGCGTGCGAGCTGCGCAGGGCAGCCCACGAGGCGGGCTTCGCCACCGACGACTGCACGGTCCGCGAGGCGTACGAGGGAGAGATCCCGGCCCGCCGCGTGTACCTCACGGCGACGAGGCGTTAGACGTTCGCCCGGAGGAATGCGTCCCACGCGGCGGGCGGCACGGTGAGCATGGGGCCGTCGGCGACCTTGGAGTCCCTGATGTGCACGGCGGCGGGGCGCGCGGCGACCTCGACGCAGTCGCCGCCTTCGCTGCCGCTGTAGCTCGGCTTGGTCCGGCTGAGGCCGGTGCCGCGTGCTGGGCGGCCCTTGTCTCTCCAAGCGCCCACCTGGGCCGCGCCGGCGACCAGTTCCCTCAACAGTGACAGGCGGAGCGGTGGGCCCGGTGGCGGACCGGGCCCCTCCGTTCTGACGGTCGATTTTGCCGCACCGGCAAGGATGTTTGCCGGGGGCCCCGACCGCGCGCACCATCTCCGTACATGGAGGAGGTTCGCATGAGCGACAACACGCAGACGTACGACGTAGTGGTGATCGGTGGCGGAGCCGCAGGGCTCAGTGGGGCGCTGGCTCTCGGGCGCGCCCGGCGGTCCGTGCTGGTGATCGATTCGGGCAGTCCGCGCAACGCGCCCGCCACCCACGTCCACAACTACCTGGGCCGTGAGGGCACCCCGCCTTCGGAGCTTCTGGCCATCGGCCGGGAAGAAGTCGCCGGGTACGGGGTCGAGGTCGTGACCGGCGAGGTCACCGTGGCCGAGCGGCTGCCGGAGAACGGCGGGTTCCGCGTCGTACGCGGGGACGGCGCCGCCGTCACGGCGCGGCGGCTGCTGGTCGCGACCGGGCTGACCGACGAGCTGCCCGCGATCCCGGGCCTGGCCGAGCGGTGGGGCCACGAGGTGCTGCACTGCCCGTACTGCCACGGCTGGGAGGTGCGCGACGCGGCGATCGGCGTCATCGCGGTCAGCTCCATGGCCGTGCACCAGGCGTTGCTGTGGCGGCAGTGGAGCGAGGACGTCACGCTCTTCCTGCACAACGGGCCCGAGCCCTCCGACGAGGAGTACGAGCAGCTCGCGGCGCGTGGCATCGCGGTCGTGGACGGCGAGGTCGCCGGGGTCGAGGTGAGCGACGACCGGCTGACCGGCGTCCGGCTCGCGGGCGGCCGGGTGGTCGAGCGGGCGGCCGTGGTCGTCCAGCCGAGGTTCACGGCGCGCTCCGGCGTACTGGAGAGCCTGGGGCTGCGGCCCGTACCGCTGGAGATGGGCGGGCACACCGTCGGCTCGTACATCGAGGCGGACCCGGCCGGTGCCACGGCGGCACCCGGGGTGTGGGTGGCCGGCAACGTCACCGGGCTCATGGACCAGGTGATCGGAGCGGCGGCCGCCGGGCTCAAGGCGGGCGCGGCCATCAACGGGGACCTCGTCACGGAGGACACCGAGCGGGCCGTGGAGGCCCGCAGCGCGCCCTCGGACGCGGAGCTCTGGGACAACCGGTACCGCGAGAGCAACCGCATCTGGAGCGGGAAGCCCAACACCGTGCTCGTCCGCGAGGCCGAGCACCTGGCGCCGGGCCGGGCGCTCGACCTGGGCTGCGGGGAGGGCGCGGACGCGGTCTGGCTGGCGGGCCGGGGCTGGCAGGTCACCGCTACGGACATCTCGCGGGTGGCGCTCGCCCGGGCCGCCGAGCACGCGGCGGAGGCCGGGGTCGCCGACCGGGTGGACTGGCAGTTCCACGACCTGGGGGCCACGTTCCCCGAAGGGGCGTACGACCTGGTCTCGGCGCAGTTCCTGCACTCCATGGGCGACCTGCCCCGCGAACGCATCCTGCGCCGGGCGGCCCGCGCGGTCGCCCCGGGCGGGGTGCTGCTGATCGTGGGGCACGCGGGCTTCCCGGCCTGGGACCACCACCACGCCGACATGGAGCTGCCGACACCCCACGAGGTGCTGGTATCGCTGGAACTGCCGGAGGGGGAGTGGGAGGTGCTGCTCAGCGAGGAGCACGAACGCGTCCAGAACGACCCGGACGGCAACCCCACCACCCGTACGGACAACGCCCTGAAGGTGAGGCGGCGTTGAGTGCACGTATAGGACCTGAACTGGCCTAATGGGCTCGTACTGTCATTCCTGACGGCGGAACAGAACGACGGAAGGCAGAACCCATGAGCGCCAACGACACGGCCACCGCGAACACCGGCTCGGACGAGCGGGCGGACTTCTTGCAGACGCTGGCCCAGCACCGGCACTTCCTCCGGTTCGCCACCCGCGACCTGACCGATGAGCAGGCGGGGGAGCGGACCACGAAGAGCGAGCTGTGTCTCGGCGGCCTCGTCAAGCACGTGACCTCGGTGGAGCGGGCCTGGGCCGGCTTCATCGTGGAAGGTGCCGCCGCGATGCCGGACTTCACCGCGTTGACCGAGGCCGACCTCGCGCAGCGGGCCGACGACTTCAGGATGCTGCCGGGCGAGACGCTGGCCGGCGTGCTCGACGCCTACGAGAAGGTGGCGGCGGCGACCGACGAGCTGGTCGCCTCGCTGCCGGACCTGGGCGCCTCCCACGCGCTGCCGAAGGCCCCTTGGTTCGACGGGGACGCGAAGTGGTCGGCCCGCCGCGTGCTGATGCACATCATCGCGGAGACCGCGCAGCACGCGGGCCACGCGGACATCATCCGGGAGTCCCTGGACGGTGCGAAGACCATGGGCTGAGCGGTCGGCGCGCCGGCGGCGCAATGGCGTGCACGGATGCCGAAGTCGGCGCGCTGCTGGGCCCTGACTTCACATCCGCGTCGTCCGCCCGGAGGGGCGGGCGGCGCGACGAGGCCCTCCACCGGACGGTGAAGGGCCTCCGTGCCGCTGCCGCGCGGGTGCTCGACGCGCCGCGCCGAGGGCGTTACGCCTGCGGGGCGGCCTTGATCGCGGAGATGTCGAAGTTCAGCTTCACCTTGTCGCTGACCATGACGCCGCCGGTCTCCAGCGCCGCGTTCCAGGTCAGGCCCCAGTCGGAGCGCAGGATCTCGGCGCTGCCCTCGAAACCGACGCGCTCGTTGCCGTAGACGTCCTTGGCGGAGCCGTTGAACTCCAGGTCGATGGCGAGCGGGCGGGTCACGTCCTTGATGGTCAGGTCACCGGTGACGCGGTACTTGTCACCGCCCAGCTGCTCGGCGGAGGTCGAGCGGAACGTCATCAGGGGGAACTTCTCGGCGTCGAAGAAGTCGCCGCTCACCAGGTGGCCGTCGCGGTCCTTGATGCCGGTGTCGACGCTGGCGATCTTCACGACGATCGAGGCCGTGGAGTTGGCCGGGTCGCTGCCGTCCAGCTTCAGGGAGCCCTCGTGCTCGGCGAAGGACCCGCGCACGTTGGTGACCATGGCGTGACGCACGGTGAAGCCGATGCTGCTGTGCGCCGGGTCGATCGTGTAGTCGCCCGTGAGAGCGGCCAGGGCGGGGTCGACGTCGGCCGTGGTCGTGGCGGCGGCAGCGGCGTCGTCGGACTTGCGGTTGAACAGAGCCATGGCTCCTCCTCGGGGACCGGGCCGAGTGGACTCGACCTGTTGTTTAACCTTCAACGACATTCACTGTAGACCCATCTTGTTCAAAGTTCAACATCTATCGCGCGGACTGTTGCGCCGTCCGCCATCTGTTCACGCGGCCGTCACGCGAGGCCCTCTGGCGACGCGCGTAGAACTGGGGCACTATCTCTCTGCCCCTTTGTCATGCACAGGAGGAGAGTCCCCCATGGTCTTCCACGCGCCCCCCATGTCCCGGATGACGCTGCGCCCCGTCCTGACCGCCCTCGCTCTCGTGCTCGGCGTCCTCTTCGCCCCCGGCTTCGGCGTGGTGAGCGGCACGACCGACGCGTACGCCGTCACCAAGCTCACCCACAGCCAGGCGACCGCCCGCTTCAGCTCGTCCGGCATCACCTGGTCGTCCTCCGGCGGCTGCTCCAACCGGAACGTCTCCACCTGCACCTCGTTCGACCAGCTCAACCTGGCGACCGCCCAGGGCGCGCAGACCCTCAAGAGCGCCACCGGCTGCGCCCTCAACATCACCGGCGGCACGGAGACCGGGCATGCCAGTGGCACGTACTCGCACTGGAACGGGTACAAGCTGGACTTCGGCAAGACCACCTGCCTCACCAACTACGTGAAGAGCGCGTTCAGCTACATCGGCCTGCGCGGTGACGGCGCCCCCCAGTACAAGTCCGGCTCCGGCAACGTCTACGCCGACGAGGGCAACCACTGGGACGTGACCTACTACAACTGCGGCGGCTGCTGACCCGGCCCCGGCCGCGCACGCGTGAGGGAGGACCCCCGTCCCGCCCGGACGGGGGTCCTCCCGGTCTGTGGGGTGAGGTCAGGAACCGACGCTCACCGTGAACCGCCTCGGGTTGCCGTCGTTCGCGGCGCCCGAGACGTCCGGCTGGCCGTCCGGGCGCACGTCGTCGTACGGGAAGGCGTAGCCGATCGGGCTGTTGGCGTGGACGATCCGGGACCAGTGGTTGGTCACCGCGCCCTGGTAGTAGTCGGCCACCGAGGTGCCGTTGGGCTGGTCCGGGTGGCTGAGCATGATCGAGCGGTTGAAGCCCGCCGCGAGCCTGGCCAGCAGGGCCTTCTTGTCGTCGTTGTCCGCCGGGTTGTTGGTGAACGGCCCGTGGTTGCAGGTGAAGATGTCCTTCGAGACCGGCTTGCCGAAGGTGTGCCCGCCCTCGAACACCAGCGTGTCGCCGCTGACCCGGCCCGTGCGCACGCCGCGCCCGCCCTGGAGGTCGATGCGCAGGTCCGTCGAGCGGTACTTCTCCCAGACCTGGTCGATCTGTGCCGTGAACAGGTCCCGGAACGGCATCTGGTCGGGCCGGTCGAAGTAGGGCGCCATCAGGTTCTGCGGCGAGATGACCCGCAGCACGCTGCCGTCCGCGCCGCGGGTCACCAACTTGTCCCAGGGCCGGCCGTCGGCGGCCGCCTGGGCGATGAGGCCGTCGGCGATCCGCTGCACGGCGCCGTCGGGGAGCGGGGCGACGGTGTGCGTGGCGTCGCCCTCCAGGGTCAGGCCGATCGGGAGCGCGGTCACCAGGTCGACGTAGCTGATGTTGGCGTACAGCTGCTGCGGGTTGAACGTGAACTCGCAGAACGACCAGGTCCGCCCGTAGTTCGGGTCCGTGGAGGTGGCGAACGCCGGCTCGACCAGGGCGGGGCCCGGGTTGAGGTAGAAGGTCAGGGTGTCGTCGCGGACGAAGTAGACCCGGGCGCCGTACATCTGCGGCAGCGTCAGCACGACGGGCGCGCCGCCCGCCCCGTTCAGCGGGATCGCGCAGTCGACCGGCAGCGGGGTCTGCGGTGCCGAGGGGGAGTCGGGGTGGTAGACGCTGCCGTCGGCGCGCAGCAGGACCCAGCGGTCGGTGCCCTGCTCGTGGCCGGTGACATAGGCGTTGACGCGGCCGGGCAGCGACTTGTTGACCAGGGCGAGTTCGCAGGTGGCGGCGGAGGCCGACGCGCTCGGGCTCAGCGCGCTGCCCCAGAGGGGGTAACTCAGTGCGGTGGCGGTGGCGGCGGCACCGCCCGTCAGGAACTTCCGGCGCGAAATCATGAGGCGACTCCGGGGGTACGTGGGGGGCGCGGACGGGTGGACCGTGCGGGGGAGGTGGAGCGGGGGGCGTCCGCGGTGCGCACCACTTTCTCGACGCGCGGCACGGGCGTCAAGACTTGTGACTGAGAGCGCTCTCAAAAAGAAGAACTCTTCACAACTCAACGCTGGTGAGCGGTACTTGCCGGGTCGCTCCGCTGGGCCCGCTCGGCGCGTGATCAGGAACTGAACACGGTGCCCCGGATGTCCCGGTCCCGCCTCCCTTGGGCTTACTTGGACTTACGGAAGGCGGTTGTTGGACTGGCGAAGCCCTCGGGGCCGTCCGTCGTTGACGGTGCGCGGAGCCGACGACTACGCAGTGCACATGTCACCAAGCCGTATGCCGGTGGGCGTCGCAGCCGCCGCCTCAGCAGCCGTCCTGGCCCTGGTGGGGACCGCACTCCCCGCCGTGGCCGCCGCCCCCTCACCCGCTGCCGCCGCCGTGCCCGCGGGCAGCCCCGTCATCGCCTCAGCGCAGCTCGCGGTAGCCGTCGCCGCGGACTTCCCGCGCGTGCTCACGTACACCGACCGCGGATCCGGCGAGCAGCTGACCGGCTCCACCCGCCCGGTCACCGCCGTCACCCTGAACGGCGCCGCGCACCCGGTGAAGCTCAAGGGCGCCCCGAAGGTCACCGGCTCGGCCGCCCGCTACACCCTGGCCTTCGCCGACCTGCCCGGCGTGGAGATCGACGCCACGCTCTCCGTGGCCGGCCGCGCCACCACGTTCAGGGTCACCGCCGTCCGCGACACCGCCGCCTTCCGCGTGGGCACGATCGACATACCCGGGCACGACCTGGTCTCCGTCGCCAGTACGGACAGCGGGGCGGCCACCGCCTTCACCCGGCTGGACACCGACTCCACGAAGACCGCCGACGTCTTCGCGGAGGTCACCCCGGACACCCCCGCCGAATCCGCGCCCTCCGGCGCCACGTACGCCATCGTCAACACCAGCTCCCTCGCGGCGGCCGTCGAGTCCAACTCCTCGTACGACAAGCCCTCCGGCGCCACCGGCGGGGACGACGCCCGGTTCTGGCACCAGGCCCGCAA
The DNA here is from genome assembly GCF_040632905.1 of Streptomyces sp. NPDC016469. Taxonomy (NCBI): domain Bacteria; kingdom Bacillati; phylum Actinomycetota; class Actinomycetes; order Kitasatosporales; family Streptomycetaceae; genus Streptomyces; species Streptomyces sp. NPDC016469. The sequence goes on from NZ_JBEYCQ010000002.1 coordinate 360,134, forward strand.
GGAGGACGACGGCTCGACCCGGGTCGCCGTCCGGTCCGGTCAGTGGACCTACCGGGGCGAGGGGGCGCCGAAGCCGGAGAGCGGGGACGCCCTGCCCTGGGCCAAGGTCGTCGTCACGCCCGACGCCAACGGCGACAAGGCCGTCGACTGGCAGGACGGGGCCGTCGCGTTCCGTTCGATCGGCGTGGTCGCGCCGGGCAGCGAGGACACCGCGGACCGGGTGATCACCCACATCCCGTTCAACTTCGCCAGCCAGGCCACGCACCCCTTCCTGCGCACCCTGGACGACGTCAAGCGGATCTCCCTCGCGACGGACGGCCTCGGCCAGCTCGCCCTGCTCAAGGGGTACGCCTCCGAGGGCCACGACTCCGCCCACCCGGACTACGGCGGCGACTACAACAAGCGCGCCGGCGGGCTGAAGGACCTCAACGCCCTGCTGCGGGACGGCAAGAAGTGGGGCGCCACCTTCGGCGTCCACGTCAACGCCACGGAGGCGTACCCCGAGGCGAAGGCGTTCGACGAGCAGCTGGTCGACAAGACCAAGCCGGGCTGGAACTGGCTGGGCCAGAGCTACTACATCGACCAGCGCCGCGACATCAACAGCGGCGACCTGGCGAAGCGCTTCCAGCAGCTGCGCGACGAGACCGGTTCCAACCTCTCGATGCTGTACATCGACGTGTACTACACCCACGGCTGGATCGCCGACAAGACCGTCCAGGCCCTCCGGAAGCAGGGCTGGAACGTCTCCAGCGAGTGGGCCGACAAGTTCGAGCGGGCCTCGCTCTGGTCGCACTGGGCCAACGACCTGGACTACGGCGGCGCCACCAACAAGGGCCTCAACTCGAAGATCATCCGGTTCATCCGGAACAGCGAGAAGGACGTCTGGAACAACGACCCGGTCCTCGGCCAGAGCGCCATCGCCGAATTCGAGGGCTGGACCGGCGAGACCGACTGGAACGCCTTCTACGACAACGTCTGGCAGCGCGACCTGCCCGCCAAGTACCTCCAGCAGCAGAAGATCACCCGCTGGGACGGCAACGGCATCACCTTCACCGGCGGGATCTCCGGCACCGTCGAGGACGGCAAGCGCACGTACTACGACCACGGCCGCAAGGTCCTCAGCGGCACCGACTACCTCCTGCCGTGGGACGGCGGCAAGAAGCTGTACCACTACAGCGAAAACGGCGGTACGAGCAGCTGGGCGGTGCCCTCGAAGAGCGCGTACACCGTCTACGAGCTGACCGACAACGGCCGGGTGAAGACCGGCACGGTCCGGCCCGTCGACGGGAGGATCACGCTGAAGGCCGAGGCCGGGCAGCCGTACGTCCTCTACCCCCACCGGGCCCCGGAGGCAGCCGACCCGGAGTGGGGCGAGGACACCCTCGTCGCCGACCCCGGATTCAACGACGACCGGCTCGGCGACTGGACGAAGACCGGCACCGCCGTCCGCGACACCGACACCCGGGGCCGCAACTCCGCCGAACTCTCCGGCACCGGCACCGCCGCGCTCTCCCAGCGCATCGGCGGCCTGAAGCCCGGCGCCCGCTACACCGCCTCCGCGCTCATCGAGGTCGAGCCCGGGAAGACCCGGCACACCACGCTCTCGGCGGGCGGCCGGTCCGTCGCCGTGGACCGCTCCACCGCGAAGGACTACGTCGCCGCGTCCGACTGGCACGGCACCTACTTCCAGCGCGCCGCGGTCAACTTCACCGCCCCGGCCGACGGCCGCACCACCCTGCGCATCGAGGCCGCGGACGGCAGCACGGCCACCGTCCGCGCCGACGACGTCCGCCTCGTCGCCAACGCCCCCGCCACGAAGAAGGGCACCCTCGTCCACGAGGACTTCGAGGACGTCGCGCAGGGCTGGGGCCCCTTCCTCAAGGGCGACGCGGGCGGCTCCACCGACCCCCGCACCGTCATCTCGCAGCTGCACGCCCCGTACACCCAGGCCGGCTGGAACGGGAAGCTCGTCGACGACGTGATCGGCGGCGAGGAGTCCCTCAAGGCCCACGAGGAGAACACCGGGCTCGTCTACCGCACCGCCCCCTGGACCGTCCCGATGACCGCGGGCCACCGCTACAAGGTCGCGTACGACTACCAGTCCAGCCACGCCGGGGCCTACGAGTGGGTCGACGGCTACGACCGGATCACCGCCGACGGCAAGCCCGCCTCCGTCGAGACCCGGACCACCGCCATCGGCGCCCAGCACTCCACCGGCCACTTCACGGAGACCGTCACCGCGGGCTGCGGCGACACCTGGACCGGGCTGCGCAAGCGCGGCGACGCCCCGGAGGGCGCCGACTTCGTGCTCGACGCCTTCACCGTCACCGACCTCGGCGAGGCGCCCGCCGGTGAGCGGGCGGCCTGCGGCACGCTGAGCGTCGCCGCCGGTGCCGAGGCGCTTGAGCCGGGCACCGCCAACCCTGTCGAGGCGAGCTTCACCAACTACGAGTCCACCGCCGCGACCGGCGTGAAGGTGGACCTCGCCCTTCCCGAGGGCTGGCAGGCCGCGCCCGCCGGAGCCGTCGCCTTCGACTCCGTCGCACCTGGCGCGAAGGTCACCGCGCGCTGGCAGGTCACCCCGCCGGTGGACGCCGAGTACCGCCCGTACACCCTGACCGCCGAAGCGACGTACACGACCGGCGAGGGGCAGCGGAAGCTGGGCGCGCAGACCTCCGTCCGGACGCTCCCCCCGCCGCCCACCGAGGACAGCTGGGCCAGCGACGTCGACTGGACCGCCACCACCAACGGCTGGGGGCCGGTCGAGCGCGACCTGTCCAACGGCGAGACCGGCGCCGGTGACGGCACCGCGCTGACGATCGGCGGCAAGGTCTACGAGAAGGGGCTCGGCAGCCACGCCCCGGCGTCCATCCGCTACTACCTGGGCGGACAGTGCACCTCCTTCACCGCCGAGGTCGGTGTGGACGACGTCCAGAAGACCGCGGGCAGCGTCCAGTTCTCCGTGAAGGCCGACGGCGCCGAGAAGGTGAAGTCCCCGGTGCTCCGGGCCTCGGACACCGCCTGGTCGCTCACGGCGGACGTCACCGGCGCCACGTACGTCGAACTGATCGCCGGTGACGGCGGCGACGGCAACGGGAACGACCACGCGGACTGGGGCAACGCGCGCTTCCACTGCGGAGGCTGAGCCCCTACGTCTCACGCGTGGGCCCCGCCTCCCTTTGTGTCCGGACTCTGGGAAGCGGGGCCCATGCGCGCGTACGCTCGTCAACCATGGGGGAGTTGAGAGCGGACTGGCGGCTGCGGTTACGCCGGGACGGCCCGGAGGAGCCGGTGTGCGGGGCCGGGGTGCTGATCACCCAGGACCGGGTGCTGACCTGCGCCCACGTCGTCAAGGACCCGGACGCCCGGATGTGGGTGGAGTTCGCCGAGAACCCCGGCATCCCGCCCGTCGCCGCCCGGGTCGCCCCCGACGGCTGGCTCGACGGCCGCGAGGACATCGCCGTCCTCGCCCTGGACGGCCCCCGCCCCCAGGCCGAACCCGCGCCCCTGTCCCGGCGCCTCGAACGCGGCGCCGAGGTGTGGCTCGGCGGCTACGCGGCGCCCTTCGACGCGGACGGCATGTGGCTCGCCGGCCGGATCAGCGGCCTCCACGGCGACTGGGTGCAGCTCGACGCCCGCACCAACGCCGAGGTGGTGCGCCCCGGCTTCAGCGGCGCCGCCGTCCACACCGGGCGCCAGGGCGAGCGCCCCGAGAGCGTCGTCGGCCTCGTCGTCAGCTGGCGCGGCGACCTGGAGATGGGCCTGCCCATGGAGAACGACCTCGCCTTCTCGTACATGATCCCCGTCGACCGCATCGCGGAACTCGTCCCTCTGGTGGCCGAGTTGAGCGGCCCGGACGGCTGGGACCACGCCTTCGCCGCGCGGCTCCGGCGCTGGTTCGCGGGCGCCGACCAGCCCTCGGTGCGCTTCAGCGTCATCCCGGGGGGCGGCGGCCGCGACCGCACCCTGCGCCACCAGCTGCACCGCGCCCACCTCGTCCACCGGGGCGGACGCGGCCGCCCCGATGAGCTGGTGGACACCCTGATCGCCCAACTGCGGCCCCCGCCCCACCAGCGCAACCGGTACCGCGACTGGCTCCTCGAAGGCGGCGACGAACCCGAACGCTCCCTCGCCGGACGCCCCGCCACCGGCCCGGTCCTCGCGGTGATCGGCCTGGACGAGGACCCGGATCCGGCGGGGCTCGTACGCGTCCTGGCCCGGGTGCGCACGCTCGGCTTCCGGCTGCTGGTCGTCGTACGCGGCACGGAGGGCCCGGCGCCCGGCGCGGTGGAACGCGACCTCCTCGTCCCGGCCTTGGACGAGCGCGCGGAGGAGCTGCTGAGGAGGGCGGAACGGATGGAACGAACCTGGTCCCGCCTGGACGGCCTGACCGACTCGGCCTCGGCACCCCCACGCCCGGCCACGGACCCGGCCGCGCGCCGGCACCGGCTGGGGGAGCTGCGCGGACTGCGCGAGCCGCACGCCCGGCTGGTGGGGCTGAAGCAGCTGTTACGCGACTTACGCGCCGACCTCGCCGGGGCGCCCGGCCTGCCCGGACAGCGCACCGGACCCCTGGGCCGCCCATGAGGATCCCCTGCCCGCACCGCCGCTTCACCGGCGGCCCCTGCACCGGCGCCGTCCTCCCCACCGGCTACTGCGACACCTGCGGCCGCGACGAGACCGCCCCCGGCCTCCCCGCGCTGCCCGCCGCCCCCGAGGACCACGGACCCGCCCGGCTCCTCGGACTCCCGCTGATCGACCCGGGCAGCCCCGCCGAACGGCTGGCCGCCGCCGAGCATCCGGTGCGCATCGTGATGACCTGCTCGGCCAAGTCCTGCGACACCGCGTTCGTCCCCCCGCACACCGCCGCGCCGCCCCCCGACGAGGGGTACTGCCCGGTGTGCGGGGCGCCCTACTCGTACCGCCCCGAGCTCACCAAGGACGGCCCGCCGCTCCAGGACCAGTACGTCATCCGGGGCCCCATCGCCCACGGCGGGCAGGGCTGGGTCTACCTGGCCGAGGACACGCACCTGGAGGACTTCGTCGCCGTCAAGGGCCTCCTCAACCGCTACGCCGAGCGCGGCGCCGCCCAGGCCGGTGAGGAGCGCCGCAGCCTGGTCGCCATCCGGCACGAACGCATCGTCCAGATCCGGGACTTCATCTCCACCGCCAACGCCGACGGCACGGTCTCCGGCGGCTACATCGTCATGGAGGACGTCGGCGACCGCACCCTGTCCGCGCTGGTCGAGTCGGTCCGGCAGGGCGTCCTCGTCCTCGACATCGAACACGTCATCACCTACGGCTGCCAGATCCTGGAGGCCCTGTCCCACCTGCACGGGATGGGCTTCCTGTACGGGGACATGAAGCCGTCCAACGTGATCCACCACCTCGACGGCATCAAGGTCATCGACCTCGGGGGCGTCCGCAAGGCGGGCAGCGTCGACCCGCCGCCCGTGATCACCCCGTACTTCGCGGCCCCGGAGACGGACGGCAGGAAGCCGCTCACCGTGGCGCACGACGTGCACACGGTCGGCGTCACGCTCGACGAACTGGCCCGCTGGGCGGTCGGCGACGACGTCCCCGGGCTCGGCATCAGCTCCTTCCGGCTCGTCGTGGCGCGGGCCACCGCCGAGGACCCCGAGGAGCGGTTCGGCACCGCCGAGGACATGGCCGGGCAGCTGCGCGGGGTGCTGCGCGAGATCCGGGCCCTGCGCGGCAAGCGCGACCAGCCCGAGCCCTCCGCGTACTTCACGCCCTCCACGGAACTGCTCGGCGCCCGCCTGGGCTCGGTGCCGGACTACGCGCACTGGCTGCGCCGTCCGCTGCACAGCCGCCGCGAGACGCCCCCGGCCCCCGCCCTCGACCCGGGGACGCCGACCCCGACCGAGATCGCCCGCCGCCTGCCGGTGCCCCGGCCCTACCCCGGCGACCCGCAAGCCGCCCGCTTCGGGGTCAGCAGCTACGACCCGGGCCAGCCGCTCGCCCAGCCCGCCGAGGGGGAGCGGTCCGTCGAGATCTGCCTGCACAATGCCCGGCTGCTGCTCGGCCAGGAGGGCGCCGACGCGCCGGCGGCGGCCCACGAGCAGGTCGAGGCGGCGGCCGCGATCCCCGGACCGGGCCCGGTACGGCAGTGGCGCCTCAGCTGGCACCGCGGCCTGGTCGCCCTGCGCGGCTCGGACGTGCGCCCGGGGGAGCGCCGGGCGCTGCTGGAGACCGCCCACGCCCACTTCTCGGCCGTGCACCGCGCCCTGCCCGGCGAGTACGCGGCGAAGCTGGCCCTCGCGTACTGCGCGGAGCAAGTGGGGCCCGGGGCGGGCCCGTCCGCGTACGAACTGTTCCGCGCGGTCCACGCCCGCAACCCCTCGCACGTCGGCGCCGCCCTCGGCCTCGCCCGGCTCGCCCTGGCCCGGGGCGACCGGGCCGCCGCCGTCCGGGTCCTGGACCTGGTCCCCGACGAGTCCCGCGACCACACCGTGGCCCGCGTCGCCGCCCTGCGCATCCGGGCCGCCCGGCTGGCCTCGGGCGACCGCCCCCTGCCCGGGCTGGGGGAGATCGACGCGGCGCTGGCCGCGCTCGCCGCCCCGGTCGTCGCCGGTGACGAGGCGGCCTGGCTGCTGCGCACGGAACTGTACGAGTGGAAACTCGACGCGGTCCGCGCCCCGGCCGAGCCCCCGCCCCCGCCCCGGACTTGGCTCCGCGGGGGCGTCCCGCCCCCGCCCGTCCCCGGCGAACGGGAGGTCCGCGCGGAGCTGGAGCAGTGCTACCGCTGGCTGGCCCGCCAACGCCAGAAGCCGGAGGAGTACGAACGGCTCATCGACCTCTCGCACGCGGTGCGCCCGCAGACCCGGTTCTGAGGGGCGGGCGACGGGCGCCCCGCGACGCAGCCCTCACGACCGTCCGCCCCGGCGCACCGCGCCCCCACGCCGTCCCCCTGGAGATCCGTTCATGGCCGCTCCCGAACCGTCGCCGACCGGGCTCCGCTTCGCCGTGTCCGTCGACGTCCGGCGCGACCAGCAGCCGCACCACGACACCCGGATCGATGCCCATGTGCGCGTGAAGGCGACCGGCACCGGGCCCCGCGACCAGCGGCCCGCCACCGAGCTCGCCGTCGTCGTCGCGCTGGACGTCCGCCCCGCGCGCCGGAGCGACGCAGCCGCCGCGCTCGCCGCCGCCCTGCGCGCACTGCCCGACGGGCTGTCGTTCGCCGTGCTCGGGGGCGCCGGGGACGACGGGCCCGGGCGGTGCTACCCGCTGCGCGGGCCCTGGGCGCTCGCGGACACCGATGAGAAGCGGCGTGCCGCTTTCAGCGTGGGGCGCGTCGCGCCGACCCCCGACGACCGGCCGCCGCCGGGGTACGGGGCCTGGCTCACCGCCGCCCGCGCGCTCTTCGGACAACGGCCCTTGCCCGTACGGCACCTGATCCTCGTCACCGACGGCGGCGGGCACGACCCGGCCGGCGAGGCGGCGCTCGGGGCCGGGATCGCCGCGTGCGAGGGGGCGTTCAGCGCGGACGTGCTCGCGCTCGGCGTGCACTGGGACCCGGCGCCGCTGCTCGCCCTCACCGAGGGGCTGCACGGCACGGCGGACACCGCCCCCGACCGGTTCGCCCCGGCCGTCACCGGGGCGCTGCGCCGGCTGCGCCGGGTCCGCAGCCCCGAACTGCCCGTCACCGTGACCGGACGCCCCGCGGTGACCGGGGTCGCGCTGAGCGAGAGCCAGCCCCGGCAGCACGCCCTCGTACCGGTCACCGCGCCGGGGGAGCCGCACCGGTACGACTTCGCCACCCACCAGTGGGAGCCGGGCACCCGGGACTACCTGCTCGCGGTGCGGGTGGACGCGAGCGCCGACCCGCTGGGCGTGCTGCTCCAGCTCGCCACGGTGTCCGTGGGCGACGCCACCGCCCCGCTCCTGGTCCGCTGGCTGCCGCCCGGCGTCGCCGTGGGCGCGGGCGGCACCGGCGGCGGGGGCGGCACGCTCGACGCGATGAACGCCGCGACGCGGATGCGGACCGCGCTCGACCGGGGATACGCGGCCCTGGACCCGATGAGCCGCGAGGAGGCCGAGCGGCACTTCGGGCTCGCGGTCCGGCTGGCCCACGAGATCGGCGCCGCCTGGGTCCTCGACGACGTCCGCAAGGTGGCCGAGATCGTGGACGGGGCCCGGGGCCTGGTCCGCGTCGGCCCCACCGTCGACCGGGGGACCGTGCGCGTGGGGCGGCTGCACGTCGCCTCGGGTCACCTGCTCGACCTGCCCGCGCACGCCGCGGGCCCGGCCGGGAAGTGCCCCGGCTGCCGCCACCTCGCCGGGCCGGGCGCCCGGTACTGCATCGCCTGCGGGAGGCGCCTGTGATGCCACGGCCCACCCACTGGACGCGCGCCTTCCGGGCCCGCCGGCTGACCGGCTCCCGCACCAGGCGGCTGCTCGAACTGCACCTGGCCGTCATCGTGCTGGCCGCGCTCGTCTCGATGACCGCGCTGCTCGTCTCGTACCGCGAGGTGCAGAACGCCGCCGGCGAGATGCGCGGCCACGCCGCCCCCGCCGTCCAGGGTGTCGCCGCCACCCAGCTCGCCCTGCTCCGCGCCCACCAGGAGGCCGAGGTCTCCGTGCGTTTCGGTATCGACGAGGTCGTCGGGGCCGGGGCCCGCTACGAGGCCCAGCTCTCCGCCGCCGGTCAGGGCCTGTCCCGGCTCTCCGACGTCCAGATCGACGGCGAGCGCGGCCGGGGCGTCCTGGCGACCGTCACCGGCGTACTGACCTCGTACAGCGGCTCGATCACCCCCGGCACCGTGAAGTACGTGGACGACGACCTGATGCAGTGCCAGAAGATGAGCGACGCCGAGCGCCAACTGAACCGTCCGGGCACCGGGGTCGTGCCCCGCCTCGACGTCCTCCAGGACCACCAGATGCGGCGGATGACCCGCATCAGCACGCTCGGCCCCCTCCAGCTCACCGGCTGGGCCGTCGCCGAACTGGGCCTGCTCGTCCTCACCCTGACCACGCTCAGCGCGCTGTGGCTGCTGCGCAGCCGCTGCGGGCGCAGCCTGGACCCGTGGCTGCTGCCGACACTCCTGGTGGCCGTCGCCCTCGCCGTCGTACCGCTGTGGGCGACCGCCGCCACCCAGGAACGGCTGGACGCGGCGCGCCACGAGCTGGCCGGGATCGAGGACACCGCGAGCGACCCGCGCGTGCGGGCCCGGGTCAAGGACACCGCGAGCGACCCGTGCGTGCGGGCCGGGATCGAGGACTCCGCGAGCGACCCGCGCGTGCGGGCCGGTGACACGCCCCGCAAGCAGGACGACCGGGACCCTCTCGCCCATGCCCAGCAGGTCGTCACCCTCGCCTCCACCGACCTGCGCGGCGAACTGGCCGCCCGCAGCTGGCAGAGCTGGACCTATTACGGGGCGCTCGGCGCCGGCGCGCTCGTCCTCCTGCTGCCGGCCGCCGGGCTCAGCCGCAGACTCAACGCCGACTACTACTGGAGAGCCGGATGAGACGGCACCCCCGCGCCCTCCTGCTGGTCCTCGCCCTGCTCCTGACCGCCGCCGGCTGCGGCCTCGCGGCCCCCGGCGGCAGCGACGCCGAGCCGAGGGTGACGATCCTCGGTCCCTGGACCGACGAGCAGGAACGGCAGTTCAAGGACGTCCTGGACGGCTTCGGCATCCCGTACACCTACCAGGGCACCGCGGCCACCCGCGAGGTCCTGCTCGCCGAGGTACAGGCCGGCGACCCGCCGGACATCGCGATCCTGCCCGGCGTCGGCGAACTGGTGGAGTACGCCGCCGACAACCGGCTCAAGTCGCTGACGGGCCTCTACGACCCCGAGGAGTACGGCAAGCCGTGGCTGCCGGAGGCAGAGGGCATAAAGAAGGACCTGTGGGTGCCGCTCAAGACCGACCTCAAGTCCATCGTCTGGTACCGCAGGGGCGAGACCCCGCCGCGCTCCCCGGCCCCGCTGGACGCCTGGTGCGCCGCCATGGGCGACGACGGCTCCTCCGGCTGGCCCGGCAGCGACTGGATCGAGGACCTGCTCCTCCAGCAGGCGGGCCCGGTGCTGTACGCGCGCTGGGCCACCGGTGACCTGCCCTGGACCGCCTCGCACGTCGAAACCGCCTGGACCACCTGGGCGGGTCTCCTCGCCGAGGGATCGCGCAAGGAGCGTCTCAGCATCCTGGAGGGGGACCACCGGGGCCCGGCCGGCGGGCACGGGCTGCTCTTCGACGGCGGCGGCTGCTCCCTGGAGCACCAGGGCTCCTTCGCCCGCTCGTTCTACGGAGACCGCAGGGCCGGGGCCGCCTTCACGGACTCGGCCCGGCTGCTGCCCGGCGGCTCGTATACCGTGAAGGCGCACGAGGTGTCGGCGGACTTCGCCGCGTTGTTCGGGGACGGCGAACGGGCCCGGACGATGATCCGGCGCCTCACGTCCGAGCAGGCCCAGGAGGAGTGGGGCCGCGCGGGCGGGGTGTTTTCGGCCAACTCCGCGGTCCCGGCCCGCAAGGGCACGGTCGAGCGGGAGGTCGGGCGCCGGCTCACGGACCAGCGGGTGCCGTTGTGCCTGGACGCGTCGGACGTCATGCCGGCGGCGGTGCGGGACGCGTTCTACGAGGCGGTGCTGCTGACGGTGGCGCACCCGGAGGAGCCGGTGCGCCCACGCCTGAAGAACATTCAGAAGGTGCAGAACGCCCAGGCCTCCCGGGTACCCCGGCTCACCGGCGTGTGCGGCAGGCCACAGTGAAGCCTTTGTGGGACCTCCACAAGCAGAACCCGGTACCGGCTGGTACTTCGCCTGCATGGGCGCGGGCTTCTGTCCGGCTCCACCAGTAAACCGGGCAGGAGACTGTACGGAGTCGACGGCACCATTTTCTTGGCGGGGTTCGTAGGGTCGTTACATGACCGTTGTGGACGAAACCCAGGGCGAGCCGAGCGACACCCGCGGCCGTGTGGCCGAACTGCTGGCACTGCGCGAGCAGGCCCGGCGCGGACCCAGTGACCGGGCGACCGAGGCGCAGCATGCCAAGGGCAAGCTGACCGCCCACGAGCGCATCGAGCTCCTCCTCGACCCGGGTTCCTTCCACGAGGTGGAGCAGCTGCGCCGCCACCGGGCGACGGGTTTCGGCCTGGAGGCGAAGAAGCCGTACACCGACGGTGTCGTTACCGGCTGGGGCACGGTCGAGGGCCGGACGGTCTTCGTGTACGCGCACGACTTCCGGATCTTCGGCGGGGCGCTGGGCGAGGCGCACGCGACGAAGATCCACAAGATCATGGACATGGCGATCTCGGCCGGTGCGCCGCTGGT